>NZ_CP078067.1:803247-1125769 GCF_019195395.1 Kaistella faecalis
CAATTACTCAAAGTACTGAAAATCTGTGACAAAAATTTTTGAACAGGAATACAATAATACAAACCAACCAAAACCTATCACAAGATCATTGAAGAAATTCTGCTATATAGTAGATATATAGTATATCAGAAAACCTTGTAGATAAAACTATCCTTATTTATATAACAAAAAAATCCCGCCATAAGCGGGACTCTATTTTGGTATACTTATCTAAAGGGTGAGGCTTTTTACTTTGGTAAAGATATAATATCCCGCAAGCACCCCTACTGTATCTGCTACCAAATCCAAAACTTCCATAGACCTGCCCCAGCCCATTTCATCCTGAAGAATTTCAGTGAGTATAGAGTAGCTCAGCATAATCTGAAAGAACAAAATAAATTTCACTTTTGGGAAGGCTGCAGTAAAACAAAATCCCAACATCGCGAAAATCGTAAGATGCAGAATCTTATCAATCCCATCAAACATAAAGGCATATTCTAAATTTTCCACACCAGGCCTGAGGAGCATAAAAGTAAGAAATGCCCAATAAATGGGCAAAATCTTAATAAATATTTTCGATATTTTATCCAAGAGACTCCTGGTATTGCTCTGCAGTAATCAGTTCAGACATATCTGCTCCCTCTGCAATCGTCAATTTAATGATCCAGCCTTTGCCATATGGATCTGTGTTAAGAAGTTCGGGCTGGTCTTCAAGCTCTGTGTTGAACTCTGTTACCGTACCACTTACCGGCAAGAAAAGGTCTGAAACAGTTTTCACAGCTTCTACACTGCCGAAAACATCTCCTGCAGAAAGTTCATCATCCACAGAATCTACATCTACAAAAACAATATCACCCAACTCGCCCTGTGCGAAATCTGTAATCCCAATTGTTGCGGTGTCCCCATCAATTCTAACCCATTCGTGGTCTTTTGTGTACTTTAATTCAGAAGGTGTATTCATTTTTTTAAATTTTATTTTTCAAAATTACTCAAAATTATCATAATCTCAAATCTTTCAAACAACTTATTCGGGCATCACGCACCGGCCTCTCAATTGTCACCACGGCTATAACTATAATAAGCGGACAGCGATCATGGTTTTTGCTTCTTTTACTATCTTTGCTGTAATACGAATTGCGTGCGAATTCATTTAGCACGAAATTTCTATAAATTCAAACATCAATAAACAATGATTTTATCTAAAAAAATAGATTCCGCTCATCAATCTTTTCTCCAGTGGCGGGATATTCCTTTTTCTACAAAACAGAAGCATCTTATAAAACTGGCTAACCTTCTGGAAAAGAATGCTGAAAAATTTGGCAAGAACATCACCAGAGAGATGAACAAACCGGTTTCTCAATCCATCGCGGAAGTTGAAAAATGTGCACTGATGGCGAGATTCTACGCCAACGCAGAAAACATACTGAAACCCGAAAAGATAAAAACAGAATACAAACTCTCCGAGATCCATTATTCTCCAATGGGAGTGATTCTGGGAGTAATGCCCTGGAATTTTCCGTTCTGGCAGGTTCTGAGGTTTGCTGTTCCCGCCATTCTTGCTGGAAATACAGTAGTTCTGAAGCACGCTTCAATCTGTTTCGGGAGCGGAAAAATGATCGAGAAACTTTTTCTGGAAGCCGGATTCCCCAAAGGGATATTTCAAAATTTAGAGATCGGTCATGCCGAAGTTAAAACGGTTCTGGAAAATCCCCTTATAAAAGGAGTCAGTTTAACCGGAAGCGAGAAAGCCGGCGCTGAAGTTGCGTCGATCGCAGGAAAAAACATTAAAAAATCGCTCCTTGAACTGGGAGGAAGTGATGCCTTTATTGTTCTGGATGATGCCAATCTGAAGAAAGCTGCAGAAAGCGGTGCCAAGGCGAGACTCCAAAACTGCGGACAGGCCTGCAATGCCGCAAAACGTTTTATCATTCAGAAAAATATTGAAAAAGAATTTTTACCCCTATTTATTACGGAGTACCAAAAATACATCCCCGGAAATCCTTTGAAAAAAGAGACTAATCTAAGTGGAATGGCCAGACCGGATCTTGCTGATGAACTTGAAAAGCAATATAAAAAAGCCCTGAAAAACGGAGCGGAAATTATTTTACCGTTGAAGCGCATTTCTGATCAGGCTTTCGAGCCTGGCTTAATCCGTGTAAAAAAAGGAAATCCTATCCTGCTGGAAGAACTTTTCGGTCCCTTGGGTATGGTGATGATTGCCAAGAATGATGAAGATGCCCTGAAACTGGCGAACGATATTCCTTTCGGTCTTGCCAATTCGGTTTGGACTAAGACTAAAAAAAGGCAGGAATTCTTTATTCAGAATCTGGAATCGGGAACGGTAAGCATTAATAAAGAAACAAGCTCAGATCCAAGACTTCCGTTCGGAGGTGCAAAATCTTCAGGTTACGGAACCGAGCTCTCGATGATCGCGCTTAAAGAATTCGTCACAGCAAAAACAATTGTAGGAAACTAAAAAATCATAACATTTAAAATAAAAGCGCCGGAAATAATTCCGGCGCTTTTATTATGCTTCACTTTCTGCAACATCGCGTTTCAGCTGCGCCCGGTAAAGGGTGGAATAATATCCGTTTTTATCAAGAAGTTCAAGGTGTTTGCCCTCTTCAACAATTTTGCCGTGTTCCATGACAATAATTTTATCGGCTTTTTCAATGGTCGAAAGCCTGTGCGCAATAATGATTGAAGTCCTGTTTTTTGTAATTTTCTCCGTTGCTCTCTGGATAAGCTTTTCACTTTCGTGGTCGATGGAAGAAGTTGCTTCATCCAGTATCAGAATTTTCGGGTCAGAAAGGTAGGCACGTAAAAATGAAAGCAGCTGACGTTGTCCGAGGGAAATCGAAGAACCTCTTTCACGCACTACATAATCGTACCCGCCGGGAAGACTTTCGATGAAATCATCAACCTCAATATCTTTTGCTACGCTTTTAATTTTTTCTAAAGTCACGGTTTCGTCTCCAAAAGCCAAATTTTCGAAAATGGTACCGTGGAAAAGGAATACGTCCTGCAGCACCACGCCGATATGGCTTCTTAAATTATAGAGTTCATAATCTTTTAAGGCAACGTCATCCAGAAGAATCTGCCCTGAATTAATATCATAAAGCCTCGTAATTAAACTGATGATGGTAGATTTTCCCGCTCCGGTGGCTCCAACAATCGCGACGGTTTCACCAGGATTCACTTTGAAACTGATCCCTTTTAATACGTCCTGATTTTCATCGTAGGAAAAATACACGTCCTTAAATTCAATCTTTCCGTCAAAATGATCTTTCATTACTTTGCCTTCGTTGGGCAGCGCAAAATCTTCATCCATTACACCCAGAACCCTTTCAGCGCCTACGATGCCCCGCTGTATATTATTGAAACGGTCGGCAATTTGTCTCAGCGGACGGATCAACATTGAGATATACTGAATAAAGGCAATAACCACTCCTGCAGAAATCGTGATATATCCGCCATAGAAAAGGATAAATCCTATGAATAGCGACGAAATCAATTCCACAACCGGAAAAAACAGCGAAAATATAAATACGGTTCTGAGCAATGCAGCCTTTAACGTAATATTAATCTGATCAAATTTCTTAAATTCTGCCTGCTGGCGGTTGAAGACCTGAATCAAAGACATTCCCTGCAAGCGCTCCTGTACAAATGAGTTTTGATTGGCCGTCCAGGTTCTTTCATCTCCGAAAGCCATTCTTAGTTTTTTCTGGAAGAACCTTGTGATCACAACCATCAGCGGAAGAATTGCCAGTGAAATGTAACTTAAATGTACATCAACCTGAAACATCATGATCAGCACAA
Source organism: Kaistella faecalis (assembly GCF_019195395.1). Classification (NCBI taxonomy): domain Bacteria; kingdom Pseudomonadati; phylum Bacteroidota; class Flavobacteriia; order Flavobacteriales; family Weeksellaceae; genus Kaistella; species Kaistella faecalis. Next base: position 807,046 of record NZ_CP078067.1, read on the forward strand.
AAACAATTCGGAGAATATCACCGAAAACCATCAGAAAACCATCAGTATAAACTGTTGAAATGGTTTCTACATCACCCACGGCTCTCGTCACAAGCTGCCCGATCGCGGTCTTATCGAAAAATGAGGTACGGAAATAAATGAGTTTATGATAAAGCCTTTCGCGGATATCGCGGATGACATTCTGAGAAATGAAGTTTGAAAAATAAACGAGGAAAAAATTCAGAATCGTTTCGCCAAAAACCAAAGCTACCAGAATATAGATGTGCTTCATCATCGAACCTTCGTCTTTAAGTTTGATGATGTCTGTATCTACAATCTGCATCGTAAGATACGGCCGGTACGTGGAAATTACCGATAAAACGATGGAAATTATCAGCGTAATGATAAACCACGACCGGAATTTCATCCCAATCTTAAAGAGTCTCTTGATTATATCCCAGGTGCTTTGTTTCTTCATATTTTAATCCTCTTTCTTTCCGATATCCTGAATTTCAATTGCTGGACCTTTCAGGCGTTCTTTCAGAAATCTGTTTTCTAAAAATTTATAAATCCCATATACCGCAGCAATGGAAAGGAGCCAGCCAATTAAATTCACGCCGGAAAATCCTGTATAATTAATGTTATCGATTTCTTCCGGATCTGTTAATGCAAGATAAATTCCGTAAAATAAACCGAAAAACAGCTGTGTTCCCAAATATATACCAATTGCCAGAAGTCCGTACTGCCATTTTACTTTACCAAACCTTTCAGCCAGAGAAGCATAATACCGGTACGCAAAAATCAAAATAAAAATTCCTATCATCTGTCAGTTTTAAAAATTATAACCCACATCCACCAAAAACAAACCTTGCGGTGGTGCGGAAGTTCCTGCCGAATTCCGGTCTTTTTTCTCGATGATTTTTCGTAAATCTTCCGGTTTAATTTTGCCGTTCCCAATTTCTACCATCGTTCCAACGATTGCTCTTACCATATTTCTTAAAAAACGGTCTGCAGAAATGGTGAATTTCAGTTCAGCTCCGTTCTGTTCCCAAATTGCTTTGTAAATTCGGCAGTTATTGGTTTTATTATCGGTGTGAAGTTTGGCGAAACTGGTAAAATCTTCATATTCAAAAAGAATTTTGCAGGCTTCATTCATTTGATCGATATCGAGTTTACGTCGCCACATCTGCCAGGAAGAATCCTGAGCAAAGGGATTTTTTTCTGATGAAATATAATATTCATAAGTGCGGTACGTGGCATTGAATCTGGCATGAAAATCATCTTTCACTTCAAAAATTTTCTTCACTGCGATGTCATCCGGAAGAAAACTGTTGAGCTTGTAAACTAAATTCTGATCTGGTTTTATATCAGTATCGAAATGCGCGAACATTTTTGTTGCATGCACTCCGGTGTCGGTCCTTCCGGCTCCGGTAGTTTTAATTTCCTGCCTGAGCAAAGTTGAAAGTGCTTTTTCAAGTTCCTGCTGAACAGAAATTTCCCTGGGCTGTATCTGATAACCAAAATAGTTTTTTCCGCAGTAAGAAAATTCAATGAAATATCGCATGGCTGCAAATTTCTAAAATTAAATTCGGAAAAGTGAAGAAAAATAAAGTAATTTGTCTTTTATGAAAAAGATTCTGCTCCTCTCCGACTCTCATTCCTATATCGATGACCGTATTTTAGATTACGCTAAACAGGCAGATGAAATATGGCACTGCGGAGATTTCGGAAACATGGAAGTAATTGAAAAATTGGAGAAGATAAAACCTCTGCGCGGCGTTTATGGAAACATAGACGGGACAGAAATCCGAAAAATTTTTCCTGAAGTTTTACGATTTAAATGTGAAGAGGTAGAAGTTTTGATGATTCACATCGGCGGTTATCCCGGAAAATACACTCCGCTGGCGAAAAAAGAAATTGAGGAACAGACTCCGAAACTCTTTATTTCAGGACATTCACACATTCTGAAGGCGATGTTCGATAAGAAAAACAATCTTCTGCACCTGAATCCCGGCGCTATGGGAAAAGTCGGCTGGCACCAAATGCGGACGATGATGCGGTTCGAAATCAACAAAGACCAAATCGAAAATCTGGAAGTGATTGAATTAGGTAAAAAATAATTGTATTAATTCTTTTTCAGATTATCGTAAATCCGATGGATTAAACCGTCGGCCACCGAAATTTTCGGAACGAATATTTTGTCGATATCTCCCCAGTTCATTACATTATTGAAAATTTCCAAGGCAGGAACCAGAACATCGGCGCGGTCTTCCCTGAGTCCGAATTTGCTCATTCTTTCCGTTACGGTAAGGCCATTCATTTCTTTATAATACTTTTTCAGGTAGGCTGTAGACATCGGTTTTCCGTCTTTTGTCTTGCTCATCGAAAATATTTTATTGATGTTTCCGCCGGAACCTATCGCTACTACAGGTTTTTTACTGTTGATGTTTTTACGGATTTCTTCTTTCATTTCTTTCCAGTGCTCTTCTTTCACCAGATTATTCAGCAGTCGTATTGTACCGATATTGAAGGAATGTTCATATTTCATTTCTCCGTTTTCGTAGAAAGTCAATTCTGTGGATCCGCCACCTACATCAATATAAAGATAGGCTGAATCTTTATCAAGACCTTCCGCCACGTGATTTTCGTAAATAAGTGTGGCTTCCTCGTCGCCTGAAATGATTTCAATACTGATTCCGGAAGTTTCCTTTACAGCATTAATGATTTCCACACCGTTTTTAGCGTCGCGCATCGCACTGGTGGCGCAAGCACGGTAATGTTCCACTTTATAGATTTTCATGAGATCGCTGAAAACCTTCATCGAACTGATTACCATTTCCTCCCTCTCAGCACCGATCTTCCCGTGAGTAAAAACATCCATCCCCAAACGCAGCGGAATTCTTAACAGATTAAGTTTCATAAACTCCGGCTTGCCTTTTTTAGGCTCGGTGACTTCGTTAATCAGAAGCCGGGCTGCATTACTCCCGATATCGATTGCTGCGATTCTCATAATACTACTTGTTTGAACTTAGTTTTGAAAATACTAAAGATAAGATGAATCAAAGGAAAACGGAAGCAGGTCGCGGATTGATTTGGTTTTGAAGATTTCACCGTCCAGTGATGCAAAATAAATCTCAATTCCTTCCTGCTGTTTGGCTTCGTATTCCAGGATCGACTGCCGGCACGATCCACACGGCGGAATTGGTGTTGATGACAAGGCATCTTTTGGCGCACCAATCACAAACAGTTTCTTCATCTTCACGTTGGGGAAATTAGCAGCTGTCCAGAAAATAGTGGTTCGCTCGGCGCACAGCCCGGAGGGATATGCCGCATTCTCCTGGTTACTTCCTGTAATGATTTCGCCGTTTTCTAACAAAACCGCACATCCGACATGAAAATGAGAATATGGAGCGTATGCATTCTCTCTGATCTTTTTTGCTTCGTCAAAGAGTTTCTTCTCGGTATCATCAAGACTGTCGTAATTCCTGATCGCTTCAAAACTGATTTTTAATTCTTTTTCCATTTAAAAAAATTGGGGAGTAAAGATACCTTTTATTTTTCAATTATTAGCTCTACAGCGCTAACAGATTGGCAAAATGAATCTCCTATAAATCAACAGCATTACTGGCGGTCTTAGGAAAATTTTAACTCGTGCCTCTAATTCTTTGGTTTAAAAATTGATGCTGAAAACTACATTCTGATAGCTTTCTTCTATAGTAATCTTTATTAAATCTCAAGATTGCGGCTAAATAGGATTTCATAAGCAGCCAAATTCAAACATTAATAAAAAAATTAAAATGGAAAAGAAAAAAACAACTCCTCCGAAGAAACAGGCTAATGGCGGTGCCATGCAGCTGCGTGACCTTTTCACTGACGGTTTGAAGGACATTTATTATGCGGAAAATGCATTAGTAAAAGCACTTCCCGAAATGTATGAAAATGCATCAGATCCAAAACTCAAAACGGCTATTAAAGATCATTTGGCGCAGACTAAACAACAGGTAGTTCGGCTGGAAGAAGCATTCGCCTCCATGGGAATGAAAGCCGAAGCCAAAAAATGTCCTGCGATTGAGGGAATACTGGAAGAAGGAAGGGAAACCGTTTCGGGTGCAGCCGAAGGTCCGGTTCGCGATGCTGCCATTATCGGAAGTTCTCAAAAAGTAGAGCATTACGAAATCGCCAGCTACGGAACGCTTTGCGCCTATGCAAAAGTGCTTAATGAAAAAGAAGCACTTGATCTGCTGCTTCGTACTTTAGGCGAAGAAAAAAAATCAGACTGCGTACTTACCACCATCGCAGATACCAACCTGAATTCTCAGGCCGCGGCGGGTAAACATAAATCCAAAGATATAAACGCTGTATAACCAACAAATCACTACTATGAAAATTAACGAACAGGAGCCGTTTGAAAATGGCGCAAACCCAAAAGTAGAACAGCTCGGAAAATATAAAGTTGATGACCACGGCGAATTTATGACGACCAATCAGGGAATCAAAATCAATGATGATCAAAACTCCCTGAAAGCAGGCGACCGAGGACCATCTCTTCTGGAAGATTTTATTTTCCGGGAAAAAATGACCCATTTTGACCATGAAAGAATTCCGGAAAGGATCGTTCATGCGAGAGGGTCCGGGGCACACGGCGAATTTCAGCTGTACAAACCTTTAGGTAAATATACGAAAGCAAAATTCTTGAATGATACCACGGTTAAAACACCGGTATTTGTTCGGTTTTCTACCGTACAAGGCAGTCGGGGATCTACTGATTTACCCCGCGACATCCGTGGTTTCGCCGTAAAATTTTATACTCAGGAAGGCAATTATGATTTGGTCGGGAATAACACCCCTGTATTTTTCATTCAGGATGCCATGAAATTTCCGGATCTCGTTCATGCGGTAAAGCCTGAACCGGATAACGAAATTCCGCAGGCAGCTTCCGCACACGACACATTCTGGGATTTCATTTCTTTAATGCCCGAAGCCATGCACAATATCATGTGGCTTATGAGTGATAGGGCGATTCCAAGAACGCTTCGTGCGATGGAAGGTTTTGGAATTCATACCTTTAGATTTATTAATGATGAGGGCCAGTCGCATTTCGTCAAATTCCACTGGAAACCGCTGCAGGGCGTTTTAGGTCTTGCATGGGACGAAGCTCAGAGACTTGCCGGAAAAGATACCGATTTCCACCGCCGCGACCTTTGGGATGCTATTGAAAAGGGAATGTATCCGGAATGGGAACTCGGCGTGCAGATCATTCCTCAGGAAGATGAGCATAAATTCCCTTTCGACTTGCTGGATCCTACCAAAATGATTCCGGAGGAAATGGTTCCTGTGGAAATTATCGGGAAGATGACTTTAAACCGAAATCCCGACAATTTCTTCGCAGAAACCGAGCAGGTGGCTTTCCATCCGGGGCATGTTGTTCCCGGCATCGATTTCACCAATGACCCGCTTTTACAGGGAAGATTATTCTCTTATACCGACACCCAACTTTCAAGGCTTGGCGGACCGAACTTCCATGAAATTCCAATCAACAGAGCGATCCCGGATGTAACCAATAACCAGCGCGACGGTATTCACCGCATGCAGATTCCGAAAGGAAAAGTTTCTTATCACCCGAATTCCATGGCTCAGGGATGTCCGTTTCAGGCGATGATTAAGGAAGGCGGATTCGCATCCTTTGAAGAACGCATCGATTCCTCCAAAATCAGAAAAAGAAGCAAAAGTTTCTTCGACCATTTCAGCCAGCCTACCCTGTTTTATAACAGCATGACATTGCACGAAAAGCGCCACATCCAGAATGCATTCTCTTTTGAACTTGGAAAAGTTCAGCGGGTGCCGATCAGACAGAGAATGGTGAACATGCTGCTTGAAGTGGATGAAGATCTTGCAAACCAGGTAGCTCATCATTTGGGACTTGTTCCTGAAAGGTTGCCTCAGCCGATTACCGACAGTATTCCTGCCGACGGAAATCCGGATGAACATCACTCTTTAAAAGTAGAACTTCCGATCAGCGAAGCACCATCCGTAAGCATGGCGAATAAACTGCCGACCAATATTAAAGCGCGGAGAATTGCAATCCTTACTGCTGATGGAGTGAACGATGAGGCCTTCACCAGAGTTAAAAAAGAACTGTGCGAGATGGATGCCTTAGTACAGATTATTGCTCCGAGACATGGTTTTGTTACCACGCAGTCAGGCGATCAATATCCTGTGGATGACAGCTTGCTTACGGCTGCTTCGGTAATATTTGACGCGGTTTATATTCCGGGCGGCGACAGTGTAAATACCCTGATGGAACATGCGGGCGCGCTTCACTTCATCGCGGAAGCCTACAAGCACTGTAAACCTTTCGGTACTGACGATAACGGCTCGGAACTTTTAGAAAAAGCAGTCCGCGGCCTCACTCTTCCCGCAGACGGAATCGTAACTGACGGAGATCTTAAGCTCTTTGCCGGCTCTATTATCCTGCACCGGTTCTGGGATCGCGAAATGAATCCTTTGCCTGCATAAAAGATTTGTTATATTATAATGAGAGGTTTCTTTAGAGAAGCCTCTTTTTAATTTGTCTATATCGATGATTGCAAATCAGTGAATAAACCTGCGCCAAAGACTGACGATGATTCCTTAACTTTGACCTTTTAAAAATTCAAATTATTTATGCTTTATACTCCAATACAATTCAGGAATTTAGAAATTAAAAACCGCTGGGTAATGTCTCCCATGTGTATGTATTCCTCCGAAAACGGCGTTGCCAATGATTTTCACCTGCTTCATTACGGAAGCCGTGCGCAGGGCGGCACAGGTTTGATTATCGTGGAAGCTACCGGTGTGGTGCCTGAAGGAAGAATTACCAATAAGTGTATGGGAATCTGGAATGATGAACAGGCCGCAGCGCTTTCAAAAATCGCGAAAATTGTGCATGAAAATTCTGACAGCAAAATCGGGATTCAGCTTGCGCATGCCGGAAGAAAGGCCTCTACCTGGAACGGAAAACAGATTTCTTTAGAAGAAGGCTGGGAAACCGTAGCTCCTTCCCCAATTCCTTATGAAGAAAGTGAAAGAATTCCCCATGAATTAACGGTGGAAGAAATTAAGGATTTAGTACAGCATTTTAAAGAAGCTGCAGCCAGAGCAATAAATGCTGGGTTTGATCTGATTGAGATTCATGCGGCTCACGGCTATTTAATCCATCAGTTTCTTTCCCCTTTATCCAATACCAGAACCGATGAATATGGAGGAAGTTTTGAAAACAGAATCCGGTTTTTACTGGAAATTGTGGAAGCGGTAAATGACGTTCTTGATGAAAATCACCCGTTATTCGTAAGAATTTCAGGAACGGAATATGCCACAAACGGATGGAACATTAAAGACAGTGTAGAATTAGCCAGGATTTTAAAGGAAAAAGGTGTTGACCTCATCGATGTTTCCAGCGGTGGAAATATCCATGGCGTAAAAATTTCCCTGTTTGACGGCTACCAGGTTCCATTGGCGGAAGCTGTTAAAAAAGATGCAGAAATTGCCACCGGCGCTGTAGGAATGATAAAAACAGCAAAACAGGCCGAGGAAATTCTACAGAATCAGCAGGCCGACTTGATTTTTGTCGCCCGCGAAATTCTAAGAAATCCTTACCTTCCGGTTCGGGGTTCTTTTAAAAATAAAGACAATTGCTTCTTCCCTCCACAATATGAAAGAGCGAAACCTTAAGAAAAAAGCCAACTCTTGCAGTTGGCTTTTTGTTGATGTATGTTTCAGTTTCACTTGATTAATTTTCGAAAACTGCTTCTAACAAACAGACTTCCGAAATAAAAAACGGACAGAATTAAGAACACAATTCCTAACATGAAGAAAAACTCCGTAAGTCTTAACAGTACACCTGGCACTGTAGGATCTCCGTCCATTACAAAACCAATTGTCGTCACAATCCATGAAATTCCTAATAAGTTTAAGATTTTCCTTTTCATCGCTTCTTAATTTTATCGGATAACGGCAAACTGATATTTTTTATTATTCCTTTTTTAATTTAAGAATACTCAAATTTTCGGATGACTTCCAGAGTTCTGTCAATTTCCTTTTCTTTGATCGCGTCGGAAATAAACCAGGTTTCGTAACCGCTTGGTGGAAGGTAAATTCCCTTTTCAAGCAGAAAATGAAAGAAATTATTGAACAGCGAGTGATTGGCCTGCGCAGCTTCGTCAAAATTAGAAACTGCATTGATATGGAAAAAGACACTCATCATGGAACCTTTTCGGTTGATGCGGTGTTCAATACTTTTTGAATTCAGAATCTTTCCGATTTCGAAATCTAGGGTTTCTGCCGTTTTATTGATGTTCTGATAGAAATTTTCATCTTTTCTGATCAGTTCCAGCGTTGTCAAACCCGCTCTCATAGCGAGTGGATTTCCGCTTAAAGTTCCGGCCTGATATACTGCGCCTTTCGGAGCAAGGTGATCCATAATTTCATTTCGTCCGGCAAAAGCTCCTACGGGAAGTCCGCCACCGATCACTTTTCCGTAAGTGACCAAATCGGCTTTCACGTCATAAACTTCCTGCGCTCCGCCAAAACCTAAACGGAAACCGGTCATCACTTCATCGAAAATCAGCAAAGCTCCGTTTTCGTCACAGAGTTTTCTTAAATTCTGCAGGAAATTGTTTTCAGGCAATACGCAGCCCATGTTTCCGGCAACCGGTTCCACAATAATTGCGGCAATTTCACCCTGATTGTGGCGGAATAGATCTTCCACCTGTTCGATATCGTTATATCTCGCTAACAAAGTGTCTTTTGCTGTTCCGGCGGTAACCCCCGGAGAATTGGGATTCCCGAAAGTGGCAGCACCGCTTCCGGCTTTAATTAAAAATGAATCGGAATGACCGTGATAACAGCCTTCGAATTTGATAAATTTATCTCTTCCGGTAAAACCTCTTGCGAGACGAATCGCGCTCATACAGGCTTCAGTTCCCGAAGAAACCATTCTGATCTGGTCGATGTTCGGCACATTCTGCACTATGAGTTTAGCTATTTCTGTTTCCAGTTCGGAAGGTGTTCCGTAGGAAAATCCGTTTTCTGCCTGCTTCTTGATGGCTTCCAGAACTTCAGGATGTGTATGTCCTAAAATCGCCGGTCCCCATGAATTAATATAGTCGATATATACATTGTCATCGGCGTCGGTCATATACGCGCCTTTCGCAGATTTCATAAAAATGGGAACGCCGCCTACAGATTTAAAGGCACGCACGGGGGAATTCACGCCGCCCGGAATATATTGGTACGCTTCATCGAATAAAGCTGAACTTCTTTGGTATAACATTTTATTGTTGGGTGTTAGATGTGGGGTGATGGATGATGGGTGATGGATGCAGATCAGCTTCGGGGCTTTTTGTCCTGAAGGTAGATGAGCTGTCCGGCTTTGGGCTGTTCACCGAAAGCCATTCTGTTTTTAGAATACAATTTGCTGAGTTTAATGCCGAACTTCTGGGAAACATCATGCATGGATTCGCCAACCTTGGTTTTGTAGCTGGCTACATTTCCGCTGGAAGATTTGGATTCCAGGAACAGGACATCGTTCCTGCGCAGCTGGGTACCGTCTAGTTCGTTCCATTTCATGAGTTTGCTTTCGGAAATCCCGAATTTCTTTGAAACAAGACTCAATTCAGCATCTTCGGGGATAATCACAAATTTTTTTCCACCGTTCGGATGGTTTTTTACCAGAATTGAATTGAGGATTTCTGCTCTTGTCTTAATCCTTTCAACAGTCTGCTGCTGCTTCGCATACGACGTCTGTTCGTACGGAACTTTTACGGTCACAGGTTTCGAGGAAGCTTTACTCTGGTCAAGCTGTGCCATGAAGATTTTATCATCACGCAGTCCCGGATACAATTTCAGAACGGTGTACAGCACTTCTTTTGAATTGGTATTGTCGAATTCGTAAAGTTTATTTTTTTCAATTTTATCGATCAAGATATAGGCGTAACGGGGATTTGTAGCATATCCCGCTTTCTTCAGTCCATGTGCCCAGGCTTTGTAATCTTTCATATCGAGCTTGAAGAGATTCACGTAATATTTTCGGTAAGCCAGAAATTTTGAGTGGTCTTCATAGGATTCTTTCGGATCATCGTATACACGGAAGCATTCATTCGGTGCATCATCGGTATGTTTCATCGTCTTGCCCGTCCAGTCTTCTTTACATTTAATGCCGAAGTGGTTTTTACCAATCTGTGCGAGGCGGCTCTGTCCGCCACCGGTTTCCAAAAGTCCCTGCGCTAAAGTAATAGAGGCAGGAATCTTGTATTTTTCCATTTCCTCAACAGCATACGCCGCAAATTTCTGAATGTACTGCTCATCATTTTTCCAGGTCTGAGCATGGAATTTTGATACAATGATCAATGCAAAAGCAAAAAATATTCTCTTCATAAACTGTTGTTTGGTCAACTTTTCATCAGTTTGATTAAAGGCCTGTTCTGTTCTTCCAACATCCTGTTCGCTCCGGAAATTCCCTGAAGCCCGCCGGTATGGAAAGCCAGAATGCTTGTATTTTCCGGAAAGAAATCCTCTTTTATCAGTTTGAAAATAAGCCTCATCATTTTTCCAGTGTATACCGGATCTAACTGAATTCCGTAATATTCTGAAAAATTATTGATAAAACGGATATTTTCATTAGTTATTTTGCCGTAACTGCCGTCGTGGGCTTCAAAAAGATTAAAATTCTTTTTTCCGGATAACTTAAAGACCTCATCTTCCAGCGTTGGATCGTTTACCGCTTTGAAACCCAAAACATGCTGGTGTTCTTCAGCAAATTTCGAGAGGCCGGCAACGGTTCCGCCAGTCCCAACTGCGGTGCAAAGATAATCAAAACTTTTTGTACCTTCATTCAGCATGTGCTGTATGCCCTTCACTGCCTGATGGTTGGTTCCGCCTTCGGGAATAATCAAGGCATTGGGAAATTCTTTCTGAAGATCCCGGGTTAAAGATTCCTTATTTCTGTACTCAGCGCGGGTCACAAAACGGAAGGCCATTCCGTTGGTGTGCGCGAACGCTAATGTGGGATTTTCCTGCCATTTGTTCTCAAGTTCTTCCCCACGGATAATTCCCAAAGTTTTAATGCCCTGTTCTTTTCCTAATGCGGAAACCGCAGCAATATGATTGGAAAATGCGCCGCCAAACGTAACGATGAAAGGATGTTCCGGTTGCTGCTCAAGATATTGATTAATGTTATAGTAGAGTTTCCAGAATTTATTGCCGGAAATTTCGGGATGAATAAGATCTTCTCTTTTGATGAAGAGCTTTATATTTTTTTCCAGCGGAATTTCGGTGATGGGGATTGAAATTTCAGGAATGGTCATGCTGCAAATTTCGGGAAAGATTTTGAAAAGTGAATGGTTACGGTTGTGTTTTCTCGCGCGGATAAAGCGGATTGCTCTGATGGGTTTGCATGCCTGTTGCTGGATGTTGGATGCTGGGTGTCTGGAAAGTACTTTGCTTGTTTTAAACTGCATTTTCTATAAAGCCGTGTTGCGCCCCGGATTGAACGGTCTGTTTGAGCTCTCCCGGCGACGCAGGAACCGGGAAGCGAGCAGTGAAAGCCGGATAAGGCGCCCAAAGAAAATTAACCTCCTATATATTTCCAGAAACTCCAGAGTCTGCGGGTTTTCAGGTAATCCGGATCATCTTCCATGGCAAAGGCTTCACGCTCGAAGGAAATATATTTATAAGCCAGGAAACTGTCTTTGAGTCGAAAATACCAGAAATAATATTCGATGACGTACCAGAGATAGAAGAAGATGATGAGCAGCTCCAGTTGCTGGCGAAGGTGAATTTTTTCGTGATTGATCAGGATTTTGTCGTGCCGGGATTCAGGTTTGCGCAGGATGATCACCGGAAAAAGGGTAATCGCTGAAATTTTTGTATTTTTGAGCAGTGACTGCCAGACAATAATCATCTTACAAAGATAAAATTTTCGGCGATTTCCATTTAACCCATGAGCGAAAACACCATCAAAGAACATGAAGACTTTTATTATAACGAGCAGGGTTATAAGGTTTTTACAGAGAAATACCACCTGAAACGCGGCTACTGCTGCAAAAGTGGCTGTAAACACTGTCCTTACGGTTATGATAAAAAGACCGACCGTTTTATAAAACCGATTAAAAAAAATTAATAAATTACTCCAAATGAAAAAGTATATTTTTCTTCTTTTAGCTTCGGCAACATTGGGACTTACCTCGTGCAGCCCTTTCAATGTTAGATCTGATTATGCAGAAACTGCAAACTTCAACGAGTATAAAACGTATAAACTGAGAATTGACGATCTGAAACTGAACGACATCGATAAAGACCGTGTACTGAATGAAGTCTCCAGACAGTTACAGACTAAGGGAATGAGCGTAAGCGATAACCCGGATTTAATTGTGAATGTGAAAGCGAATCACAAGAAAATTCAGGATGTGCAGTCTTCCAGACCTTACGGAATGTATGGCTGGGGCGGACCTTTCGGTTGGGGTGTAGGGATGAACAGAACCTGGACTTCCAATTACAATCAGGGCGCACTGATTCTGGATCTGATTGACGCAAAAACCCAGAAACTGGTTTGGCAGGGAATCGGCAGCGGAATTTCCGTAGATTCTCCGAAATCGAAACAGAAACAGATTCCTGAAATCGTTGCAGAAATCATGGCGAACTATCCGCCACAGAAAAAGTAAACGTTCCCTACTCCATTTTAATATTTATTGAAGTCTCCCTACACAGGGAGGCTTTTTTTAATTTTGTACATTGACAACAATGGCGGGATGACTTCTAATAGTATTGAACCCATTGAACTGACCATTAAAAAATCATTACCATGACCGAAAAAGAAAAATGCGAACTGGGCATGCTTTACGATGCGAATTTTGATCAGGAACTGGTCCGGGAGCGCGGACACTGCAAGAATTTATGTCAGCAGTACAACAATCTGCCCTACTCGGATTATAAAAAAAGAGAAGCAATGATCAGATCAATTATTCCCCGTTCCCAATCCGCATTCCTGATCGAGCAGCCTTTCTGGTGCGACTACGGCTATAATACAGAGATCGGCGATAACTTTTATTCCAACCACAATTTGGTGATTCTGGATGGCGCAAAAGTAAAATTTGGCAACAATGTTTTCATCGGGCCAAACTGTGGATTTTATACAGCCGGGCATCCGGAAAACACGACGAAGCGGAATCAGGGGCTGGAATATGCAAGACCTATTACCGTGGGCAACAATGTATGGATCGGCGGGAATGTAACGGTGCTGCCGGGCGTAAGCATCGGGAATAATTCCGTTATCGGCGCCGGCAGTGTGGTTACCCGTGATATTCCTGAAAATGTTGTGGCGGCAGGTAATCCGTGCAAGGTCATCAGACCTGTTGATGATTTAAAATAAATAAAGGTTACGGAAGCCGAGCGGAAACTTCACTTCACTAAAAAAGCAGCCAATTAGAGACTGCTTTTTTACAACTACTTTTAAAGGCGTATATTATTCTCCCAAAACCTCAGTAATAGGATTACCGATGTTTCCGCTTGGGTTTTCGATTTTTAAGATCTGAGCCAAGGTTGGTGCAATATCCGTCATGTGATAAGCTTTGGCGCTCGCTCCTTTTTTAATTCCTGTTCCCATGAAGATCAGCGGAATATGGGCGTCGTAAGAATTCCATACACTGTGAGTGGTTCCTTTCTTGGCATAGTTCGGCAACATTCCGTCGTGCGAAATAATCTGGATGTCACCGCTCCGCTGCCAGTTGTACCCATTGATGATTCTTGATTTAAGGGGTTCGGATATAGCTGAAGAGCCAACCTTAGCCAAATCTACAGCATACAGCACGCGGGGATCTTTATTCAGATAAGACAGTAGCTGCTGTTTAACAGCCTCTACATCCAAATTATTTTCACGGATGAGTTTGTGATTCAGATAAATCTGGTAATTATCGATTCCCCAGATCAGCTTTTCCTGACTGAATTTTACTTTAAGTTCTTCTTCAAGATTTTTCTGAAGTCCTTCATCAAAAAGTCCGGTCAGCATTTTGTTCGCCTGCATATATCCTAAAGCATTCGCAGCACCGTGATCTGCAGAGAGGAACACGAGGTAATTGTCTTTGCCCACTTTTTTATCGAGCATATTAAAAAACTGTTCCAGGTCTTTATCAAGTTTTAAATAGGTATCCTGTACTTCAATAGAATTCGGGCCGAAAGAATGTCCGACATAATCGGTGGATGCAATATTAATGGCAAGAAAATCTGTCTCTGCATTACGGCCCATATGATAACCGTCAAGCGCGGCCTCAGCAACTTTTAGCGTTAATGAATTTCCGAACGGTGTAGTTCTGATAATTCCTTTCTTCGTGGCATAATCTGCCGCAAGATTATGATATGGAAAGGTGGGGGTTTTTGCACTTCCCAAAAGCTGTTCCCACGGAACGTCGTCAGCCGTACTTTCGGTATATTGCGAGAGGGGAAGTGAAGTGGTCCAGCCGTTGGCTACCAGTTTTTCTCCCCAATTCTGCGCATTGAAGTTCTTCAGCCACTGCGGCAGTTCGTTCATATAATAGGAACTGGTTACAAAATTTCCTGTACCTTCATCAAACCAGAATGCTCCGGTAGGATTGTGCCCGGCTGGCAGAATGGAAGCCCTGTCTTTCAGCGATACTCCCACCACTTTCGAACGGAAATTGGTAGCCATCCCCAGTTGGTCAGTAATCGTCGTGCTCCAGAGATTGTGCGGCGAGTGTGCCCCGATTTTTTCGGAACTGGCACTGATTCCCTTTACCGATGCGTCAGTCGTGCAGTATACGTTCTTGCCGGTTTCGCGGTCTGTCCAGTCGTTTCCGGCAATGCCGTGAATCGAGGGAACCGAGCCTGTGTAAATCGAAGTATGCCCCAATGCGGTTACCGTGGGAACATAATCGATCATTACGTTACTGAAGCTGTATCCCTGGCTAAGGAGCCTCCTGAAACCACCATTGCCGTATTTGCTTTCGTAGCGGTAGAGAAAATCCCACCGCATCTGGTCTACCACAATTCCTACCACCAGTTTGGGTTTGGGTGTGGTGGATGATTGATTTCTCTGTGCCTTCATGCTGAAAACAGACAGGAACACGAAAAACAGAATTTTAATTTTTCCGGACATTTTATCAAAGTTTTTATCACTGCAAATTTAAAAGAAATTATAAAGGGTAACCGAAGTTTTTAAAAATTCATGCTTTGTTAATACTTCTTTGTCTAAATTTGAAAAAAATAGGATTAATGAAAAGACGGGAATTATTGAAAGGCGGCTCGCTGGCGTTAGGCGGACTGCTTTTGACACCTTTTTCAGCCAAAGCCAATATCTTCAAGGAAGAATTTGCGGGCAAAAAGGCAAAGAATATTATTTTTATGGTGAGCGACGGGATGAGCTCGGGCACCCTGCACATGGCAGATTTATACAGCCGCCGTAAACTGGGAAGACCTTCGCACTGGATTTCGTTTTATGAAGAAAATCTTGTACAGCGCGGCGTGATGGATATGGCTTCCGCCAGTTCTATCGTTACCGATTCGGCTGCAGCCAGTTCTTCATGGGGAGGCGGCCAACGGGTGAATAACGGCAGTTTGAATATCGGCGCCAATGGGCAAGAGCATCTTCCTATTCTACAGAAATTTAAAAAAGCAGGAAAGAAAGTGGGTTTTGTCACCACAGTTCCTGTTACGCATGCCACCCCTGCCGGATTTTCGGTATATACCAAAAGCCGTAATTCCCAGGAAGAAATCGCCGCCATGTATTCGGAACTGGGGTTTGATGTAATAATGGGCGGCGGACACCGGTTTTTTGACGCGGCACAGCGGAAAGACAAAAAGGATATGTACTCTGTTTTCAGGAACAAAGGGTATTCGGTAGCACGGAATAAAGCTGAAATGAATGCCGCACCGCAAAACAAACCGCTGATCGCAACCTTTGATGAAGACGGCCTCCCCTATGCTGCCGACCGGAACAGCAGCAGTTTTATGAAAAACAATATTCCGACTTTAGCGGAAATGACTTCGAAAGCCATCAGCCAGATGAAAGACCACAAAAACGGGTTCGTCATGCAGGTGGAAGCCGGAAAAGTGGACTGGGCAGCGCACGGAAACGATATTTCTGCACTGCTGTATGACCAGCTGGCTTTTGACGACGCCGTGAAAACAGCAATGGACTTTGCCCAGAAAGATGGCAACACCTTGGTGGTCTTCACTTCCGATCACGGAAACGCCAACCCGGGTTTGATCTACGGTAAAAACGTGAACAGCAATTTCGACAGAATCCAGCAGTTTTCGCAGACGAATGAATGGATTCTTCAGGGACTTAATCCAACAGACAGTATCAGCAACATAAAAAACAGAATTGCACAGGCGAATGCCGGAATTTCGATTACGGAAGACCAGGCAAAAGAAATCCAATCTTATTACGCGAAAGCGAAAATGGAAGACGGTATTTACAACCCGAGACATCTGCCCTTCAAACTGCTGTCGCAGATCCAGCAGGAGCATACTTCAGTAGGCTGGATCAGCATGGACCATTCGGCCGATTACAGTGAACTTGCCATGTTTGGGCCGGGAAGCGAACAGATGAAATCTTTTATGAAAAACACCGATATGCATACTTTCCTGCTGAAAGCAGCGGAGGTTGAGAATAAGTTTTAAAGGCTTTCAATAAATAAAATAAAAACGCTCCGGAATTCGGGGCGTTTTGGTTATTCTGCATTAGTATCTATTAATTTCCCTCCTTTATTGACAAGATGAATGTCATTTGGAATGATTTGCTTTTTTATTAACAGTTGTTCTTCATTTTTTATATCAGCAATATACTCAGCAAATGCATAAACAGACCCATCTTTTTTATAAACAATCCAAGATCCTGTTTTTAAAATCTTATTTCGATATAAAAAAATAGCATTGCCTTCACCTGCTAAAACACCGTTTGGATAGTATTCTTTACAAAAATAGACATCAGGAAGAGAGTATAGTTTCAGTTTGCTGTGTATTTTACCATTAAGATAATATTTGGTAGCGATTGTCATTTTACCATTAACATTGTATTGATAATCAAATTTTCTTTTATTTGTTATCTTGTCATATGATATAGAACGAATGGGCTGATTTCCTTTATAGGTAATCACAACTTTATATTTTTCAGTTGTTTTTGTTTTAGTATATGTTTCTTCTTTTTTACACGAAATAAAACATAAAAAAACGGAAAATATAAAAATTATTCCTTTCATTATCTTCTCTTTTGATTTACCCTATCTTGTTCAGCATCATTACTTCTTTAATTGCAGAATTATTATCCCCTCGCTGCCGCACGAAATGAAATCCGACGAAGTCAATCCTTTCGTGTGGCAAACCATGTATACCATCCTAAATTCCATAATATCTAAACACTTCTATATTATTCAAAGCACCTTTTATAATCCTCCGCTGTCGCACGATTGCATCGGGTGACCTTTTCTAGAAGTCAAACATCCTAAACAGCACTATATCATCCAAAAGTCCTTTCTCAGCTGCATAATCTCTTGCGCTGCTATAAATATAATCTTGTGCTTTGTATACCAATCCCGCTTCAACTGGATTCTGATGCACATAATCAATTTTCTGCTTAATGACACGGTTGCTCCATAATTCAATGGGTTTATTATCATGTCGTCAAAACTGATAATGAGTAACATTAGAACTTTTCGCACCTTCTTTTCTAAAAAATTCTAATAAAAATTCTTTTCTGCTCTCCCGTGGATTTTCTTCTATCGCTTTTACGATAGATTTACTGGTATACCTTTTCAAATCGCCAATCAGCAATTCTGGCTTTTGTCCTTTTATACTCCTGAAAACCAAGTGAACATGGCTGGACATGATACACCAGGCATGGATTTCCAACCCTTTTTCTTTTTGACAAAATCTTAGACTATCCAAAAATAAATCTTTATACTCATTTCTAGTAAACACATCCAGCACGCCTACCACTGCGAAACTTATAAAGTAAAGACCTTCCGGATTGTGGAATTTATAGTTCCGGCTCATCATCGTATGTTTTTATAAAGATAAAAATTTTAACCAGTTTTTAAAGGAAAAGCCACACGATATAATCGTGCGGTAGCGGGGGGTAAAATTTCCCTGAAAACTAAAGAATTTCGGTCAAAAAAAAGACTGCTTTTGGTAGTTTTAGGGCCAGATTTTCCCAATTTTCATGCTGAAGTTTTAGTGCCTGGGACATTTACAGACCGTTTTGAAGGATTTTCAATTCCCTTCCTACGTTTTTTTAATTCCTTTACTACGGAATTTTTGTTCCATGCGTATGAAACTGTTGTTTCATACTGATGAAATTTTTTTTCGTACGTACGAAAATATTTTTTGTACGTACGTTTTTAAGCCATTTTCAGTACAAAAAAACCCTCCAAAAAATGGAAGGTTTTAAATGTATGATGAAAAGTCTGATTAGAATTTCAGATCGCCGTTCACGTCTCTTACCGCTTTGGCAGCCGTTTCGAATTTTTCTTTCTCCGCATCTGTAAGTGCGATTTCCACGATTTTTTCAACACCATTGGCACCGATAATTGCTGGAACGCCTAAACAGATATCGCTTTGGCCGTACTCTGCGTCAAGCATCAAAGAACATGGAATCATTTTCTTATGGTCGCAAAGGATCGCCTGAACCATTACAGAAACTGCAGCTCCCGGTGCATACCATGCAGAGGTTCCTAAAAGTTTGGTCAATGTCGCGCCTCCTACTTTGGTCTCCTCTTCAACATAAGCCTGTTTTTCAGCATCCAGGAATTCAGTTACAGGAACGCCGTTTCTTGTTGCTTTGCTCATTAACGGAAGCATTCCGGTGTCGCTGTGTGCCGCGATTACCATACCGTCAACATCTGAAATCGGGCATTCCAAAGCTTCAGCAAGTCTGTATTTAAAACGTGCAGAATCCAGGGCTCCACCCATTCCGATAATTTTGTTTTTCGGAAGTCCGGAAGTTTTGTGAACCAGGTACGCCATGGTATCCATTGGATTGGAAACCACAATGATAATCACATCAGGGGAATGTTTTACAAGATTTGCAGTAACCTCTTTTACGATTCCTGCGTTGATTCCGATCAGCTCTTCTCTGGTCATTCCAGGTTTCCTTGGGATTCCTGAGGTGATTACGGCTACTTTGGAACCTGCAGTTTTGCTGTAATCTCCGGTAGTTCCGGTAATTTTGGTATCAAAACCATTCAGCGAAGCGGTCTGCATTAAATCCATTGCTTTACCTTCGGCAAAACCCTCTTTAATATCCACCAAAACTACTTCGGCTGCAAAATTTTTCATCGCAATGTATTCTGCACAGCTTGCGCCCACTGCTCCTGCACCTACAACGGTAACTTTCATATTTATTGATTTATTGTTTTTAATGGTAATATGGAACCTTTCGGTTTCAGATGATTAACCTTTTTTAAAGTTATTTTTTCTGTTGTTCAAATTTAAGAAATATGACGATGGCAGCCAATTTACAAAGGCTATTTTTCAATTTATTTTTTGAATTTCAATTTTAAGTGATTCATTACCATAAATCAATATGTTTGGAGAAATTCTTGCATACATTTGTTTACTTTTTTATCTCCCGAAATGAGTTTTACAGAACATCTCTACCAAGGTTACCGAAACCGAAAATTCGATATTGACAAAAGAAAAACCGAAGATTTCATCGACAGGTTTTTCCGCTTTATCTTTTTTCTTGAATACCAGCGCTGCTCGGAAATCGATTTAATCGAAGCACGGCTCAATGGTTTCAAAACCGAATTCCAGGAAATCCTCTCCAGTGTAATGAAAGGGCGGGAAACGGTAGAAAGCGACTATTTTTTCGCGAAATTCCCGGAAATTTATCAGATGCTGGAAGAGGATGCGAGGTTTATTTTCGAGAACGATCCAGCCGCAAAAAATGTGGAAGAAGTGATGTTTTCGTATCCGGGCTTCTTCGCCATTGCCGTGTACCGTTTATCTCATGAACTTTTCAAGAACAATGTTCCGCTGATTCCCCGCATCTGGACTGAATATGCACACAGCAAAACCGGAATCGATATTCATCCCGGAGCCGCGATCGGTAAAAACTTCTTCATCGACCACGGTACCGGAATCGTCATCGGAGAAACAACGGTGATTGGAAACAACGTAAAACTATATCAGGGAGTGACTTTAGGAGCACTTTCTGTCACGAAAGATTTAGCAAACGAAAAAAGACACCCTACGATTGAAGACCATGTGGTGATTTATGCCAACGCAACGATTTTGGGTGGTGAAACCGTTATCGGAGCCCACTCGCTTATCGGCGGAAATGTCTGGATTACTGAAAGTGTAACTCCAAATTCAGTGGTATTTCATAAAGGTTTAGTAACCGTAAAAAACAAACTGCCGGTGAATGAACCGATTAATTTTATTATTTAAGATGAGGGGTGATGGATGAGGGGGACGGTTTTTGAAGAACTTAAGGGAGATGAACCTGGGGTGACTTGATGATTGGTAGCAAAATTTACCACAGACAGCGCAGCACTTTATTCAGAGGACACGGCGATGGTTTATGAAGAAAGACCACCTTTTTTGGTCTTTTGAAGGAATAAGAGTAGAACACTTTTGTGGCTTTTGTAGTGTTTTACCACGAAGCATACAAAGATTTCACAAGGGTCACAAAGAAGTACATTGGGATTTAGCGCTAAAGCTGCCCGGTAATTGACATAACTTAAAAACAGAATATATGAAACTGAATAATGTTTTAGAAGCCATCGGAAATACGCCGACGGTAAGAATCCATAAGATATTTGATAAAAATGTAGAAGTATGGATGAAGCTTGAAAGACAGAATCCCGGCGGGAGCATCAAGGACAGGATTGCGCTGGCGATGATTGAAAAAGCCGAGAGAGAAGGCAAAATTACAAAAGACACCCTGATTGTAGAACCCACTTCAGGAAATACGGGGGTTGGACTTGCAATGGTATGTGCAGTAAAGGGCTATAAACTGGTGCTGGTTATGCCGGAAAGCATGAGTGTGGAACGCAGAAAACTGATGTCATCTTACGGTTCACAGTTTGTATTGACAAAAAGGGAACTCGGTACCTCCGGCGCGGTTAAAAAAGCGCTGGAAATGGCAGAAGAACTGGACAATGTCTGGATTCCGCAGCAGTTTGAAAACGAAGCAAACCCCGAAATACATCAGAAAACAACTGCCCAGGAACTTATTGCTGATTTTCCTGAAGGATTCGATTATCTCATTACCGGCGTAGGAACCGGCGGACATATCACCGGAGTGACAGAAGTTTTGAAACAGAAATTCCCAAACATGAAAAGTTTTGCCGTAGAACCGAAAGATTCACCGGTAATTTCAGGAGGAAATCCCGGACCGCACCCTCTGCAGGGCATCGGAGCAGGATTTATTCCGAAAGTACTCAAAACTGAAGTGCTGGATGGTGCCATTCAGGTAGAAAAAGAACAAGCCTATGAATTTACAAGAAGACTCGCGCTCGAAGAAGGAATCCTGGCCGGAATTTCTACCGGAGCATCTCTCGCAGCCATCAACAGAAAACTGGCCGAAATCCCGGAAGGGTCAAGAATTCTTACCTTCAACTACGACACCGGAGAACGGTATTGGTCTGCAGAAGGGCTTTTCGAAGAAAGAACGTTTGAATATTAAATATGAATCGCGGATTACACTGATAACGCAGATCATTTCTGTGATGAATACAATTAAAAGATCCTGCAATTCCGCAGGATTCTTTATGTGTAGAGTTTCTGGCATTTAGGGCAGATATAAGTCTTGCGTTTAACTTTGCCCATTTCTTCAATCATTAGTTCGGCTTTATCTTTCGGGCAGATTTTTTTGCCGTAAATCAACGCTTTCTCTTTTACCTCATCATTTTTAAGGAAATCAAGAAATTCATACGCGTAATTCACCACGGTTTCAATCAGATAGACCAGTTTCTTTTCGGGAATATCTTTTACCAGACTTTCGGGATGGATTTTAGCGCGGTAAAGCGATTCAATACGGATGATATTTCCGACTCCGGTGAAGAGCTCCTGCTCCATCAGCGCATCCCCGATCGTTTTTTCGGTGTACACTTCCTGAAGGGTTTTGAGAAGATACTCGCCGTCAAAATCCTTATTCAGAATATCGGTTTTAAAATTGAAATGGTCGGAAGGTTTGCCCTGGTACATCTTTGTATTGGCCACATAAAAATTGATCTCGGAATGTGGAAAATGCAGGGCAAAACTGGCATTCACCTTCTTTCTTTTATTCACCAGCATGCTCCCGAAAAGTCCCAGATGAACGCCCACAAAAAAATCTTTAAAAACAAAGAACAGATTCTTGCCATACGTTTCAATATCCAGAATTTTAATATGATCGATGGCGGATTTATCCATTTCGCTGTACCCAGAAGCTTCAGAAACGGTTTTGCCTTTGAAGCGCTGCAGTTTGTTTTTTAAAAATAAAATGGAAGGACCTTCAGGCATAGCAGAATTATTTATCTTATGGGCAAAAGTAGGTCTTTTTTAACTTTATTATTGATGTTGAAAGAAATCCAATGCAGGTTACGCAAGCGGAAACCACCTCCGGAAGGTATAAATCATCAGGAAAAGCCAAAAGTAACCCAGTGAAAAACCTCCCAGAACATCGCTGGGATAATGAACCCGCAGATAAATCCGGCTGAATCCAATCGCCAAAGAAAGAATGACCAGAAAAGTCATAAAAACATATTTCCAGATTTTAGGCAACTCTGTAAGCCAGATAAAGTAAGCCAGCATTCCGTAAAATATGAAACTGAAAGTAGCATGGCCACTGGGAAAACTAAAACTTTCTTCGCGGTACAGCAACGGATGCAAAGGTCTGGGTCTGGCGAAAAAAAGTTTCGTAATGTAGATCAGCATTAAACCTCCGCCGCCTGCTGCTACAGTGAATAATGCGCGCCGGTAGAACCTTCCGGTAAGCAATGCAAGCATTAAAAACGGATATGCGATTTTTACAAAAGGGGCAGAAGAAAATTGAGTTATTGTGTACATAAAGCCTGTTCTCCCCGGCCTTATTATATGTGCTTTGAAAAACTCAAAAATCATTAAATCAATCTGTTCTTCTTTTTCAAAAAGCACTTCGTTGGTAATCGCTGCAAAAGTGAATAATGCCATAAGAAAAAACAGCAGTGAAATAAGCAGTTTTACCGAGTGGTTCCGGTAATAATTTTTTAAAAACTGTAACATAAAACGGTCGTAAAAAAAATAAGAATTAGCGTAAACGGAAAAGAGAATGCCGCTATTGGATTCGGTTTAAAGATTGCCGCGTCGCTACAGACTTATTATAGATTTGCTGGCGGATTTTCTGCATCCGTCCTACCGGCAGCAGCGCTTCCGGGTTCTCGAAAGGATTGAAGGAAAGGTTCTCATAATCTATGCTTCCGTATTGGGAAATATCCTGTTTCGGCAAGATAATTTTACCGACGGTGATAAATTCCGAGTGTTTTTCTTTCCACTGTTTCAGCAGGTTATTGACGGGCGTTTTCTTTTTATCGGTGGCCAACTGCACCTGGAAATCCAGCGCAAGATCATTTTTCAGAAACCAGACTTTCAATGCATCTGCCTGATCAATATCTGCATCAGGTTTAAATTTTTCATTACCCGAAGGCTTCAGGCGGATCTTGACAATGCGGTCTTCCAGCCGGAAACATCCGACAGAATGATAATTATAGCCATTGATCAAGTGTTTTTCAATATCCAGCACCTTAACTGTGTTATTCAGAATCGGCAGTATTTCTCTGTCGAAAAAGAGAATCAGCGCGGATTTCAGCAATCCGGGAACCTTTAAAAAAGAAAGAGAAAAAGGTGTTCCTCTTGATATGAAAAACTGATTGGCTTTAATATGAAGTTTTAAAAATTTGGAAACCGAATTGGTGATAAATACGGGAAGATTCACCAAAGGAAACTTTGCACTTACCGGTATGTTCTTATTGTAAATTTTTACTGCGCAGCCGTAGAGCGGATATTCGCCGCCGCCTTTTGTAACAAAGAAATTAGGATGCGAATACCGGATGATGACCCCCAAATTACTTCCTTTTAAAAGTTTCGGAAAATCGGCAGCCTTATTATCTGCAGGAATAAAATTTCCGCGGACAAATCCAAAGGCTTTGGCATGCGCGTTGCGGGTTGCAATCCGTTTTTTATTAAGTTTATGGGAAACCGAGACGGCTTTTTCGATGAGCGCTACATCCTCATTCAGGAGCTCTTCTTCTTCGGCGGTGAGGTAATCATATTTGGGCGAATAGGTAAGGAACTTCTTCATAAAATTTCTTTATTCAGCATCATCAAATATGAAACCAAGAAATTAGAGCGATCGATCCAAAAGAAAATGATAAGCTTTTCGCGCGCCGGAAATACAGTCATCCTCAAATTCCTGAGTCATCTGTCTGTCCATGACCTCCTTAAAATTTTTCCAGTACGATCCTGTTTTGTCGCCGTAGCACCTGAAATAATTGAAAGGAACTTCATGAAAATCCGGATTTTTAGAAAGCTGTTTTGCAATCATATTTCCACCTAAAGTTGAACCTTCCATTACATAAAGAATACCGAACGCTTCGGCTTCATTTTTAACCTCCGGTAGAATTGGAACCGCAGATTTTTCGAGATTCAAAAATTCCAGATCCTTTTCAATTAAAGACAACTTTCGTCTGTTTTCCAGATTGAGTTCTTCTGCATTCGGCTCAGAGATTGAAGCAAATACAGCATCTTCAAAATTCTTCAGAAAAAGATAATTGTAAAGAATAAGATTTCTGTAAGCATTCAGCGAAAAAGTGCCGTCGAAAATCCTTTTGGAATTGAACTGGGCTTCAACACGGTCGTGCAGAATTTTGGTGTCTGCTTTTAAAATTTCAGAAATCATTCCTGGATTTATGGTTTTTTAAAGGTCAGAATAAAGGTCGTTCCTTCATTTTCCCTGCTTTCATACGAGATTTTTCCTCCCAAACGGTTCATGATCCGGTACACGATTGAAAGTCCTACCCCGTTTCCCTGGAACGATTTGGCATTCTCCATCCGGTTGAAAATCTTGAACATCTTTGCCTGTGCCGATTCGGGAATCCCTATTCCGTTATCTTTGATTTTATAGATCACATGGTTTCCATCGACCTTACCTTCGATCTCAATCTTCGGACTTTCGTGTTTTGATGAATATTTTACGGCGTTACCGATGATGTTCAGAAACACCTGTGTAAGCATGGTTTCGTCTCCCATTACATTCGGGAGGCTGCCCATCATAATCTCGGCATTTTCGTTAAGAGTGAGTTTGGTATCACTTGAAACTTTCGCGATGATGTCGGCTGTCGGAAGTTCCTGAATTTTAATATCGGAAGATTTAGCCCGGCTGAGGCTCAGTACGCCACGCATCATATTTTCCATCCCGAGAATTTCCGCTAATATGCTTGATACTCTCTTGCGGACTTCCGGATGATCGTGATGCGATTTTTCCAGGAGCTGGGCATTAAGTTTCATTACCGTCAGCGGAGTTCCCAGATCATGCGAAATGGAATATGAAAAACTGTCGAGTTCTTCATTCAGGTTTTTCAGTTCCTCGTTCAGTTCCTGTACTCTCCGGAACTGGCTGTAAGTAGTCTCCAGAATAGTTGCCACCACTTTCTTCGCTGCAAAGATATCTTTGTTTTTCCAGGGTTGCGCTTTTCCTTTAATTTCTTCAATATAGGTTTCAAAGGATTTTCTCGGGGAAATCATCATCTGTTCCTTTCCGTTAACAATCCGGGATTCGGTTTTCTTAGCGGGATTTCCTGCCCAAAGCACCTGGCCGTCAATTTCTTTTCGGAACCAGATCAACAGTTCGTTGCGTTTATCATCTGTAAACCCGAACATTACCCCTGCGGCATTCTCTATATTTCCTAAATTTCCCTGCTGTGAATTGCTGAAATCATTGGTTGCATAAAAATTCTTCAGAGGATTTTCTCTCGCGTACTGCACGATTTTTAGAATATTTTTATCCGAAGGAACCTCGCCCGAAGTCCTGATATGATGACCTACAATAATGGCCAAACCATCTGCAGCAGGATATTCCTGCATTTCTGCCACATTTCCGAACAGCGAATCTTCCAGATTATCGTAAGCCATGAGCTTGCTCTTCAGCGCGCCAATCTTCCGCTCGAGTTCAATACTGTCGGCAAGCATCTGTCTTGATTTGTATGACGTGTAGGCGTTAGCAGCAATCACCGTAAAAACTTCTGCACGGATTCGGTTGACCAGATCGATATGTTTCGGTTCGATATTCTGGCAGGTTACCATTCCCCAAAGTTTATTATCAATAACGATGGAAGTGCTGAAACTGGAAGCAACTCCCGTATTTTTAAGATACTGACCATGTACGGGTGACATTCCTCTTACTGAAGAATACGTTAAATCCACCGCCTCAGCTGTATTGCTGATTATAGGAACAGGTTCTGAATATACATTGCTGAAAATCCGTTTGCGTTTTTTGAGATAGAGTTCTCTCGCCTGTCTCGGGATATCGCTTTCCGGATAATGCAGATGCATGAAACTCTCGACTTTGTTTTTTACCTTTTCGGCAATTACCTTTCCGCTGCCGTCTTCCAGAAAACGGTAAAGCATTACGCGGTCATAGTCTATCGCATCGAATACTGAAGAAAGCAGTTCGTTCCAGATGTCCCTGGAATCACTTGCATTATGAATACTTTCGTATTTTTTGGAGACAAAACTTCTCTGGTGAAAATGTTCTGTTACTTCTTCAAGTTCCAGAAAAACGTTTGCACCGTACCTGTAGATTGTGAAATGATAGGATTTACCGTTGATTTCAATTCTGTCGAGAAAAACATCGGTATCTTTTATGGTATCAAGATCCAGATTATTGAGAACTACCGACGCCAGCAAAGGCTCAAAAACGTCAGGCTCCTGGGCAAAACTTTTACCAAAAAAGCTTTGATCCATCTCAAAAAGTTGTGCGATATTCTGTGAGAAAAATTTGATGGTTTTAGATTCAGCATCCAAACCGATCATATAACCAAAATCCTGGATATGACCCGAAATATGTATCTTTTCCTCGTGGCAGTCCACAAAATTCATAGGCGAAAATAATAAATATAATCTACAAATATACTCTATTAACTTAACATAATAATCTACTTTTCCTCTTCAAAATAGAGGCGGTAATATTTACCTTTTTCATCCTGGCCGGTTTCGATCATCTTTCGGTCACCGTGCACGTAGATGTGAAAATTCTTATCCAGTTTAATTACACTTTTGAAACCGCGGCTCTGTTTTTTCACCGCTGCTTCACTGATGGCGAAATCTTCTGCGATAGAAACCTGCATATCCTGCTCATAATCAGATTTAAAATTACTGAAACTTTCAATAACCTGCTCATCCTCCAGCACTTCTTTTGTGAATTCTTCGTAATCGAAGGTTTCTTTTTCCTTAAAAAAGTTGATGGATTTGTTCAGAAAATCCGCCTGATCTGCTTTGCTGACCTCAAATTCCTGAGGAAGCTGTTTGGTGATAAACTCCTTATAAACCGTTAGGGTCTCCTGAGTCTGGAAATATTCATCATCGCGCTGTTTCACCTTCAGAAAATCCTCAAACCAGTAATACAGGTCGCCATTCTTATTGTTATCCACTACCGACACGGCATAACCGGTCTCCTTGCTGCTGTTATAAATCAGCGCACCTTTGTCGAGTTTTGCAAGTCCTATGCCATAATCTTTTTCGATTTCAAACGCCTCATTCTGAGGGAAAATTTTAAGGAAAGGATTTTTGCTTTCAGTTTTAAAGATGCCGATATAATCGATCTTATTTCCATCCGCATTTTCTTCACCTTCAAAATAAACGATAAAAAGTTCGCCACTCTGTACCCGGGGATTTTCAGCGACATCATAAAGATGCTGGGCAATATTTTCGGCTTCGTATACGAATTTGGCCTTGTCTTCGAAAATCTCCGAAACCGAGCTGTACACCGGATTATTAACCAGATACGTATCACTGTAAAAACGGAACTGTTCTTCAGATTTAAAGGCTTTAAGGAAGAAATCCTCCAGCAGTTCCTTCATTTCCTCATCGAGCTGAAGCTCTTCCTGAGAAAGGATTAGGGATTCCTGATTGATTCTGTTTCCTACTTTATGGACGATGAGTTTTGAGAGCATTTTTTATTTTTAAATGAAGTTGCAAAGATATTTTAAAAGGTGGACGGTGAAAAGTTTTACACTTAATAATCAAAAAAAATCCCCAGATTTTCATCTGAGGATTTGGTATAATTATGATTTGAAAAGTCTTACTTCACTTCTTCGAAGTCAGCGTCCTGAACATCATCAGCTCCGGCATTAGCTCCGGCGTTGCCCTGAGAAGGATCTGCGCCCGGCTGACCCTGCTGTCCTGCTGCATACATTTCTTCTGACGCGGCCATCCAGGCTGCATCTAAAGCTTCTGTTTTAGTCTTTACGCTTTCGAAGTCTTTGGCTTCAAACGCAGTTTTCAGTTCTGCGTGGGCTGCTTCTACGGCTGCTTTTTTATCAGCGGACAATTTATCGCCAAATTCTTTCAGCTGTTTTTCTGTCTGGAAGATTAATCCGTCAGCTTTGTTGAACACCTCAACTTCTTCTTTTTTCTTGGCATCTGCTGCAGAGTTTTCTTCAGCTTCACGTTTCATTCTTTGGATTTCATCATCTGAAAGTCCTGAACTTGCCTGAATTTTAATGGACTGTTCTTTTCCTGTTCCTTTATCTTTTGCAGAAACATGCAGGATTCCGTTCGCATCAATATCAAAAGTTACTTCAATTTGTGGAACTCCTCTTGGTGCAGGTGGAATATCTGAAAGATCAAATCTTCCGATTTCTTTGTTATCGTTAAACATCGGTCTTTCTCCCTGTCCTACTCTGATAGAAACTGCAGGCTGATTATCACTTGCTGTAGAGAAAGTCTCAGATTTTTTAGTTGGAATGGTCGTGTTCGCATCAATTAATTTAGTGAACACAGAACCCATCGTTTCAATTCCTAAAGAAAGCGGCGTAACGTCTAACAAAAGAACGTCTTTTACGTCTCCCGTTAAAACTCCACCCTGGATTGCAGCTCCAATTGCTACTACCTCATCCGGATTTACTCCTTTTGACGGTTTTTTACCGAAGAATTTTTCAACTTCTTCCTGAATAATTGGGATTCTTGTAGAACCACCTACCAAAATTACCTCATCAATATCTGAAATGGAAAGACCAGCATCAGAAAGTGCTTTTTTACAAGGCTCCATTGATCTTCTTACCAAATCTGCAGATAATTGCTCAAACTTCGCTTTTGTCAAAGTTTTCACCATGTGTTTTGGCCCGGTTGCAGTTGCAGTAATATATGGAAGATTGATTTCTGTCTGAGAAGCAGATGACAATTCAATTTTAGCTTTTTCAGCAGCTTCTTTCAAACGCTGAAGCGCAATTGCATCAGATTTTAAATCAACACCTTCTTCAGCTTTGAACTCGTCTGCCATCCAGTTGATAATTACATCATCAAAATCGTCACCACCTAAGTGTGTATCTCCGTTTGTTGATAAAACTTCGAAAACACCGTCTCCTAAATCAAGGATAGAAACGTCAAATGTTCCTCCACCTAAATCGTAAACCGCAATTTTCTGGTCTTTGTGTGCTTTATCCATTCCATAAGCCAAAGCTGCTGCAGTAGGCTCATTGATAATTCTTTCTACCGTAAGTCCAGCGATTTCACCGGCTTCTTTTGTTGCCTGTCTCTGCGCATCGTTAAAGTACGCAGGAACAGTAATTACCGCTCTTGTCACTTCCTGGCCAAGGTAATCTTCAGCAGTTTTCTTCATTTTCTGAAGAATCATGGCAGAAATTTCCTGTGGGGTATATTCTCTGTCGTCAATTTTTACTTTGGCTGTATCGTTCGGTCCGCTTACTACAGTATAAGGTACTCTGGATACTTCATTGGCATCATCTTTAAAATGAGTCCCGATAAATCTCTTGATGGAGTATACCGTTTTTGTAGGATTGGTTACTGCCTGTCTTTTGGCAGGATCTCCTACTTTTCTTTCACCGTCTTCAGTGAAAGCAACGATGGAAGGAGTGGTTCTCTTACCTTCCGCGTTAGGAATTACCACTGCATCTTTACCTTCCATTACGGCAACGCATGAGTTGGTTGTTCCTAAGTCAATTCCAATTATTTTACTCATAGTATGTATATTTTTGTTTTTTAATTTATTTGAAGTGGTCTTCTCCAATTTTGTACCAAGGAAAAAAGTGTGACAAATTGACATTTATTTGAATTGTATATCAATCCAACAGATACTCTATGACAGCTAAAACATTACTCAAAACAAAAAAACACTTCATCACTGAAGTGTTTTTTACCTGACAGTTTTGCGTTAGAACGAATAGGTAAAGCCAAGATTCAGGCTTCTGCCCCGTTCCATAATCCGGCTGGTTTTATTGGTAGAAAGCGTTCTGTTGAGATGTTCGGCGTACGCACGGTCAAAAACATTGCTCAATTCTACATCGATAAAGGCATTTTTATAGACTTCATACTTTGCGTTTAGATTCAGGAGTGAAAAATCCGGAGTCTGCAATTCTCCGAAATCGGGATTCACGCGGTCCTGTTTTGCTGCGAAGCGGTAATTTGCCCCTAAAGTTAATGCTGAAAAATTTGCTTCAAGTTTCCAGCGGAAATCCAGTGGAAATATTTCCGGAAGCGGTTTTCCGGTATCCAGATCTTTAGCATAAGTGTAAGCTATCGCCAGTTCGGTTCTCAAAGCTGGTAAAAATTTCCAGTTGAAACGGGACTCAAAACCCGTTTTCATTGCACGGTCTATATTCTGCATCTGTCTTACTCCCGGACTCATCATCGAGTATGTTTTAATATCCGGACGGATTACCCCAGAAATATAATCCTGAAGATAGGAGTAAAAAACATTTGCCTGAAAATAGACCTTTTCATTACTGAAAGAATAAATTAGATCAGCCTGGTTATTGGTTTCAGCTTTGAGATCAGGATTACCGAGAATTTCGTAATTATCGTTTCCTACGGTAAAAAGGTTAATATAACGCTCCGTTAAACTTCCGCTGCGCTGCGCTCTCCCTGCCCATAAAGCAAGTTGGGAATTCGCGTCCAGCATTTTACTGTATCCTACACTGAGATTATGATTTAAATCCTCTGCCGATACGTCGCCATATAAATTGGTAAATAATTTTGATGGCTGCTTCGCATCCGAGTAATTATAATCAACCCTTGCAGAAGCGGTGAACTTACCACCGGAAAACAAACGCTGGTATTCACCGAACCAACCGATCTGCCCAATTTCAGAATCCTGCCATGATGTTCCGTCGCGCGGCATCATCATGGCTGGCATTACCATGCGCAGGTTCGCTGCGCTTTCGTTTTTGTAATCCAATCCTGTGTATAAAACGTTACTGTTCCAGGATTTTTTCAGCTCGCCTTTCGCTCCGTAGGTAAAAGATTTCACATCAGAAACCATTTTCCTGTCGGGACTGCCCATGGAATGATCCACCACGGAATAGTAAGAATTAAAATCGAACTTATTAAAAAATGAGTGATCGAAATCGGCAGTATGCTTCAGCTGAAACATCCAGGTTTTATCATAGATTAAATCCATCTGAAGCGCAGCAAATTCAACATCCCGCCCTTGATTGGTGTTGATCTGGAGGGTTGTCAAATTATTTTCGTTCCATTTAAAATTTCCTTTAGTCCCTAAATTATAACGCAAAAATGCGGAACGCACTTCGTTACCGTTACCGTCTTTGTAACGGTCACCTTTCTGGTAAGACCCGAAGAGATTCCAGACCAGTTTTTTCGTTGACAGTTCTGTAAAGGCTTCATTGCGGAAAATGCTGCCGTTGCTTTCATATCCTGTGGATATACGGCCACCGAATTTTGGCTGGTCAGAAAAAAAGGGCTTCAGGGTGATGAAATTGATGGTTCCCCCAAAACTGTTGCCGTTGCGGAAGTGATATGGGCCTTTGAAAATTTCAGCTTCCTGCACCATATTCATATTTACCTGGCTTACGGCAGGATCCATACGGCTTGGGCATGCGTTAACCGCATGTGCGGCCCCATCGATCACGATATTGAGCTGTTCGTATTTAAATCCTCTAAGCACAGGGTCTGTCGCATAATTTCCTGCTTTTTTAATCCCCGAAATCTCGGGAATAGAGTTCAGAAATTTACCCGCATCATGGTTAAGCAAATCCGTGTTCGAGGTAGTGATTTTTGACTTGTTTTTATCGCCTGCAACCAGCTTTACGATTTTTACTACTTCAATGTTTTTATACTGTAAGGTGTCATTGTCTGTATTTTGAGCGAAAAATTTCGCGGAGGGCATCAGGAATAGTACAGCAGCCCCCATCTTCAGTCTTCGGGAGACTGAAATATTCTGGAATTTCATAAATTTTAAATTTTAATTAAAGAAGACCTGCCGCGGTTCCGGCAAAGAAAGATCAGCTGAAATTAAAATTGGGAGGCGGAGTGGGGACGTTGAGTAAAATCTTTTTCCAAAACGGAACAGTCTGCTTAGAAGCCTGCGAATCCGATGCGTAAAGAATTACCTGTTGGGCCAGCCCAGAGACGTGCAGTACATGAATAAAATGAAAATCAAAACCCAAATTACTGAGGCTGAAACTAGGCCACGTGTCCTGCAGTTCTTTAGACACTTGGCATTTACCGTGACATTCCATTTCAGGTCTGTTTTTATTTTCACAAACCGATTCATAAAAATCGCGGTTCGCATGGTAATCGATAATGTAAAGCAGATTTTTTGATCCAGAAAGGAAAATCATCAGCGAAAACAATATGGAGCATGCCAGTTTCATGAGTACAAAATTAGAGCATAACCGTGCTAATCGGTATGATTACAGTCATAAAGTCGAGGTGATTATAATCATAAAAAAACTCCGTACAGCAATCGATATTCTGTACGGAGTCCTTTATGGAAAGTGATGATAATTAGGCTTTATTTTTTCAAAGTCATAATATATTCCACCATTTTCTTTGCATTTTCTTTACTCATGCCGGCGTGTGGCGTCATAGGGATCTCACCCCAGTTTCCTTTACCTCCATCGATGATCTTACTGGCTAACATCTCGATGTCTCCATCCGTATATTTATCGGCTACTTCCTGATACGACGGACCTACCAGTCTTGCATCAACTTTATGACAGGTTAAACAGTCTGTCCCCTCAATAAGTGCCAGGCCTTCATGTTTTCCGGCAGCAGCGGAATCCACTGCTTTGAGGACAGGTTCTTCCAACATCACATTGCTTTCTTTGGCAGATTCAACAGGTTTTTTACTGCAAGAAGCAGAAATCACTAATAAAGCTATAATTGCGTATTTATTCATATGCTAAAATTTTAACAAAAATATTTTAAATTCTCTAAAGCACTTGTACAAATTTGCAGATATATATCATATAAAGCTTATGACTGTAATCATATTTGCATGAAGCCAAATCTTTCTACTTTTGAGTAAACAAAAATAATTGAATTATGAACACACTTAAGACTCTGGCATTTTCAATGCTCACTTTGGCACTTTTCTCCTGCGGGGGAGATAAAAAGACGGATTCTATCCCTACTGCCTCAACTACTGAAACAACAACTACAGCAACAGAGGCTCCGGCTGCATCCGGCACCAATGAGTACGATCCAAAAAGAGGATTAGGTCCGCACGAAAATGTTGATGTAAGCAAATTCGATCCTGCAATGGCAGCTGCCGGTAAAAAAATTGCCGAGGTAAAATGTACTTCCTGCCACAAGCCAACAGAAGAAAAATTGGTTGGTCCAGGTTGGAAAGGCGTTACCCAAAGACAAACTCCTGAATGGATCATGAACTTTATCAGCAACCCGGATCCAATGATCGATGTTGACCCTGAATTACAGAAACAACTTGAGCTTTGTTTAGTAAGAATGCCAAACCAAGGACTTGCTGATAACGAAGCAAGAGAGATCCTGGAATACATGCGCGAGATCGACGGCGCTAAATAATTCGCTGAGCAGAAAATTTTAATCAAATATATATATGAAAAGTCTTAAATTATTGGGGCTCTCTACCGTTGTAGCCATAACTGCCCTTACAGGCTGCAAACCAAAAGGTACAGAAACCGCCGTGAGTGGCGATGCTGCACAGAAAGTTTATGTTGCACCAGGAAAGTATGACGAGTTTTACAACTTTGTAAGTGGTGGGTTCAACGGACAGGTAAACGTATATGGTTTACCAAGCGGAAGACTGCTAAAAGTACTTCCTGTTTTCTCCGTAAACCCTGAAAACGGTTACGGATATAGTGAAGAAACCAAACCTATGCTCGAAACTTCCCACGGATTTATTCCTTGGGATGACCAGCACCACCTCTCTCTGTCGCAAACCAATGCAGAAGTGGACGGAAGATGGCTGTTTGCAAATGCCAATAACACCCCACGTGTTGCAAGGATTGACCTGAAAACCTTCAAAACAGTAGAGATACTGGAATTGCCAAACTCGGCAGGGAATCACTCCTCACCTTTCCTTACAGAAAACACAGAGTATGTGGTAGCGGGAACCCGCTTTGCCGTTCCAATGGACGATGAAAACGGTG
This sequence comes from Kaistella faecalis, assembly GCF_019195395.1. Classification (NCBI taxonomy): domain Bacteria; kingdom Pseudomonadati; phylum Bacteroidota; class Flavobacteriia; order Flavobacteriales; family Weeksellaceae; genus Kaistella; species Kaistella faecalis. The sequence continues at coordinate 841,638 of NZ_CP078067.1, forward strand.
ATGTTCCTATTGATTCATTTAAAGAAAACTTCAAAGGAGTACTTTCTTTCATCGGAATTGATCAGCAGACAGGAGGAATGGATCTTTCTTTCCAGATCGAAGCTCCCGGTATTAATTTTGACCTTTCGCATGCCGGTAAGAAAAAATCAGGCGACTGGTTCTTCTTCTCCTGCTACAACTCTGAAAAAGCAAACACGCTGCTTGAGGTAAATGCTTCTCAGAATGACAAAGACTTCATCATGGCAGTGAACTGGAAAAAAGCTGCTGAATTGGTGAAAGCCGGAAAAGGCAGAAAAGTAGTTACAGAATATGCACACAATACATGGGACGAAAGTACCCACAGCGCAACTTCAACAATGAAAAAAGAAGTGGTTGTACTTTCTGTGGAAGACATGAAGGAAGCAATGTTCATGATTCCTTGTCCTAAATCTCCACACGGATGCGACGTTGACCCTACAGGGGAATACATCATCGGGTCAGGTAAATTGGCTGCACTTATTCCTGTATTCAGTTTCGACAAAATGATTAAAGCAATCGCTGACAAAAATTTTGCAGGAGAATACGACGGTGTACAGGTGATTAAATATGAAGCTGCTCTGCACGGTGAAGTACAGAAGCCAGGTTTAGGACCACTCCACACTGAATTTGACGGCCAAGGAAATGCTTACACTTCTATGTTCGTGTCTTCCGAAGTTGTAAAATGGAATATCAAAGACCTTAAGGTTCTTGACAGACAGCCAACCTTCTACTCTGTAGGACACTTAATGATCCCAGGAGGAGATTCAGGTAAACCTTTCGGAAAATATCTTGTAGCTTATAACAAAATCACTAAAGACCGTTACTTACCTACAGGTCCGGAATTGGCACAGTCTGCACAGCTCTACGACATCAGTGGTGATAAAATGAAACTTTTATTGGATTTCCCAACCTTTGGTGAGCCGCATTACGCACAGGCACTGCCGGGAGAAATGATTTCTAAAAATCAGGTTAAATTCTTTAAAATAGCCGATAATAAACACCCATATGCGACTAAAGGTGAAGCTGAAAGTAAAGTGGTGAGAGAAGGCAACAAAGTTCACGTTTACATGACCTCAATCCGTTCGCATTTTGCTCCTGATAATATTGAAGGAATTAGAGTTGGTGACGAAGTTTATTTCCACGTAACCAATCTTGAACAGGACTGGGATGTACCTCACGGTTTCGCCATCAAAGGCAATCAAAATGCTGAACTGCTTATTATGCCGGGAGAAACCTGTACACTGAAATGGGTTCCGAAGAAACCGGGAATGTACCCAATGTACTGTACCGATTTCTGTAGTGCACTGCACCAGGAAATGCAGGGATATGTAAGAGTATCACCCGCCGGAAGCAACACCCCGCTTATCTATTCACTGAATAATAAGAAGGACAACGCACAGAGCCCCGTTAAAGAAGGGGAAACAAAATAAATTCAGAAATAAAGGGCAGATATTTCTGCCCTTTTTAATTAAAAAAAAATGAAAACTCAATCCTTAAATAATTTAACAAGAGTTTTACTAATTGTCTGCGGCATCGCACTCATTATCTCCATCTTTGTTCCGCTATGGTCTATTTATCTCGAAGCTCCGCAATACCCGGAAGGCCTGGCCATGTATCTCTGGGCAAGTAAAATTACAGGAGAATACGAAATCATCAATGGACTTAATCACTATATCGGCATGAAGACCATTCACCCCGAAGACTTCTGGGAGTTTACAGTACTTCCCTATGCTTTAGGATTTTTCGCAGCACTCTGTTTACTGGCTGCTTTTCTGAACAAAAAAATGTGGCTTTATATCACTGCCGTGTTATTCATGATCTTCGGTGTTGCATTTATGGTAGATTTCTGGCTTTGGGAATACGATTATGGTCACAATCTGGATCCTAACGCTGCTATTGTAGTACCGGGAATGTCTTATCAACCTCCTTTAATCGGATTTAAGCAGCTGCTTAATTTCGGCGCCTATTCTTATCCGAACATCGGCGGTGGAATTATGTTTGGCGTTGCATTAATTTTGGCTATATTAGCATTTATAGAGTTCAGAAAACCAAAATCTGCCTGAGATTTACATTAAAATACGATCAACTTAATTTTAAATCAAATGAATTTTACAAAATCACTTATTCTAGCAGTTTCAGTTTTAGCAATTATGTCTTGCCAGAAGAGCGGTCCTCAAGATTTCGCTCTCGGTAAAGACCAGTGCGATAACTGCCGGATGACCATCACTGAACAGAAATACGCTACCCAATTGATTACCCAGAAAGGCCGGGCTTATAAATTCGATGACATTATGTGTATGAACATGTATGAAAGTTCGAATCCCGACAAAGCCACCAATGCAAAAACCTATGTGATCGATTTTCCTTCCGGTAAATTTCTGGAAAAAGAGAAGGCTACCTTCATCAAAGGCGGCAGCATAAAATCCCCAATGGGCGGAAACACACAGGCTTATCAGGACAAAGCAGCCGCACAGAAAGCCGCTGCCACGCTTGGAGCCAGTTTAACCAAATAAAGAATTTATGTTCAGATTAATGTTTCTGTTTTTTCCTGTGCTCATATTTTCGAATATTCTGAAAGTGGGAAAAAACGAACAGTTTAAAACTATAAAAGAAGCTGTCGCCGCATCAAAAAGTGGCGACAGTATTTTAGTGGAAAGCGGGGTTTACAAAGAAGGCAACATCAGCATTACGCATCCTTTATCACTTATCGGTATCGGCAGGCCGGTTCTGGATGGTGAGATGAAGTATGAAATCCTCTCCTTCCGCGCGAACAATATCCTGCTGAAAGGATTCCGAATCATCAATTCCGGTGAAGACGAAATTAAAAACATCGGTGCGGTGAGACTTTACGACAGCCATTATTCCACCATCGAAAACAATATCTTCGAAAACAACTATTTCGGCATCTACGTACAACGCGGTTACCGCTGCATGATCCGCAATAATAAAATCACATCTACGCGGGCAACTTCACAGGAAGGTATTGGTGACGGAATCCACGCCTGGGTAAGCGAGGAAATCTGGATCAAGAACAATTATATAGAAGGTCATAAAGACGGCATTTACCTCGAAAAAGTCATTAAATCATACATTTACCGCAATTACTCTAAAAAAAATCTAAGATATGGCCTGCACTTCATGTCCTCTAATGATGATGTATATGTAGGCAATACCTTCGATAACAATAATGCGGGTGTAGCGGTAATGTACAGCAATAACGTGGGAATGGTCGCCAACAATTTCATCAACAACTGGGGCGACGCGAATTACGGTTTGCTTTTGAAAGACATCAGTTTCAGTAAAATCAAACACAACAGATTCCAAAGTAACACCACAGCAATTTTTCTGGATGGCGCTACGAAAATCGACCTCTTCAAAAATGACTTCGAAGATAATGGCTGGGGCATGAAAATTAACTCCAACTGTATGGAAAACCGCGTGATAAATAATAATTTCATCAATAATACTTTTGATGTAAGCACGAGCGGATCGATGACGATGAACGATTTTAAAAAGAATTTCTGGGATAAATACGAAGGCTACGATATGGATAAAGACAAAATCGGCGATGTACCTTTTCACCCTTTGAGTTTATATTCTTTACTGGTCGAGAATAATCCTTCAATCATGCTGCTTTTTAAAACATTCTTTGTAGATCTGCTTGATAAAACCGAAAAAATAATTCCCAGTCTCACCCCGGTGAATTTTGTAGATGAGCAACCCTTAATGAAAAGAGTCAGCATTTAGAACAAGCATTGTGTTTATTTAACTGCAATCCTCCTCCCTCTTACTATGATAGAAGTAAAAAATTTAACTAAAAAATTCGGCAGATTTACTGCTCTGGATAATTTGAATCTGTCCTTTACCAACAGTAAATCCATTGCACTTATCGGCCCTAACGGCTGCGGAAAAACCACGCTGATAAAATCCATTCTGGGTCTGAATGTGGTAGAAACCGGTGATATTCTGGTCGACGGAAAAAGCGTGAAAGACGACTATCTTTACCGCAAAGACATCGGTTATATGCCACAGATCGGGCGTTATCCTGAGAACATGAGCATCGAACAGACCATTAAAATGATTAAGGACACCCGTAAAGTTTCCGAATCTCATCTGGATACTGAACTGCTCGAAAATTTCGAGCTGGAAAAGCTGTACGATAAGAAAATGGGGACGCTCTCCGGCGGAACTACCCAAAAAGTAAGTGCTGTACTCGCTTTCATGTTCGATCCTAAAGTCATTATTCTTGACGAACCGACAGCAGGTCTGGATCCGCTGGCCTCAGAAATCCTTAAGAATAAAATCATCAAGGAAAAAAACAAAGGCAAACTTATCATCATTACCTCGCATCTGCTTAGTGAACTTGATGATATTGTGAGCGAAATTGTTTTTATGAACGAAGGCAAAATCATTGTACAGCAGTCCGTAGAAGATCTGATGAACGAAAGAAAATCAGAGAAAATATCAGAATCAATCATCAGCATCCTAAAAGAAATGAAAAAATGAACAAGATCGCACGCTTTATCCTTTTTGATATTTTAAAAAACAAAATTGTCATTTTCTACACCATTCTGCTTTTCATTATTTCCTGGTCAGTTCTGGGTTTGGAGAGCAATTATACCAAAGCTACACTTAGTCTTCTCAATGTTGTGCTTCTCGTAGTTCCATTGGTAAGCATTATTTTTTCTACGATATATGTTTACAACAGCAGCCAGTTTATAGAACTCTTGCTGAGTCAGCCTGTGCCCCGGGTGAAGGTTTGGTTTAATATTTTTGTGGGACTATCTGCAGCGCTCGTTTTGGCATTCCTCTTGGGATGCGGGATTCCGATTCTGCTCTACTCTTCTATTGAAACCGGTTTTTCACTGATTATTATCGGTCTACTGTTATCTGTAATTTTTACTTCTTTTGCCATGCTTTCAGCCATTATCAGCCGCGACCGGGCAAAAGGAATCGGAATTTCTATTTTCATCTGGATGTTTTTCAGTATTATTTACGACGGAATTCTGCTTGTCCTAATGTTTCAGTTTGCAGAATATCCGATCGAAGGAATTATGGCAACACTTGCAGGCCTCAATCCGGTTGGATTATCACGTATTTTCGTACTTCTTCAGCTTGATATATCAGCAATGCTGGGTTACTCGGGTGCAGTATTTCAAAAAGTATTCGGATCTGGCGGCGGAATGGGAATCTCAATGCTGATCCTGTGGATTTGGGCAACAGTTCCTTTTGTACTCTCACTGATCAAGTTCAATAAAAAAGACTTGTAAGAAGTCCCCTTCACCAACCCAAAGAAGGGTGATAAATATCACGCATTCAAATCGTTGTATATGACTGCAGTCATACTATAATTCATTGGGTTGTGAGTACTTTTAATAAAAATTAAGCAATGAAAAAATCGATTATCATTCTGGCAATGGTTGGTTTTGCACTTGTTTCGTGCAAGAAAAATGAAACCATCGCGACAGATTCTGCTACAACCACGGAAGCGGTAGGTCAGGGACAGGAAGCTGTTCTGGACGATGACTCCAACCCCACTGTAGTTCAGCTTGCAGCAAAAAATCCGGATTTAAGCACTTTGGTGACCGCCGTGAAAGCCGCAAATCTCACCACATCTCTAAGCAATGCTGGCCCATTCACTGTCTTTGCGCCATTGAATTCAGCCTTTGACAAACTTCCTGCGGGAACTGTAGATGGACTTCTGAAACCTGATCAGGCAGATGCTTTGTCGGATATTTTAGGATACCACACTTATGTTGGCGTAATTAAAGAAGAAAACATGACCGACGGGCAGAGTCTTGGAATGGTAAACGGTAAAAATATAAAAATTACAATGGTAGACGGTAAGCCTGTCATTAACGGAAAAGCGAAAATCGTAGCTACTGTACCCGCTTCAAACGGAATTGTGTACGCGATCGATGAAGTTCTGCTTCCGGAATAAATAAATCTAAGTTTGTTAAATTTAATTGTAGGAATGGCTGCCAAATTATTTTGACAGCCATTTTTTATTGGCAAAAACCTAAACTGTTAATTAAGCTTTCTGGTTTTCATATTAAGCAATATAATTCCCAGCGCAATAAATATCAGAAGCGAAAAATAGAGCAGGAAATGGTTCGCATAGGGAATTGAAATATATTTTATCGAGAAAATGCCCATAAGCCCAAGCATCAGTTCATTCAGGAAAATGCCGAGCAGGAACATTTTAAGACCCAATAAAAGTGTTTTCGTCACCGTAAAATAATTGGTTGCAAGGATTTGATTCAGCAGAAATGTCGCAATACACATCAGCAAAACCAAATGGAGGTAAGCAATTACCACATTCCGGAACCCGAAAGCAAACTGGTTGAGTGCCGGAATATTTGAACCCAGCTGCAGGGCAATTTTAACGGCGAAGGCAAATCCAACATAAATCAAAACAAATCTCTGCATGGCTGACCACTTAAGAACCAGATTAGTCCAGCTTTTCCTCACAAACCCGAAAAGCATTACCGCACTGGCAGTTTGTCCTATTGTTGTCAAAACGATGAGTGCAAAGATGGATACAGGCAGTTTCATCCAGAGAACAGATAATCCAACTCCTACCAGACAACCGAAAAACATCAGCCAGAACATCAGTCTGTTGCTTTTTTCAGAAATAGGAGAACCGGCTTCCTTCAAAGAATAGAGCAAAAGTCCGATGCAGGAAAATATAAAGAAGCCATTGTACTGAAAATGCAGAAAATAATACTCCGAGGCCAGATAAATATCCTGACTGATATTTTTTGAACTCATCATATACGCTAAGTTGAAAACTCCCACCGAAGAGATTACAGCAAAAAATAATCCTGCCAAAAACCAGATTTTAGAAGCATCCTGAATTTTGCGTGCGTCCTTCACAAAGAAATAACAAAATACGAAACTGGTAAGCAATGCCGCAGTAGAAGCTGCAATCGAAGCCCAAAAATACCCGCCGTACATAAATGCCCCCAACATCGCAAAAGACGCAGCCAGGTTAATCATGATTAAATATTCATACTTTTTTAGCTGAACCAACGGATTCACTTTACCTATATAATTTACGATCAGTACATAAAGAACATTGGTGATCCAGCCGTAAAAGGCGAAATGGGAATGTGCTTCCTGCAAATGTTTCTGATCCAGAAAGGGAAATGAATACAGGATTTTATAACGCATGATGACACCCAAAAGCGCCACCAGAAAAAAATTGAAAACTGAAAATCTAAGCCAGAACGTGCGCTGCATTAATAATAAATTTTATGGTTTATGAGTTGTATTTTATCTTCCCGTTCCATTTTTTTTACCGTTCGGATTACCGTTTCAATCGCCAGTCCGGTAGAGTTAGCCATTTCTTTTCGGGTCACATCTATAATGGTCTTTTCGCCGGGTTCAATACCCATGGTTCTTTTGTGGATTTTAAGAAAATTGATGATCCTTTCGTGTGGGCACTGGTGTACGATCGATTTTAATCTTAAGGTTTTTTCATATGCTTTTTTGGCAATTTCCTTAGTAAACTCATAGTGAACCTCAGGATTATCTAGCATGAATTTTTTAAAAAGACTCTGATTAAAACTGAAAACCTCAGCACTTTCGCTTGCAATTACTGCATTCGCGGGATATCGTTCTGCAAGCAGAAACGGCGGTTCACCGAGAAACTGGTGGTCATTCACTTTATTGATCAGGAACTCTTTCCCGTCAGAATCGGTATTGTAAATCTTTACTTCACCTTCAGTCAGATAATAAAGATTGATTGCGATTTGATCCTCCCGGAAAAGGGTGTCCCTTTTTTTAAGATAAATGACAGGAACCTTGTTTTTTAACAAAATTTCTCGTGTAAACATAGGCAAAGTTTGTCTCAAATTTAACGAAAATTTATCATTCTGCCTACGGTAAGACCGGTAAAAGTGAGCGAAAATTACCTATTTTTGAGGAAAATACAGTAAGTTTTATGGCGAATCAGTTTAATCCGAGAGATGTTACCTGGCTTTCATTCAATGAGCGCGTTTTGCAGGAAGCGATGGACGAAAAAGTTCCGCTTCACCTGCGCATCCGTTTCATGGGCATCTTTTCAAACAATCTTGATGAGTTTTTCCGCGTGCGTGTTGCGGGTTTAAAGCGCGCTATGGATTTTAAAGATAAATTCATTACAGAATCTTTTTATCAGCCACCCACCAAAATCCTGCAGCAGATCAACGAAATCGCCATTAAACAGCAACAGAATTTCGACAAAACCTGGAAGAAAATTCAGGTCGAAATGGCGGAGCAGAAGATTTTCATAAAGACCGCCAGGAATCTTTCGCCCGCACAGGAAAAATTCGTTAACGAATATTTCGATGAAGTGGTTGAAAGCAATGTAATACCGATTTTGCTGAATGAGAATTCGCCCATGCCTTATCTTAGGGACAAATCGCTGTATCTGGGCGTGGCCATGAGGAAAAAAACGTGGCAGTATGAAAGCAAATTCGCAATTATCGAGATTCCCTCGCGAGCTGTGGGCCGTTTTGTACTCCTGCCTTCTGAGGATAAATCTGAAAAAAACGTGATGCTTCTGGAAGATGTCATCATCTTTAATCTTCCGCATATTTTTTCTTATTTCGGCTATGATGATTTTGTGGCGCACTGTTTCAAGGTGACGAAAGACGCCGAATTTGATCTTGACAACGACATTAAAACGACGCTCGCCGAAAAAATTGAAAAAGGAATTAAATCAAGGCGTAAAGGAAAGCCGACGCGGTTTGTATTCGACAAAGAAATCGATAAGGCACTGCTGGAATTTCTGATCAGAAAACTGAATTTAAGCAAGAAAGACAGCATCATCCCCGGAGGTAAAATTCATAATTTCCGCCATTTTATGGATTTTCCCGATGTTTTTAAAATGTATCAGAAACCCGACGAACGGAATTCATTCGACCACGCAGAATTTGTCGGAAAGCGTGTCACCGATGTGATACAGAAAACCGATGTTCTGCTTACTTTTCCCTATCACCGTTATACACCTGTTATCGATCTGCTTCGTGAATCGGCGATGGATCCCGAGGTGAAATCTATACAGATTACTGCTTACCGGCTCGCAAGCCAATCCAAGATTGTGAATGCACTTATTAACGCTGTAAGAAACGGAAAAGAAGTGACGGTAATGCTGGAGTTACGGGCAAGATTCGATGAGGAAAGCAACCTGGAATGGAAAGAGATTCTGGAACAGGAAGGAGTGAAAGTGCTTTTCGGAATTCCGAATAAAAAAGTTCACGCGAAACTCTGTATCATCAAGAAAAGAGCTCAAAATAAGACCGTGCAGTATGGTTTTGTGAGTACAGGAAATTTCAACGAGAAGACTGCAAAGATTTACGGCGATCATTTGCTCATGACTTCCGACAGGGGAATTATGGCCGACATCAATAAGGTTTTCAATGTTTTGAGAAAACCGAAAGAAGAAATTCTTCCCGCTCTGAAATCCTGCAAAAAACTCATTCTCTGTCCGCAATTTATGCGCGAGAAAATCATGCAGCACATCGATAAGGAAATTGACGAAGCCAAGGCAGGCCGGAAAGCAGAAATGATCATCAAGGCAAATTCGCTGAGCGACCGCGCATTAATTCTTAAAGTTTACGAAGCCGCACATGCCGGCGTGACCTGTAAACTCATTATCCGCGGGATTTATTGCGCCGTGAATCAAAAGGATTTCAAGAAAAAAATTCAGGCCATCAGCATTGTAGATGAATATCTGGAACATGCCCGGGTAATGTATTTTTACAATAAGGGAAATGAAGACACCTATATTTCCTCTGCCGACTGGATGACGCGAAACCTGGATTACCGCATCGAAGCCGCCGCAAAAATAACCCAGAAAAACCTGAAGAAAGAGATTAAAGATATGCTGGAAATTCAGCTCAGTGATAATGTAAAAGCACGTATTCTCGATAAGAAACTTAGAAACGAATATGTAAAAGCCGGCGGTCAGGAAATCCGTTCCCAGGTCGAAACTTACCATTATTTAAAAAATCTGGGGATTAAATCTTAGTTTATTTCGTTACCTTTGCAGCACTTTTGGAAAAGGGAATCACGTGTAATCCGTGAACTGTCCCCGCAACTGTAAATCACAGCAAAAAATTGTTTCGAACAAACCACTGGAAACGGGAAGGTGAAACATTGTGAAAGTCAGGAGACCTTGCCGAAAGTAAGATTTATTAACGCTTTCGGAGGAAGAGTCGTGAATTGCTGAATGTTCTGTTCAGCTATTTTCCCTGCATTTTTTCCGATAAGTAAACCTTTAACCTAATTTAATTTTTTAATGAAAAAAAGATTAATTTTTGTTGGAGCAATGCTTGTCGTAAGTTCAGACATTTTTGCCCAACAGGAAAACGAAACCCAAATTGAAGAAGTTACGATCGCTTCTAAAACCCCACAGCAGCTTTACAAAACCGGAAAAAACGTACAGCTTATTTCAGCGCAAGATCTGGAAAAACACAAAGGTCAGGATTTATCTGACGTGCTGAACCAGATTTCAGGTTTTCAGATTGTAGGAAACCACAACAACAGCCAGGAGCCCAAAGCCATGAAGATTAATGGCGGAAAAAGTGCAAATGTACTTATTTTAGTCGACGGAATTCCTCTGAAAGATGTTACCGGAAACGATTATAATGTTTCCGACCTGCGGCTGATGGCGGTAGAAAATGTAGAAAGCATTGAAATCCTGAACGGCGCTTCATCCGTTTTATACGGCAGCAATGCAACTGTTTCTGTTATCAACATCAAAACAAAGAAAACCGCCACAAAGAAGGTAGAAGGGATCCTGGGAGCGAGAGCCGGCTCTTTTTCCACTTTCGCACAAAACGCTTTGGTTAAAGGAAAACTAAACCAGTTTAATTATCAGGTTACAGGTTTTAATGAAAAATCTCAGGGACTTTCTTCCGCTGAAGGGGAAAATTTCGAGAAAGATGGTTTTGAGAAACAGGCAGTTAACGCCAATCTTGGGTTTACTACCGACCAATTCAATATTAACATCAACGGAGGCTGGAATCATCACCTCTTCCATTACGACGGCGGCGCTTTTACCGACGGTGAATACCGCTCAGATGACAAAATGAGTTATATTGGCGGAAATGCAAATTTTAAATATAATAAAGGTAAACTTACATTCAACACACGATATTCAGGCAATGAAAAGTTAGGACAGAGTTTAGTTGCCAGCAAATATCAGGACGATTTTTCCTATTCGGGACAGAATTTCTTCAGTGAACTTTACAACCACTACTCGATATCCGAAAACATCAGTTTTACAGCAGGTATCCAGTTCGAGAATCAAAAAATGGGGGCAAAATCGCTTCCATGGGGAGGAACCGAAATGCAGGAAGATTTAAATAAGAAAAAAACCAAACTTAAAAGCTTCGATGCTTTTGCCAATGTTAATCTGAAATATGATTTTCTGAATCTTGACGCAGGAGCAAGAATGACTGATCATTCCAAGTTCGGAAATCACTGGGTTTACAGTCTGAATCCGTACGTTCTTAAAGAACTTGAAACGCTTTATTTCAAACTCGGATATTCTTATTCCACAGCGTTTATTGCACCAACGCTTTATCAGACCTATGGATCGCTGCCTTACGTTTTACCTAATTTTGAGTTGGAGCCGGAAACCAATTCTTCACACGAAATCGACCTAAGTTTGGGTAAAAAAGACCGGAGTATTGTTTTCAATGCAAGTCTTTTCCAGCGTAAAGAAGAAAATGCTTTCGCATACGAAACCGTAGATTTCACGACGTATGCCGGACAATTCCGCAATGTGGGTGAAAATAAAGTGAAGGGTTTTGATCTGGGACTGAAGTATAAACTGAATGAGATGTTTAATTTCGGCGGAAATTTCAGTTATGTGGAAAAAGAAAAAGAGGAAACGATGCTGAGACAGCCCAAACAGCGAATTAATTCTTTTGTTGAAGTGCTTCCTTTCAAATCTACACGGGTAAATCTGAGCCATCAGTACGTTTCAAAAAGAATGGATTCTTTTTATAATTCCGCTACTTTTTCCGTAGATAATGTCGAACTCGAAAGTTTTAATCTTTTTGCCCTCAATATCAATCAGAAAATCAGTTCAAATCTAGAGGCTTATTTTAATGTCGGTAATCTGTTCAACACTTCTTATGTAGACGTAATCGGATATACCACAAAGCCGAGAAACTATACCGTAGGGGTTAACTATCAGTTTTAAATATCATTTTTTTTCATAAAAAACCCTTTTCAATTAGTTTTGAAAAGGGTTTTTAACTTTTGAGTTTCTTATATTTTGAGGCCCAATAATTCGGCTTCTTTGATCACAAAATTTCTGGCTTCGGCTTTATCGTTGGGAATTTCGCCTTCCAGAATCGCTTCCTTCACTTTTTCCTTTAAAATTCCAATCTCGCGGCCCGGTTTCAGGTTAAAGAGCTCCATGATTTCTTCGCCGGAAATGGGCGGCTGAAAATTCCGAACCTGATCTTTTTCCTCCACTTCCTTAATTTTCACAGCGACATACTCAAAATTTTTCTTGAATCGCGACTGTTTTGAAGAGTTTTTTGTGGTGATATCGGCTTTACACAATGTGAACAGGTCTTCCAGATCCACGCCGGAATCGAAGAGAAGTCTGCGCAATGCTGAATCGGAAGTTCCGTCATCAATAAGCGAAATCGGTCTGGAAGAAAGCCTCACGAGTTTCTGCACATATTTCATATCGCTGCCTAAAGGGAGTTTCAGCCGATGAAAGAGACTTTTCACCATTTTGGAACCGAGAAATTCGTGCCCATGAAATGTCCAGCCGGTGCCTTCAACAAACTTTTTGGTCGGTGCCTTCCCGATATCGTGGAGCAAAGCGGCCCACCGAAGCCAAAGATTATCAGTGTTTTTCGAAATATTATCAACAACTTCGAGCGTGTGCCAAAAATTGTCTTTGTGAGTTTGGCCTTCTACTTCTTCAATTCCCTTCAGCGCAGTTAATTCCGGTATAATTAAAGCCAGAAGTCCGGTTTCTTCCAAAAGTTTCAAGCCTACAGAAGGTTTTTCGGAAAGTATAATCTTATTAAATTCAACCATGATTCTCTCCATGGAAACAATTTTAATCCTTTCTGCTTCCGTCTGTATTGATTTCAGGGACGCTTCTTCAATATTGAAATTTAATGTAGAGGCAAAACGGATGGCCCGCATCATTCGCAAAGGATCGTCGGAATACGTCTGGCTGGGCTCAAGAGGAGTTCGGATAATTTTATTTTCAATATCTGAAATTCCGGCAAAAGGATCGATAAGCTCTCCGAAGTTTGATTTATTTAAAGAAATTGCAAGTGCGTTGATGGTGAAATCGCGGCGTTTTTGGTCATCTTCCAACGTTCCGGTTTCTACAGACGGTTTGCGCGAATCTTCTGCGTAGCTTTCCTTTCGGGCACCAACAAATTCTAAATCTAGGCCCTGATGTTTAAACATGGCCGTCCCGTAATTTTTAAAAACTGAAACAGTAAGTTTTGGGTTTATTTCTTTGGCAACGGCTTTTGCAAGATTGATTCCGCTTCCCTCTGTAACAAAATCAATATCGGTTGGCGCCTGCCTTTTCATGAGCAAATCGCGCACATAACCACCTACGATAAAAACCGACTGGTTATTGTTTTCTGCAACTTCAGAAATAAGTTTAAAAAGTTTGAAATTTTTATTTTGAGTAAGATTGATCAGCATAACAGGAAATCCGGATCCGGAAAATTTTTGCAAAGATAAGCAAATAGAAAAACCTGTATTTCTACAGGTTTATATTTTTTATTGTACGCTTTTGGTTTCGTCCAAAAGCCAGTGGTCAATTTCTTCCTCGAGATATTCGGTCTGAAGTTTTATTGCTTCCAGGAAATCATCCGGAATATTAGAAGCGTCTGTATTTTCCAAATCCCACAAATCATCACTCATGGATTCATACTCGGAATAAATTCTTTTGAAACGCGGACTTTTCTGCTCTAATTCCTCGATTTTTTGCTTCTGAGGGTTAAATTTTCTGTAGGCTCTTAGTGGATTCATGGAATGCTTTAATTTAGGTGATCGGGTGTAAAAAGTAAATCAAATCGGTACATTAAGATAAAAAAAACATTCCTCAACCTTTTAAAAAATGAAAAATTTATCAGATCATCGCGCTCTTTCAATGATTAAAATTAATTATAAAATTGAAACAAAAAAATATTTTAACAAGATTTCTAATTGTTTAACATATAGTTATAAATTTGCGGATACGTTTTTTTATGAAGGAACTTTTACTGAAACAGAAACAGGTTGTATTTTTCATTATTGCTGGCGGCTTAAGCGCAATAATGGAGATCGGTTCTTTCAAAATTTTCAGTGTTTATATTCCGATGCTTTACGCTGAAGAGTATAATTACCACGGAATCCATTTTCCGCTCAGCAATATTTTTTCTACAGGCTGCGGAATCATTACGAATTATTTTCTGAGCATCTGGTTTGTTTTCGCCAGGGGGAAACATTCTAAAAAAAGGGAATTTGCTTACTTTATGGGCGTCTCATTTTTATCTACGATTGTAAGTTTAACCTTTTTTCAGATCTTTTTCCGATACATTTTCTCCCATCATTTCGATGTCGGATTTTTTGTTTTCAGTCAGGAGATGCTGAGTAAAATTTCGGCAATTCTGTTGGTTTCTATTCTGAATTATACTGTGAAGAAAAATTTTATTTTTAACGGGTAGAAAATGATGTTCGACGAGATAAAAATTAAGCCTGAAAAGCAATTCAACGAATGACAAAAGTCCTTAATTATATCTGGCGCGGCTGGATGATTGTACTTGGAGCTGTACTTACTATAACCCTGGGGATTCCAGTATTGCTGTTTTCCATACGCAAAGAACATTATAAATACGCCTATATATTTATCCGAATATGGTGTTACGGCATGTTTTACGGCATGGGATTCCGGTACGAACTTATCAAACTTACAGACAAAGAGATCGATAAAAACACTCAATATGTTTTTATCTCTAATCACACTTCGATAATGGATGTGATGTTACCGTGTATTCTGATGCCCGATCACCCGTTGTGTTATGTCGGTAAAAAGGAACTTGTTAAAATCCCGGTTTTTGGGATTATCTATAAAAGAATCTGTGTAATGGTAGACCGCAGTTCAGCAAGAAGCCGCGCCGATGTCTACCGCCGGTGCGCCGAGCGTATGGAGGAAGGCCAGAGTATCGTGATTTTTCCTGAGGGAGGTGTTCCCGATGACACCTCTGTTATACTTGACAGTTTCAAGGATGGGGCGTTTACCCTAGCTTCGAAGCACCACTCTCCGCTTGTTGTTTTCACTTTCGTAGGACTTAAAGAAATGTTTCCGTTTGATCACTCCAAAGGACATCCGGGAAAAGTAAGAATTTATCTCAGTGATATAATAAGTCCAGATCAAACGGCTGCTGAGATGAAAACAACTTCCCACACGACCATAAAAAAGATTTTGGAAAACTCAATTTGAGAAAATAAATAGTTATATTTGTTTTAAAGAATCATTATACATGTCGACAAACTATTCTAAAAAGACCAATTGGGGCCAGTTCGTGCCTTTGGTAACTGTGTTTTTCTTCTGGGGATTTGTTGCAGCCAGCAACGATATTTTGATCCCGGTATTCAAAAAAGCCTTTAATCTCTCCCAAAGCCAAAGCCAGCTGGTATCGGTAGCATTTTATGTTGCTTATACAGTAGGCTCACTGATTTACATGTTTATATCGAAAGCGATAAAGCAGGACGTGGTGAATAAAATTGGCTACAAAAACGGTTTAATTTTAGGACTTTTAATTTCTGCTGCGGGAACATTGCTTTTTTATCCTGCCGCTAATATGGGTTCTTTTCCCCTGATGATTTCAGGATTGTTCATTGTTGGTCTTGGATTCTCACTGCAGCAAATTGTGGCGAATCCGCTGGCTATTGAAATTGGACCTACCGAGACCGGTTCCCAACGTTTAACGATGGCTGGAGGTATTAATAATTTCGGTACAACAATTGGTCCGCTGATCGTTTCATTTGCCATCTTTGGTTCTGCATCTGCGGCAAATACCGAAGCGAGTATTGAATCTGTAAAAACCCCGTATTTAATTCTGGGTGTAGCATTTGTACTTGTAGCACTTCTTCTGAAATTCTCTTCACTTCCGAAGATCACCCCTACAATCACAGAGGATACTGATGACGCTGTTGCAGGACATCACCGTGATTCTGCCCTGAAGTATCCGCAACTTGTTTTAGGGATGATTGCAATATTTGTATATGTTGGCGTAGAGGTTTCTACAGCCAGTAATTTGCCGGCATATATGGAAAAATCCCTTGGATTTTCGACTAAAGACATTGCACCTTATGTATCCCTTTACTGGGCATCTCTAATGATTGGCCGTTGGACCGGTGCGGTGGATGCATTTGATATAACTGCAGGTTTCAAGAAAATTTTAAGATTCCTCGCGCCATATCTTGCTTTCGGTGTATTCCTTCTTGTTAATGCTATTGCGAAACATGACCTATCCCATTTTTATATCTACGGCGTTATCATCCTGGTAATGATTGTCTGCGACATATTAAGCAAGGGTAACCCCGCCAGGATGCTTCTCATTTTCTCGTCGATGGGAATTCTTGCAATTGCTATCGGAATGATGACTTCAGGAATGACTTCTGTTTACGCATTCACCAGTGTAGGACTTTTCTGCTCCACACTCTGGCCTTGTATATTTGCACTGGCGATCAACGGTCTTGGAAAACACACCAATCAGGGTTCCGGATATCTAATTATGATGATTATGGGTGGCGGAATTATTTCGTGGATTCAGGGAATGCTTGCTGATATGACCAATATACACTTCAGTTACATTGTTGGTATTTTGTGTTTTGCTTACCTGGTATTTTATGCACTAAGAGTTACTAAAATCCTTAAAGAACAAGGGATTGAACTTGATCATGTAAAAAGCGAAGGTGGACACTAAAAGAAAATATATCACAAAAAAAAGATTTTGGGCAGGTACTTTACTTGCCCAATTTCTTTTGTTCTTTATAGCTTCTAAAATCGGTCCGGTCCTAGAGTTTTTTGTGCAGTTTTTTGACTTTCAGCAGCGTATCCATCAGAAATTTTTTGCTGCAGTTCCCTATTCTATAGGTGATGCAGTTTATATTTTACTGGCAATTGTCTTAATTATTTTGTTGATAAGAATTGTAAATAAAAACACACGTAATTCTTATTTTTTGAAATTACTCATCTTGTTAAATATCCTTTATTTTACTTATCAGATATTTTGGGGAATGCTGTATTTTCAGGAGCCCATCATCGACAAACTTCCGGAAAATGAAATAACTCTCGAAGAAACCAAAGCATTAACCATAAAGTATCTCGAACTGAGCAGACAGGCAAGATTGTCAGTTGAAGAAGATCATAAAGGTGTTTTTAAACTCAGGGATATCACACGGGTTAAGACAGAGATTCTAAGTCGTCAGGAACGCCTCCCAGTCTTTCTGGAGCCTACAAAACCCTCGCACATCAGTTCATTCAAACCAAGTCTGTTTCGAGGTGTAATGAGTTATTCCGGTATATTGGGTTATTATAATCCATTCACTGCCGAGGCACAATACAACCCTGAACTTCCTTCAACCTATCTGCCATTTACATTGGCACACGAAAGCGCTCATCAAATGGGCTATGCAAGAGAACAGGAGGCAAATTTCATTGCTTTCTTAATTGGAAAAGACTCGACAAATCCTGAGTTACGATACAGTACATATTATTTTGTACTAAAATCCCTGCTAAACAGTTTAGCCGAAAAAAATCCCCATTTTGTGCGCCAGACCATCAGTAATTACTCGCTTGGTATGAAAAGAGACCGTGCAGCAGAAAAAAAATTCGTGCAGGATCATAAAGGTATTATGGAGGATTTCTTTGGGTTTACCAATGATCTTTTTCTCAAAAGCAACAGGCAAGAAGGCAGTATTACGTATTCGTATTTTGTTGATTTAATGGTGCGCTTTGAGAGAAATCCAAGTGCTAATCACTAAAAAAAGAATCGCATCTTGCGATACGATTCTAAAAACACAAATGATGAAAAAAAATTTATGCCTGAATAAAGATTTGCATCCTCATTAAGACGGCGTAAAATTACCAATTATCTTTTAACTGGCCAAATATAATCTACGAAACTGACATAAATCAGATAATCGTATTTGTTAATGCAATCATTATCCTGAATGATAACTTTTGAATACACTTAGAACTCCCCTATTCAAGCTACATTTGCAATCAAATAGGAACATAAAAAAAGCCCAACCTAAGTTGAGCTTTCTTGTAGCGAAGACGGGAATTGAACCCGTGACCTCAGGGTTATGAATCCTGCGCTCTAACCAACTGAGCTACCTCGCCGCTAAAGTGGTGCAAAGATAAAAATATTTTGCAACGTAGCAAAAATTAATTTAACTTTAAATAAGAAATTACGTCTGCCGCGTGATCTGGCTTGGCAATAATCTTATTTTCCGTATCCAATACGAAGTATGTTGGTGTTGCACGAACATTATAGGTATCTGCGTAACTGCTGTACCACCCTTTAAGCTCTGTATCATTAATCCAAGGTAAACTCTTCACCTTGTTGTCGTAAGCCGCTTTTTCGGTATCCAGCGAGAATGCAATGACTTCAATCTTCTGCGCCTTCATTGCGTTGTATTTTTCTATAAGTTTAGGTAGTTCCGCTTCACAATGAGAGCAGGTAGAAGCCCAGAAAACAACAATCTTTTTATCTGCTTTTACAGCTGAAATTGATTTTGCTGCAGTATTTGTTGGTTTATTGAATTCATAATCCTGGAATTTGGCACCAATTTCTGTATTCCTATTCGTCGCAATTGTAGAAGCTAATCTATCATTAATGGTACATTTAAGATTAGTTGCTTCAGCAAGATATTTATCCTTAAGATCCTTCATCTCGTACACATCGAAAATCTCAATCAGTTCAGATAAAACCGTCTGTCCTCGCGGTGTTTCGGTGTTTACTGCTTTCAGCAGTTTATCGATATCATTGGAAACGCTGGTACTTGGTCCTACGTTCAGATATGCCAGTAGAACAGGTCTCATTAAAGAAGAGGTTTCCAGCATATCGTTAGATTTTACAAGAAAGTCAATTATTTCATCATGCGTAACCGGTTTTTTTGAAGGATTCTTTTCAACGAACTTGGTGTAGTTGCTGTTGTAATAGCTAACGAAAGGATATTTGCTGATTCCCTGCGTATCGGAAGAAAGACGGGATATTTCGGTGTCCAGCGATTTTCTGAAGGGAGTATCTGCCTTGTAATAATCTTTAATCTGAACCAATGCCGGTAAGATATATTCCTTCTTTTGCTGTACATCCTGAATACTGTTCATCGTAGCATTGCTTTCATCGAGGTACTCAATGTTTGAAATCTTGGTGCCCGCAGCATCAAATTTAAGTTTCACATCTTTGTTTTCAGCAATAAAATTGATAGAAATATTTCCTTCGGGGAAATACAGCTTCATCATTCCCGTATACGGTTTTGTCACGCTAATTTGCCATCCGTTTCCCTTTCTGACCTCTTTGGTACTGAGGAGATCTTTTGAGCCGTTTAGCGTATACAAATAAACTTCTTTAGGATTAAAACTGGCGGGCGCGTCAATATTGATTTTGAATTGCGCAGAAATTGAACTTACTACTAACAATGCTGAGATTGCAACAATTTTTTTCATAGGGTAAATATAAAAAAACCCACCGAATTATCCGATGGGCTTTTATGGTTTTAACAATTTATTTATACAATGTTTTTACGTGTTTTATAATGGTAATAGCACATGAGCAAGATTGCAGCCACTGCTAATATATAAACATACATATCGATAGGGGAAGCTGGAGATCCCGGACCTACACCACCACCACCACCAGGCGGACTAGGCGGATCCTGAGCCTTATTAAATGTCCCAACTGCTAAGAGTAGGAAGAATAAAATTTTATTAAATAGTTTCATAGTTTGTGTTTTATATTATCTGACAATTTTCGAACTAATTTTTTCACCCTTTTCTGAAACTGCGGTTACAATATATGCTGAGTTTGCCTTCGCAAGATCTAATACATAGTCCTTGTCAGCAGCCACTTTTTTCTGAGCGAGTATTAATTTACCGCTCATATCATATACTTGAATATCGGCTGTTTTCCAGTTAGGATCAAAACGAACCACAAAATTGTCAATTAACTGATGATAAACTACCATCGTACGGGAAGGCTTCGCAACTCCATCTGTACCCAAAACGCCTGAAGGTTTTCCGTAAAACAAACTATACTTGTCTGCGGTAACAGGAATTACCTGATTCTGCTTAATTTCTACTGACTCCCCATTTGGAGCTTTATAATAAAAGCCAACGCCTGTGGATAACTGATGAGTACCATTTTCCACAAGCTCGGTGTTCTCTCTTATTTCAAATTTTAATGATTTAATCGCATTATTATATAACGCCAAAGGAATCGCTTTACCAAAAAAGTCAGTCTCATTTGCTTCGTTGATATATAACCAGTAAGAATTAATATAGTTCATATCATATCCCCCATTCACTGCATTTTCCTCAAAAGTGCCAATAATATTCTGGCCTCCTAAAATTGATTGCGTTGTTGGTTGTGAAGTGTGACCGGTAACCGCTGTAGGATATACAGCATAATATGTTCTCGCCAGCTCCGTGCCGTCTTCACTTAAAGCAATAACTCCAAGTTGCTTCACTGTAGCTGCATTTTCTCCAGGTCTGGCATTTACTGAATAACCAGTTCCGTTAGGTCTGGGAGTCGCTTTAAATCTTCTTAAATTATCAAAACTTAAAGTTTTATTGGTACCAACCTCCGCGTTGTTATCTCTTAGTTTAATTACAAAGGTTTGCATAGGTTTAATAACCAAACCTACGTCGCCTACTGGAACGGGATTTCCTGCGGTAAAATTAACATATTTAGCTCCACTGGAGAAGGTTCCGCTGGAAAGAGAAACCACGGTTCCCGGATCGTAACGGATACCCTGAATAGATGATATCGCATTATTGTCTGTAACAGCACCGGATTCAGTTATACCAACTAAACCCAAGTCTAAATTAGTTAGATATGGGTTACCAAACTGATAAATATTCCGTCCGAAAGTGGAAACCGACCATGGATTGGTTGGTGCTACCGGATAATCCCAGTCATCCTGAAGATAAGAATTATAACGTTCGTTGTAAGAATTTACTGCGTTTCCGGTTGATCCAAAATTCACCCCGTTGGCAGCATTAATTAATTTTTCCGTTACGCCATTAGTATAGGGAACACCCCTCAAGGTATATACAGAGCCATTAGGTGCAGGAGAATTTGCAGGCATAAGCGCCGGTGGATTACCAGAGTCAAACCCATTAGAGCCAAGCATATAATAGGTTGTGTTTTTAGGGGTCAATAAAGAAATATTCAGGTTTTCTGAAACAGCTGTGGCATTATTCCACGTTAGGATTTCATTTTGTGAATACCTAACATTGGAAAATGTTTTGCCCAACGAACCAATACCAGTGCCTGAAAGTGAAGACAACTGTTTATTGTAAAAAGGTAGCGCAATTTGCTGATAGGTACCATGTTTCGCAGTACGGTATTCTTTATCAACTACTGCTGAAACACTGCCCTGCGTTAATCCCGAGATAAATAACTGCCCGTAGGTAGATGGATTAACGGCAGCTGAGTGGTTTGCAGGATCATTCAACCTCAGGATAATATTACCTCCGTCGGTTTTATCACCAGTTCCAGCATTATCCAATGTTTTTAATACATCGGTGGCAGCGCCTTGAACCATGACATTTCCCCTTACGTCCAAGATACCGCTTCCTTTAGTCTGTAAACCGCCCCCGTTGTAAACAAGAGCATTTTCTCCAACGTAAAAAACTCCCGTTGGATCTACATGGACCAGAACCTGCGCGGTAAATGGTAAACTTAACGCTAACAGCGCTATAGCAAATAGATTTCTTCTCATCGTATGTGTGTTTGTGTTTTGCAAATAAATGACTATTCACAAACAAAGATATTAATTAATTTTTTAATTCAAAAGAAATGGCTTAAAATCTTAAAATTTAATATTATCTTTTGACAGAATAATCTTGTCCTGCGCTTCAATATTAAACATGAAATCTTCTAAAACCTTCTCAGTTGCTCCCCTTAAACCACGTGCGCCAAGACCTTTTTCCATCGTTTCTTCCACGATTGCCTCAATTGCTTCATCCGTAAATTTCAAATCTACTCCATCCATCTTAAACAATTCTACAAACTGATTAATAATAGAATTTTTAGGTTCTTTCATAATTCTGATCATTGTTTCTTTGGTAAGTTTTTCCAGATAAGTAACTATAGGAAATCTACCCAAAAGCTCTGGGATCAGTCCGAATTTACGCAGATCTATCGCATTGATTTGGCTTAAAATATAATCCTCATCTTCTGTTTTGTTCAGCTTTTCTGCACTGAAGCCGATCGCCTGCTTATTGAGCCGTCTTTCTATGATTTCTTTTATTCCATCAAAAGCTCCGCCTGCAATAAACAGAATATTCTGGGTATTAACCTGGATGTATTTTTGATCGGGATGTTTCCTCCCTCCCTGTGGCGGCACATTTACAATACTGCCTTCTAAAAGTTTCAACAAGCCCTGCTGTACGCCTTCGCCGGAAACGTCTCTGGTAATGCTGGGATTATCAGACTTTCTTGCAATCTTATCTATCTCATCAATAAAAACGATTCCTTTTTCCGCTTTTTCCACATCGTAATCAGCCACCATCAGCAGGCGTGAAAGTATGCTTTCCACATCTTCTCCAACGTATCCGGCTTCCGTAAGAATTGTAGCATCCACAATACAGAACGGGACATTTAATTCTTTTGCAATTGTTTTTGCCAAAAGCGTTTTGCCGGTGCCTGTTTCCCCAATCATGATGATGTTGGACTTTTCGATTTCTACTTCCCGGTTTTCGTCCTTCGCGTGCAAAAGTCTTTTATAATGGTTATAAACAGCGATAGAAAGCTGTTTTTTTGCCTGATCCTGTCCAATTACGTACTGGTCGAGAAAACCTTTTATTTCCTTCGGTTTTTTTAATTCAGCAATACTTTCAGCTGCTGAAAAACCTGAAGACACTGTATTTTCTGCAATGATTGCATGTGCCTGTTCGATACAGTTTTCACAGATAAAACCCTCATTACCGGAAATAAGCATTTGTACTTCGTTTCGCTTTTTTCCACAGAAGGAACACTGGTTAGAATTCATATATTTGATATAGATTTAATATTTAAAAAATTTTGTCAAAGCGGTAAGACTTTGACAAAATTTTAATTTTAAGAATTGACAATCGCTGTTTGGATTTCCTGATATTCACGATCAGACAATTTAAGACGTGGATTTTTAAAGTTCATCTCCTCCATTTTGTTAATAGGAATAAGATGAATATGTGCATGAGGGACCTCCAAACCCACAACCGCCACAGCAATCCTTTGCTCAGGATAATTTATTTTAAGTTTTTGCGCAACTGTTTGTGCAAAACTCCACAGGTTTTTGAAATCTTCATTCTCTAAATCGAAAATAAGATCAATTTCCTTCTTCGGAATAACAAGTGAATGTCCTTTTACCAAAGGCATCGCATCCAAAAAAGCGAGATGCTTTTCATCTTCTGCAATTTTATAAGCCGGGATTTCGCCTTCGATGATTTTTGTGAATATGGAACTCATTATTTTAGGTTTGATGCGGCTCTTTCTTCAAAAAACCAGCGATTTTTGTTGTTGCAAATCTACAAAATAATTAAAAAACCTGATGGATAAACCTTTAAATCCCAAATGATCTGCTGATGGATGCGTATTCTATAAAGAAATTTCCAAAACCTCAAAGGAAAGCTTGTTTCCGTTTGGTAAAACGATATCTGCTGTTTCGCCTACAACTTTTCCTAACAGACCTTTTGCTATTGGGGTATTGATGGAAATCTTTCCGGCTTTCAGGTCGCTTTCATTATCCGGCACCAGAGTAAATTTCTGCTCTCCTTTTGTCGTGTTATTTTTCAGTCTCACTGTGGTCAGAATTGAAACTTTTGAAGTATCAAGCTGGGATTCATCAATTACCTTCGAATTGATGATTAAATCTTTAAGTTTAGAAATTTTCATTTCCAGCATTCCCTGTGCTTCTTTTGCAGCATCGTACTCCGCGTTTTCAGAAAGGTCGCCTTTATCTCTAGCTTCAGCAATCTGCTGGGTAATTTTAGGTCTTTCGATGGTCTCCAATTGTTCCAGTTCCACTTTCATTTTATCCAAACCATCTTTGGTAACGTAACTTGCCATAATTTCTTTTAATTTGCGTTAGTATAAAAAAATAATCCGACATTTGCCGGACAATGATTTCTGTTTGTATTCGTTTTACAAATATATAAATTTTATTTTTAAATGAAAAGAATTATTTCGACAGTCATTTTACCAATCATACTCATTTTCAGCACCTTAAATACCACATCCTGCAATGAACGCGAAGAAACAGTGAATTGCTTTCCTGATGTTCCCATCAATGTGATTTTAAATTTAAATCTCCCGGCATACTACAACCTTCAGAATGTTAACGGCTGGATTTACGTGAACCAGCAGGAAGCAGGAACCCGAGGGCTTATTGTTGTAAGAACCACAAACGGATTCAAAGTCTACGACCGCAATGCCCCGCATATTTGTCCCGACAGCAATACAACACTGAGTGTGGAAAACAATATTAAAATTGTATGCCCGAAAGATGGCGCTGAATGGATCCTGCTGACTGGTGAACCCATAAAAATTGCGCCTATCGCCCCCAAAACTTACCGCTATAATTTCGATCCGGGAACCGGAATCCTTACCATTTTCAATTAACCAAATCATGAAAGCTGTAATTCAAAGAGTTTCTGAAGCCTCGGTAAAAGTTGGCGGAAAAGCCGTGGGCGAAATTGGAAATGGCCTGCTACTGCTGATTGGAATTGATGAAACAGATGAAAAAACAGATGCAGAATGGCTTGTACAGAAGATTCTAAATCTCCGGATTTTCGGGGATGACGAGGGAAAACTCAACCGATCTGTTCTGGATATTTCGGGGCAAATACTTTGCATCAGCCAGTTTACTTTAATTGCTGATTACAAAAAAGGGAACAGACCTTCGTTTATAAAAGCCGCCAAACCCGACAAAGCCGTTCCCTTGTTTGAATATTTTAAAGAAGAAATTTCGAGATCAGGTTTAAAAACAGAAAGCGGCATTTTCGGTGCCGATATGAAGGTTTCTCTACTCAACGATGGTCCCGTTACGATTGTAATGGATTCTAAAACCAAAATATAAAGCTCACCAACTCCCGCATTTCTGTCAATAAAAATGTTCCGCGTTTGAATTTTATCTAAATTTGATCAAAATCGACGTCACCGCATGAAAAAATTTATACTTCTGTCCTCCGTAATATTTCTGTTTTCCTGTTCAAAAAAAGAAAGCGGCTTTAGCCAGACAATATCTGACAGCACCAAAATAATTGAATCTTTGAATTTGGAGAGAACCAAAATTAACGAGCGGATACGGCAGAAAAACAATAAAAATATATTCGAAGACCTTAGCGGGCAACATTCTTTGAAATTCAGTTCTGATGAAAGCATTATTGACGGAAAAGTAAATTTAGACAAGACCGGCAGAGACTTATATACAATTTCGGGATACGGAAAATCCGGACAAAACACATTAATGATTGAAGGATCCATTAAGCGGGTTTCAGCGAAACATCTTAATTTTGAAGGAAAAATAACCCAGAAGATTAACGGAAAAACCTTTACCAGAAATAAAAAAACCACTTTTCTTGATGAAGGAAAAGGCAGTTTCTGGCGGCTTCAGGACAAAATTAATGGTTCCGGATTTGTTGAATACATTGATATTTATTTCTAAGGAATCTTAAAAATTTAAAATTATGCTGAATTACGAAATATCAGGAGCCGGAAAAGAAAGACTGGTTCTGCTCCACGGTTTTATGGAAAATCTGATGATTTGGGAAGAAATGGAAGCCCACCTTTCAGAAAATTTCACTTTGATAAAAATTGATCTTCCCGGACATGGACTTTCTAAAATATACCAGGAAATCCACACTATGGAATTCATGGCTGAGGAAGTAAAAAAA
This sequence comes from Kaistella faecalis, assembly GCF_019195395.1. NCBI lineage: Bacteria > Pseudomonadati > Bacteroidota > Flavobacteriia > Flavobacteriales > Weeksellaceae > Kaistella > Kaistella faecalis. The sequence goes on from NZ_CP078067.1 coordinate 867,796, forward strand.
GTAACCGATCACCTGAACCTCGGGAATTTTCATCTTCTGGGACATTCAATGGGCGGATACGCTTCGTTGGCTTTTGCAGAAAAATTCACTGAACCGTTAAAAAGTTTAACCCTCTTTTTTTCAACTTATTTTGCAGATGACGAGGAAAAAAAAGAACAACGCCGAAAAAGCCACCGAATCATTCAGGAGGCCTACCCAAATTACGTGAAAGCAGGAATTCCGAATTTATTTAACGAGAATGAAAAAGATACGCTGGAAGGCAAAATTGAGTTGGCTAAAGAAATAGCTCTTTCAACCAAAACGGACGGTGTTTTGGCTGCAGTGAAAGGAATGACCGACAGAACCGATAAAAAATCAGTTATAGAAAACTTCGGCGGGAAAATTGTGGTTATCGCCGGAAAACATGACAAAGCGGTTAACGTAGAAAAAACACTTAAAAACCTTCCTGATAAAACTAATATCAAATCATATCTTCTGGACTGTGGACATAACGGACATTGGGAAAAACCTGCAATTTGTGCAGAAATTATCAATACCGAACTTCTCCACAATTTGCCGAAAAAACTGATTTTTTAAACTCAATAACTATGGAAACACTGTCGAAAATTCTGATCGCGATTGTTGCACTGGAACATCTTTACATCATGTACATGGAAATGTTTGCGTGGGAAACTCTGGGTAAAAAATCCTTCAAAGGCGCATTAAAAGATGAACTCTTCACACCAACCAAAGGTTTAGCAGCTAATCAGGGGCTTTACAACGGATTTTTAGCTGCAGGTCTCATTTGGTCTCTATTGATTTCAGATTCCAACTGGTCAACTTATGTTGCCCAATTTTTTCTTGCATGTGTAATTGTTGCGGGATTGTACGGAGCTTTTTCTGCTTCCAGAAAAATATTTTTCGTGCAGGCGTTGCCAGCGATTTTGGCGCTTACTGTTTTACTTTTAAAATAATTCCGGGAGATTTTAGAAGTTCTCGTCTGCGATTTTTACTTTAAAATCTTCAATCGTTTCTTCGATGGATTTCATGTATTTTCCACCGGCTGCGTTGATGTGACCGCCCCCGTTAAAATATTTCCGTGAAAACTGATTCACGTCAACATCTTCTTTGGAACGGAAAGAAATTTTAATGAAATTCTCATAAAGATCCTCCATGAAGAAAGCAGAAACCTGAGTTCCCATAATGCTTAAACCATAATTTACAAAACCTTCGGTATCGCCCTTCTGGAATCCAAATTCTTTAAGCTCATCACGTTTCAGCCATAAAATAGCCACTTTTCCGTCTTTTACCACTTCTATTCTGCCTAAAATTAACGCCAGCAAGTGAAGCCGGGACACGGTATTGGTATCCCATGTATTCGAGGTAATCATCGCCGGATCTGCACCTTTTTCTATAAGATTAGCAACAATTCGGTGAGTAGTAGCGCTGGTCGAACGGAAACGGAATCCGCCTGTATCGGTCATAATACCGGTATAAAGACATTCTGCGATATCCTGATCTACAAGTTCGGCATCGTTCAGCGCATCAATAAAATGATAAATCATCTGCGAAGTCGCGGGTACTTTAACATCCGAATACACAAAATCGAAATCTTCAGGCTGCTGGTGGTGATCGATAAGAATTTTTTTAGCTCTGGCTTTTTCAATCCATGGACCGACCAGATTTCCACTGCGATGTGACGCATTGAAATCAAGAATAAAAATGATATCCGCATTATAAATGGCTTCTCCCGCAACTTTTCTTTTATAATCGGCGATAATGATTTTCTTTGCGTCGGGCATCCATTTCAGGAATTTAGGGAAATCATTCGGAACAATCACATCAGCCTCCAGACCTTTTTGGTTTAAGAAATGTTTAAGACCCAAACTTGAACCAATCGCGTCGCCATCAGGGTTGTAGTGCGTGATGATTACAATTTTATTTTCTGGAACTAAGAGTTTTTGGATCTCTGAAATCTCGGAAGGCGTAAACATATTGATGTAATTATTTTTAAGACCTCAAATATAAGTTTTTATCAGACAGCAAACGAAAGAGTCTATAGAAGAAATAATCTGAATATTCTCTGAAAATAATTTAAATATGTTTGCAGAAAGTAAAAACTTTCCTATATTTGCAGTCTGAAAAATAAGATATAGTTTTTACTAAAAAATATTAGCAATGAGCAAGAGAACATTCCAGCCATCAGAAAGAAAGAAAAGAAACAAACACGGTTTCAGAGAAAGAATGTCAACACCAAACGGAAGAAGAGTTTTGGCAGCTAGAAGAGCAAAAGGCAGAAAGAGTTTAAGTATTAGCTCGGCGAGAGCTAAGAGATAATCTCAGGAATTATCATATAAAAATATGCTTGAAAAGTAAATTTTCAGGCATTTTTTGTTGTTAAATTTTGCCAAAATTAAGCACAAAAAGAAACTTTTTACTTATTTTTGGCAAGGTCATTTGTAACAACATTAATCCCGGAATTAGCGGGAAAGATTCAACAACAATCAGATAAAGTATGCCACACTCCTCTCACGAAGGCCAGGATGTAATCCGCCTGAAAAGTGCAAAAATTGCCCAGAAAAATTTTACGGTGCTTAACGATGTAAACCTTAATATAAAAAAGGGCAGATTCTGCTACCTCATCGGAAAAACAGGTTCGGGAAAAAGCTCTTTACTGAAAACGCTTTACGGACACATTCCGCTTTCTGCGGGTGACGGTAATGTGGCAGGATTTGATCTGGCGAAACTGAGAATGTCGGATGTTCCTAATCTGCGAAGAAAGCTGGGAATCGTATTTCAGGATTTTCAGTTGCTTACAGACAGAACCGTAGAAAAAAACCTCCGTTTCGTACTTGAAGCCACCGGCTGGAACGATAAAACTAAGATCGACGACCGGATTAATGAAGTGTTGGGAAGCGTGGGAATGAAATCGAAGAAACACAAAATGCCCCACGAACTTTCAGGTGGTGAACAGCAACGTATTGCGATTGCCAGAGCGCTCCTGAACCATCCGGAACTCATCCTCGCAGATGAACCTACAGGAAACCTGGATCCTGAAACTTCAAACGAAATTATGACGTTGCTGAAGCAGGTTGCTTTTGAAAATAATTCTGCAGTTGTGATGGCTACACACGATTATCACATGATTCAGAATTTTCCCGGGGAAGCGATCCGTTGCGAAGACGGCAAAGTCACTGTGCTGAACACTACCGAACTTTTCGAATAAGATAAACTTACAGTCTAAATATAAAATCCCGCAAAATTATTGCGGGATTTTTCTGTTTTAATATTTGGCTAAAGCCATCAATTTTGCACATAAAAAAAACGGGCTAAAGCCCGTTTCTATTGATTCTTTTAGATTTTATATTATCCTTTAAACTGACCCATCGCGATAAATTTATCCTGTCTCTGGGTTTCAAGTTCTTTTCCGGTAAAAGATGAAAATGCTTTGATGTTATGTAAAATCGATGTTTTCAAATGATCATACGCCACTTTAGGATCGTAATGAGCTCCACCAAGAGGTTCTTCAATAATTCCGTCAATGAACTTTTCTCGCAAAGCATCCTGAGGAGTTAACTTCAGCGCGTTGGCTGCGTCTTCTTTATGATCCCAGTTTCTCCACAGAATCGATGAACAGCTTTCGGGCGCGATTACAGTATACCAAGTATTTTCCAACATATATACTTTGTTACCAACACCAATTCCCAAGGCGCCGCCACTTGCTCCTTCACCGATGATGTAAACGAAAATCGGAGTTTTAAGCATGGTCATCTCAAAGATATTTCGTGCAATTGCTTCTCCTTGTCCGCGTTCTTCAGCTTCCAGCCCGGGATATGCTCCGGGAGTATCAACTAAAGAAATCACAGGGATTTTAAACTTCTCTGCCAGTTTCATCAGTCTTAAAGCTTTTCTGTACCCTTCGGGATTACTCATCCCAAAACGGCGGTGCTGTCTCTCTTTCGTTGTTCTACCTTTTTGAGTTCCGATGATCATCACTCTTTGCCCATCAATCGTTGCCAAACCGCCTACCATTGCAGGATCATCAGCAAAATTCCGGTCTCCGTGAAGTTCCAGAAAACTGTCTTTATCCGTAATTCCTTTGATGAAATCTAAAGTATAAGGCCGATCCGGATGGCGGGACAACTGAACTCTCTGCCATGGGGTAAGGTTGCCATAAATTTCTTTCTTCTTTTCTATAATTTTATCTTCAATTTGCGAGCAAGCCAGTTTTACATCCACTCCGCTCTCTTCGCCAACCAATGAACAGGTTTGGTACTGATCCATCAGTTCTTTTACGGGAAGTTCAAAATTTAAATACTCCATTTCTTTAGTTAAGAATTAATCTTTCAAATTTAGGAAAAATAATAGAAAATCAGTTGATATTATTCACTGCATTTTTTATTCTGCCAACACTTTCTTCACTGCCAAGGATTTCGAGAATATCAGGAACATCGGGGCCTTTCAGCTCACCAACCAGCGCAAGACGGAGAGGCATCATCACTTTTCCCATTCCCAATTCTTTGGTTTCAGCGAAATCATGAATGGCTTTTCTTAAAATTTCAGATTCAAAGGTTTTTGTGGCGTGAAGTACATCAGCCAAATCATTCATCAAAGTTCCCGTCTCGGCGTTCCAGGCTTTTTTAGAAGCCTTTTCGTCGTAAGTAATTGGGGCTTCAAAGAAAAATTTACCATCGTTATAGATGTCTTTGATGAAAGTAGCCCTTTCTTTCATTAAAGATATTATTTTCAGCAGCTTATCATCGCTGAATTGACTAAGGTCTATTCCGTCAACACCTTTGAATAATGCTAAAGTTTCTTCGTTGGATAATTGCTTTAAATATTCGTGGTTAAACCATTCTGCTTTTTCTTTGCTGAAACGTGCACCGGCTTTATGAACTTTATGCAGATCGAATTCTTTCACCATTTCTTCCAGGGTAAGAATCTCTCTGTCGTTTGCCGGACTCCAGCCCAAAAGTGCAACCATATTGATAAATGCGTTCGGAAGATATCCTTCCTCGCGGTAGCCTTTGGAAATATTTCCTGTTTCAGGATCTTTAAAATTTAATGGAAAAACGGGGAAACCGAATTTGTCGCCATCTCTTTTACTTAGCTTGCCTTTTCCTTCAGGTTTCAGAATTAATGAAAGATGTGCAAACTGTGGTCTTTCCCAACCCATCGCTTCATATAATAAATAATGTAGACCCAGTGACGGCAGCCATTCTTCCCCACGGATAACGTGAGTGATTTCCATTTCATGGTCATCAACGATATTAGCAAAGTGATAAGTCGGCATTCCGTCGTTCTTCACCAGAACTTTATCATCAAGCGTATTGGTATTTACGGAAGATTTTCCGCGGATGATGTCTTCAAGATTCAGAATCCGGTCCACAGGCATTTTGAAACGAACGACATAAGGGACGTTTTCATCAAGTAACTTTTGTACTTCTTCTTCAGAAAGTGTCAGCGAGTTTTTCAGCCGGTTTCGGGAAATATAATTGTACGCGAAAACATCACCCTTCTGCTCATATTCTTTCCGGATTTCGTCAAGTTCCTCCGGTGTGTCAAAAGCCAGATAGGAGTAATCTGTTTTTAGGATTTCAGCTAAATATCTATCGTAAATATCGCGTCTTTCAGATTGTCGGTACGGGGCAAATTTCCCTCCGTGTTTCGGGCTTTCATCAGGAATAATTCCGCACCATTCCAGGGCTTCCATAATGTAATCTTCAGCACCTTCCACATACCTTGCGGTGTCGGTATCTTCAATTCTTAAAACGAATTCGCCACCCTGATTTTTCGCAAAAAGGTAATCGTATAAAGCGGTTCTAACCCCACCTAAATGTAAAGGTCCTGTAGGACTTGGTGCAAAACGCACGCGTACTTTGCTCATTGTTGCTAAAAATTTAAGCTGCAAATTTAAGTAAAAATTGAGTTTATAAAGGATTTGAGATATTTTATTTAGTTTTGCATCTTAAAGAATTACTAAGATGTTAGAGATTGGCGATAGACCCTGGGGAAAATATTATGTTTTGGCGGATGAACCTTCGTATAAACTGAAGAGAATTGAGGTAAATCCAGGCCAAAGACTGTCATATCAATACCATCATCACAGACAGGAATTCTGGACCATTGTTCAGGGTGAAGCAATTGTAATTCTGGATGAAAGCGAACATATCTTAAAATATGGCCAAAGTATTTTTATTCCTCAAGGCGCAAAACACAGAATCGAAAACAGAAGTTCTGAACTTGTGGTCTTTGTAGAAGTGCAGACCGGAACCTATTTTGGGGAAGATGATATTATCCGTTTAGAGGATGATTACGAAAGAAGGTAAAAAATTTTGAAAAATTATGAGGTTTTGGAGTTTGAGAAAGAGATATAAGCAGCTTAAACGGGATATAAAGTTTAAAAAGTCTGTAAGATTTCTTAATTCTTCATTAAGAAATCTTTCCTTTTTCGAGAACTACTCCTTCAATTTCAGAGAAGAACCTGAACCGGAAGTAAGTATTATCATACCCGTTCATAACCAACTTCATTATACATTAAACTGTCTTTATGCCTTATCTGAATGTAACGATAATGTGTCTAAAGAAATTATTTTGGTAAATGACTGCAGTACAGATAATACCCAAAATATCATTTCACAGATAAAAGGAATAACGCTCATTAATAATACCGAAAATTCAGGTTTTCTAAAAAGTGCAAATACCGCAATAAAAAAGGCAAAAGGTTCTTATATTTATTTGCTCAACAACGACACAAAGGTTCAAAACAACTACCTAACTTCACTTTTATCCGTCTTTCAAACCCGGTCGAATGTTGGAGCTGTAGGCTCTAAACTGATTTTCGGGAACAATACTTTACAGGAGGCAGGCTGTCTCGTTTTCAAAAATAATGTGATTGTAAACCGTGGAGCTACCCAGTCAATCGATGCTCCGCAATTTAACTTCCTGCGAACAGTAGACTATGTTTCAGGATGCAGTTTGCTTTTTAAAAGACAGGATTCTAACGGGAATCTGAATCTTTTCGATGAAGTTTATGCGCCTGCTTACTATGAAGAAAACGATCTTTGCATGCGGCTGAAACATCGTCAGGGTCTGGATACTTACTATCAACCTCAGTCAGAAGTGATTCATTATGAAAACGTAAGTTATCAAAAACACCATTCGGACAAGCACAATTTGATAAAAAAAAATTCCGTTATTTTCTATGAAAAATGGCAGAATTTTCTTGAAAACATTTGGAAAGAAGGCGATGATTTTTATAGAATAAATGACGATGCCCAATATGACAAATGCATTCTTGTAGCAGAAGAGTATATTCCAAAATTTGATCAGGATTCAGGCTCTAACCGGTTTACTGAGATTATAAAAATTTTAGTAAAAAACAATCATAAAATATACTTGTTGATAAAGAATGAATTTTCTGCAGATGACGCTGATTATGTAAAGAAATTTCAAGATTTAGGTGTTGAGGTTTTAAGAGAATACTTAACACCTCAACGGAAAATAATCCGAAAAGCAAAACAACTTGAGCAAATAAAAAACTCTGTAGATTATATCTGGATTTTCCGACCAGAAGGCTATGAGTATTATAATGAGGTTATTAAACCAATCGGTTTCCGTGCGAAGATCATTTACGACATGGTAGATCTTCATTATCTGAGATTTTCAAGAGAGCAGGCGTATTTTCTAAAAAACAAAGCCACCTTAAAGAGGGAAAAAGAAGTTTGCGAATTAGAACGGAAAGCGTTTCTGCACGCAGACGCCATCATAGCAATAAGCGATCATGAGAAAGAAATTCTCGCGAGAGAAAAAATAAATCCTGAAAAAATCTTTATTGTAAGTAATATCCATTCATTAAAAAAGAATCTGAGGCAGAAATCTTTTAATGACAGAGAAGGCCTCATTTTTATTGGCAGTTTTCTTCACAAACCTAATGTAGATTCTGTGTTATATCTGCATAACGAGATCATGCCATTGGTCTGGGAACAAAACCCTGATATTAGAGTGTATATCGTAGGTGGAAATGCACCAGAAGAAATCATTACATTGAATTCCGAAAGATTCAGAATTCTTGGCTATCAAAAAGAAATCGACACGCTCTTCACAAGTGCGAAAGCGATGGTTGCACCGCTGCGATACGGAGCCGGAGTAAAAGGCAAAATCGGCCAGGCACTGGAGTATCAACTGCCCGTAATATCAACCACAATTGGTGTAGAGGGAATGAAATTAACGCCGAATATCCATGCCCTTGTCGCAGAAATTTCTGATCCCGAAACTTTTGCGAACTACATCTTAGATATTTATTCCAATGAAAAAAATTGGACCGAACTCTACGAAGGCAGTAAAAATGGATTGCAGTATTTTTCAACCGAAAACCAGGAAAAAAACATCAAAAACCTGCTGGATTATCTGAATAATTGACAGAAATATTACCCAACCTTTCTTTTACTCACTTAGCATTCTGAATATCCACTCGCTGAAACTGTACTTTTTTACGATTTGCTCCGGTAATTCTTGATAGGGTCTTTTCAGGAACTCCAGAATCGCAGCGTTGTTGTCATTTTCAATAACGAAAATATTGTCTGGATGGTAGAAATCATACTTTTTAACCATCATATTATCTGTAATAATTTTTTTTCTGTAATACATACCCTCGAAAAATCTGAAAGATAAACCAACCTGTCTCGGATCAACGAAATCTACAAGAACATCAGATTTTTTTACAAACTCTATATTTTGCGCAAAAGTAATTCTATTTGTAATATATTTAATATGAGGATTTTTGTCGTCGTTTTTTTCAAATTCCTGTAAGTAAAAATCGAGTTTAAAATCATTATTAACTGCAAACTCTACAAAATTGTTAATCTTAGTCCTTCTGATTTCCCAATCTAAACCCACGAAATAAAAAACTGGCGGGATATTCGGCACGGGAGTCTGAGCGGCCTTATAATTATCAAAATCAAAGTAAAAATTTGTAGTTTTTTTCACATTGCTAAAACCCGGTACGGTTTCAAAACAGAAGAACGTATCGAAGAAAGAAAAATAATTTTTCACTTTCGGGAATTTTTCAATTCCATCCCACTGGTAACCGATATATTTTGTGGTTTTATCCTTTAACTTTTCAATAAAAGAAACGGGAAATGAATCCGGTCGGATTACGAAAATATAATCGAACTTTTCATCCAATTCAGCTACAATTCTTGAATATTCAGTTTCCTCAAATTGAGCAATAAGTTTCTTTTTATAACTTTTATCTTTTAAAAAAGTCTTCCTTATAAAATTGACCAGCCGTTCAGAGCCACGGTATTTATAAGCTGGAATTTTATTGGTAATTAAAGATGTCTGAAATCCCAATTTTTCTAAGTTTCTAATGAAAAGTTCAGGAAAATCCGAATAATCGGGCATTACCAGCAGAAATTTTTTCGGTCGCATCTATTAAGCTATTTAAGTAAATAGGTGATTTGAAATAGTTTGAATTGCTTTCTAAGACTGTTCACCGGATTTCTGACATAATGCTTTTTTATCTGATCAAATGATTTAAGCGTGAGTTTGTTCATCGCTCTGTAATAAACTTCATTTTTGTGAGATAAATAAGTTTGTGAGGGTAAATCTGAGTAAGTATTGACTAATGATTTTTCCAGTTTTCTGATCACTTCACCGCTTAATTTTTCACGTTCACGGATGGCAAAATCCAGAAAAATTTTCTTGAGATAAACGTTATACCACTTTGCAATATCAAGGTTTTGCTTTTTGATGTATTTTTCATGCACTTCTTCCAGCACCGAAATATAAGAGTCCAAATTTCTGTCGCTTAATTTACTTGTAATGGAATTTTCGTTATCCGTTCTGTAAAAATAGGTTTCGTGGTTGACGAACTTTACATTTTTTGCTAAAAGCATCGTTTCAAAAAACCACAATTCATCTTCGTGAAGAATCCCCTTCTTAAACCGGAGATTATTTGCATCAATGAATTCTTTACTGTACAGACGATTTTGTGCAACCGGAGTTAATGCAGATTCCATCGCTTTTGTCAAAACCTCAAAATGAGTATTGGCAATAGTGAGATCTCCTTCTTTGGGAGGATATAAATGTGAAATTTTCGATATAATGTCACCACTAATTTTTGACGTTACGGTAATTCCGGTAACGATATCGTTGTTGTCCACAGACGAAACCAATGTGCTGATGGCATCAGTACTTAGAAGATCATCTGAATCCAAAAAAAACAGAAACGCTCCGTTTGAAATTTCAATTCCCCTGTTTCTTGTTGCAGAAAGTCCTGCGTTTTCCTGTGTAAATACCTGGAACCGCCGATCCTTGGCTTCAAAAGATTTAATGATTTCAAGTGTATGGTCACTGCTTCCATCATTAATTAAAATGCATTCCCAATTTTCATAATCCTGCATAAGGATGGAATCGACACACGCTTCAACGTATTTTTCAACATTGTAGCACGGAACGATGATGGATACTAGTGGTGCTGAAAACATTATTTATGAGTTAATCTGGCGTAAAAGTTTGGGAAATAGTAATATAATCTCAAATAGAAATAGTACTCTATTCCGATATCTCTTGCAGAATATTTTAAAAACGAATTGAATGCCCTGCGAATTTCCTCTTTTTCAGATTTCATTTCATTTTCTTTTGTATTTCTGGTAATTCTCTTCAGAACCATCAGAAGTTTCCTGACGATATTTTTAATGATTTTGTTTCGATCCCCAACCTTTGCAGAATTTCTCCAAAATTCAAAAACCTCCATAATTGCTAAAAAAAATTGGTAAGCAGTCTCGGGGGAGAGGTTATGCGAAAGGCTGTCTTCCCGCTGTATGTAATGGTATAACTTTTCATTGGATTTTACCACTTTTACTGCCTTATTGAAAATCTTGAAAAGTGTAGAATAATCCTCGAAACATTTTAGATTTTCAGGAAAGTGTACGTTTTTTAAAAGGTCTGCTTTAAACAGTTTCCCCCATGGATGGCTCTGGATTTCCTGATCCTCCAGTAAAAGGACTAAAGCTCTGTTTCCATCAAATATTTTCTCCTCCGAAATTGGTTTACTGCATAACACATTTCCATTTTCATCCTCGTAAGATGCTTCTACAATAGAAATATCGGCATTTTCACCGACAAGTAAACTGTATAATTCCGAACAATAATTCAATTCCGCCCAATCATCGGAATCCACAAAGCAAATATAATCTCCTGTCGCTGCTTTTACACCACTGTTTCTGGCTTTAGAAACGCCCGAATTTTGCTGCTTAAAAACCAAAATCCGTTCATCATTACTTTGAAATTTATTATAAATCAGTGATGTCTCATCCGTCGAGCCATCATCGATAATAATGATTTCAAGATTAGTATAAGATTGTTGAACTACCGACTCTAAACACTTTTCCAACGTTTTTTCGGCATTAAAACAAGGTATAATTATACTTATCAGTGGATCATTATTCATATGAACTGCAATAGGATGTGATGTGTAAATTACTTCGGGTAAGTTTCACAATAAGTCTGAAAAGCTTTTATTAATAAGTAGTTTTGCCGTGTATATACTAACGCAATTTAATTGAAATTATTAAGTTGCACAAATTTTTGATATCGCAGATTTTTTATGCTAAATTTGAATCAAAACCTTCCACTTTACTGAACGTTGAGGGTTTAAATTATAATCTCAGTAAAATGAACATCGTATATTTAGTTTTTGGCAATAATCTGGAGCATTATCAGCAAATATATTTCTCGATCTATACCGCCATGGCTCGAAAAAAGGACAATGACAGAATTATTGTCATCGCGGAAAATCCTTCGTTGTTTAATTTTTTTGAGGAAAGCGTAGAAGTAATAGAGATAAACAAAGAAATTATTAAGCGGTGGGAAGGCCAATATCAGTTTTTTTGGCGGGTAAAAATTAAAGCGCTACAGTTAATCGCGGAAAAATATCCTTCGGAATCCGTTCTTTATTTGGATGGCGATACTTTTTTTTACCAGGATCTCGATACCCTGAGAGAAGGCATGAACAATGGACAAAATTTTATGCATCTTGAGGAAGGTAAACTGTCTTCACTATCATCAAAAACCGAAAAACTGATGTGGAAGCAAATGCAGGGGAAAGAATACAATCATATCAAAATTGATAAAAACTCCGCGATGTGGAATGCCGGATTAATCGGAATTTCTAAACAACACTTAGATTCTCTGCAGATTGTATTAGATGTAAATGATGCCATGTGCGCCGATGACGTCACCCGAAGACTTATAGAACAGTTTGCGTTCTCTCTCGGATTAGGTAAAAATACTGAACTTAAATCTGCAGATCACATTGTAGGACATTATTGGGGGAATAAAAAGCATTGGAATACTATTATTGGTAATTTCCTGAAAGAATCTTTCATGAAAAAACACGATCTGATGCAAATCGTAGAAAACTTGAAAGAGATAGATCTTACTCAAAATCCTGTTTGGGTAAAAGAATCCAATACGGAAAAAAGACTAACTAAGTTTTTAAATAAATTTTATCAGAACAAGAAAACTACTTATATCAAAAAGTAACGGCTATTGTAGATCCCTTAATTTTCGGTAAGTTTCGTTTACATATAGACTTTGAAGGTAGCTTATTCTTAATCCGTCTACTCCATCAAGAATTCCTAATTTCAGGAAATAGGTTTTCACGAATTTAAAGATCACCTTAATATAATGCACGGCAATTGAATATCTTTTTCCGGTATCACCGAGTTCTTCTCCCTTTAGACGACCGTAATACAGCATTTTATTCTTAAAAGACGCATAGTTTTCAAAAGAATAATGCAGAAGTTTGTTCTTTAAAACACCTGTTGTTCCATTAACATCCAGTGTTTCGTGCACTTTTTTGTGCTTTAAATAAGACGCTTTTGACTTCTTAAACAAACGGAAATTCTTATCATTTTGTGTACCCGAAAAATTTATTTTTTTCTTCCCCACAAAAAAAATTCTGTAAATGTAATAAGCATCGGCGGGGTTGGTGCGGTTGATTGTTTCTTTAATTTCATTTTTCAGTTCAGGAGTGATCCTTTCATCTCCGTCAAGAAAAAGAACCCACTCGTTTTTAGCCGAGTCCAATGCCAGATTCCGCTGTTTGGTGAAATCTTCGAAAGCATTTTTAATGACTTTAACCTTAGGATTCTTTAATGCAATTTCTACGGTTCTATCGGTACTGAAGGAATCTACAATTATAATCTCATCACAAAAGTCAAAACATTCAAGAACTTCCTGAATGTTTTTTTCTTCATTAAAAGTGATGATTAAACCGGTGATATGTTCTGTAAGATCCAAGTTTTAATTTCTCTTAAATTCCAATACTGTTTTCGCAATAATTGCCACACAATCCAAAATCTCTTCTTCGGTGATCACCAAAGGCGGTGCCAAACGGATGATGTTGCCGTGGGTTGGTTTCGCTAATAGGCCGTTATCGCGCAGTGCGAGACAAAGATTCCAGGCGGTTTTGCTTTCCGGAGTATCGTTAATGAGAATCGCATTTAAAAGTCCTTTCCCGCGAACACCGGTAATAAGATTGGTTTTCTCGATTAATTTTTCAATTTCATTCCGGAAAAGCTGCCCGAGTTCTTCAGCTCTTTCTGAAAGCTTTTCTTCTTCCACCACATCTAAAGCCGCAACGGCAACCGCGCAGGCAACGGGATTTCCTCCGAAAGTAGAACCGTGCTGCCCCGGATGAATCACGTTCATGATTTCATCATTAGCCAAAACTGCAGATACCGGATACATTCCGCCGGAAAGTGCTTTACCCAAAATCAGAATATCGGGCTGAACATTTTCATGATGACAAGCGATAAGTTTTCCGGTTCTTGCGATCCCGGTTTGTACCTCGTCAGCAATGAAAAGTACATTGTGTTTTTTGCAAAGTTCTGATGCCGACTTTAAAAAGCCTTCGTCCGGAACATATACCCCCGCTTCACCTTGAATTGGTTCTACTAAAAACGCAGCAATATTCTCTGAATCGTTTGCCAGAGTTTCTTCTAAAGCTTTGAGATTATTGTACGGAATTTTAATAAAACCTGGCGTGAAAGGTCCGTAATTATTGTTGGCATCAGGATCGTTGGAGAAAGATACTATCGTCGTTGTTCTTCCATGGAAATTATTCTCACAAACAACAATTTTTGCAGCATTTTGCGAGATTCCTTTAACTTCATAACTCCATTTTCTTGCTAATTTTACCGCTGTTTCTACTGCCTCGGCACCGGAATTCATCGGTAAAACTTTATCGAAGCCAAAAAGTTCTGTAATTTTTTTCTCGTATTCGCCTAAATTGGCGTTGTAAAAAGCTCTGGACGTCAATGCTAATTTCTGAGCCTGGTTCACCAGTGCATCTACAATTTTCGGATGAGAATGACCTTGATTTACCGCAGAATAAGCGGACAGGTAATCGTAATATTTGTTACCTTCAACATCCCAAACGAAAACGCCTTTGCCTTTTTCTAAAACCACAGGAAGCGGATGGTAATTGTGCGCGCCGTGTTTTTCTTCGAGTTCTATAAAATAAGAGGATGTTTTGTTTACTGTATGCATATTAAGGTGATTTATAAAGCAAAAATAATGATTTATTTCCAAGTAAAGTCACTGGCTGCAATTTGAATGTATAACGGAAAATTTTCAGTCTGTCAGGTGGTTTGACAAGAGAAAACTATTAAAAGATGGGCTTTTCGAAATTTCCAAAAACATTAGTGGAATGGGAACAGTTTAAATAAACATTGCAGCCGGGCATTTTTTCCTTTAAGATCAGGCCTTTCTCGAGCACAGCTTCTTCACTGTCTTCGGAATCTACAAAAACTTCCTTCAGATTAGGGTTTTCCAAGTAATCGCATAAATCGTCTAAAGTAATTGGTGTTCGGGTGATATTTAAGATTTCCAGCTCTTGCATCTGATTGAAATATGATAAAGACGCGCTGGTTAAATAACGGTTCTTTCTTAAGAAAAGTGATTTCAGACCTTTAAAATTGGTCATATAACTCACCGCAACATCAGTAATCAGAGAATCTGTGAGATAAATTTCTTCTATGGAAATTACCCTTAAACTCAGAAAATAAAAGAATTCATCACCAAAATCTGAATCCTTAGATTTCAAACGTCCCCAATGAGTTGGAATATGATCTGCCTTTTCAATCCGGTAATAGCGCTGCCAGAATTTTTTTTCCTCTTTTGAAAGTTTCATTGTGCATTTTTAAAGGTTGCAGTAAATTCAATCGTACCAATATTCCTTTTCGAGACTGTAACCCGCTTTCTGGAAAGCTTTCTGGATCGCGACCCCCAAATCTTCATTTTGTTTTTCATTGGACAGATAAAGAAAAAATAAATTTCCTTTTACCTCTTCCGTCTTGTTTTCAACATCAAATGTATTATAGGTGGTAAGAACTTCGTGATCTTCACATTCGAGGATGATATTTATATCTTTTCCGATTTTAAGGATCTTATTCAGGGGAACTTCCTGCCTGATTATTTGATATCCGCTAAAATAGGGGCTGGTCTTCTTTATTTCAAAGGAAAGGATTTTGTCTGTGCTGATTGAAAAAGGTTTCACAATTTCTATGGTATCACCGCTAAAATGAGGAGATTTCAATTGGTTTTTAACCTCTTTCTGCAGTTCCCTGTTCAGAGTTTTAACAATTGTCTGTTCCTGCCCAAAGCTGGTGCTGGCGAATCCTACAAGAAATATAAATAGCAGAAAATTTTTCATATCATTCAATTTTAGAGCAAGTCCGCTCCTTATTTAAGTTTAAAGATAAAAAAACCGGCATTAAAAAGCCGGTTTCATAAATTATATAATGATCTTAATGATCAAAATTTTTATCCATTACAAAATCCTCCATGAATTTTGTTGTATAATTTCCAGAAAGGTAATCTTCATTTTCCATCAGCTGTCTGTGGAAAGGGATCGTGGTTTTCACTCCTTCAATATAGAATTCTTCTAAAGCTCTTTTCATTTTTGCAATGGCCTCCTCACGCGTTTGTGCTGTGGTGATGAGTTTTGCAATCATTGAATCATAATTGGACGGAATGCTGTAACCCGAGTACACATGCGTATCTACACGGATTCCGTGTCCCCCCGGAATATTGAGTCCGGTGATTTTACCAGGTGAAGGACGGAAATCGTTATAAGGATCTTCCGCATTAATTCTACATTCGATTGAATGCAGTTTCGGATAATAATTGATTCCAGATATCGGTGTACCTGAAGCCAAAAGAATCTGCTCACGAATCAGGTCATAATCCACAACCTGCTCTGTAATAGGATGTTCTACCTGAATTCTGGTATTCATTTCCATGAAATAGAAATTGCGGTCCTTATCTACCAAAAATTCAATCGTTCCAACTCCTTCATAACCAATATATTCAGCGGCTTTTACAGCTGCTTTCCCCATTTTCTCCCGAAGTTCATCGGTCATGAATGGAGACGGAGTTTCCTCAGTTAATTTCTGATTTCTTCTCTGAACAGAACAGTCTCTTTCGGAAAGATGACAGGCTTTTCCATATTGGTCACCAGCAATCTGAATTTCAATATGTCGTGGTTCAACAATGAGTTTCTCCATGTACATTCCACCGTTTCCAAACGCTGCAGTAGCTTCCTGAACTGCAGAATCCCAGTGTTCCTGTAAATCTTCAGCTCTCCAGACAGCTCTCATTCCTTTACCTCCACCCCCTGCGGTAGCTTTAATCATCACCGGATAACCTACTTCTTCTGCCAGTTTAGCAGCAGTTTCGTAACCGTCAATTAACCCTTCAGAACCCGGAACACAAGGTACACCGGCTTCCTTCATGGTAGCTTTTGCGTTAGCTTTATCGCCCATTCTGTCGATCTGGTCAGGAGTTGCACCAATAAATTTAATACCGTTTTCCTGACAGATTCTTGAAAAATTTGAGTTTTCTGATAGAAATCCATATCCCGGGTGGATGGCGTCTGCATTGGTAATTTCGGCCGCTGCAATAATATTTGAAATCTTCAGATAAGAATCCTTGCTCATCGCGGGCCCAATACAAACTGCTTCGTCCGCAAATCTTACGTGCAGGCTGTCTTTATCTGCAGTAGAATAAACTGCCACAGTTTTGATTCCCATTTCCTTGCAGGTACGCAGAATACGCATTGCAATTTCGCCTCTGTTGGCAATTAATATTTTTTTGAACATCGTAGTTGAAATTTTAAATTTTGAATTTCGAATTTTAAATTATTTTTAAATGAGTACCATTTAAAATCTATAATCTAATTTAAAATTTCTTAAGATGGATCTACTAAGAATAAAGGCTGATCATATTCAACTGGTGTCGCATCATCTACCAAAATTTTCACGATTTTTCCGGAAATTTCAGATTCGATCTGGTTGAATAACTTCATTGCTTCGATTACACAAACTACCTTACCATTAGAAACTTCGTCACCAACATTCACGAAAACATCCTTATCTGGTGATGGTTTTCTGTAGAACGTTCCGATCATCGGAGATTTAATCGTTACAAATTTGCTGTCGTCATCAGCAGCAACATCAGCAGGAGTATTTGCGGCAGGTGCAGATGACACTGCAGGCGCAGATGCAGCTGGTTGTGGTGCTGTATGATAAACCGCCGGCTGTTGCATATAGCTCACTTCATTCCCTCCCAGTGGAGTTTTGATTGTGATTTCGAAATCTTTTGTTTTGTATTTTACTTCAGAAACTTCTGCCTTAGACACAAATTTGATCAGATTTTGTATGTCTTTAATGTCCATTATATGTGGTATTTGTTTATTATGCCAAAGATACTAAAAATCAGTAAAAAACAACAAAAAACCACTCAAAATTGAAAAAATTGAGTGGTTTTGGTATAAAATTGAAGTTTTTAAGATTTTTAGATCTTAATCTTCTTCTGTAGTTTCTACTGCTTTTTCCATTACTACTTTACCTCTGTAGTACATTTTTCCTTCGAACCAATGCGCTCTGTGATAAAGGTGCATTTCTCCTGAAGTTGCATCTTTTGCCAATTGAGGAACACTTGCTTTGTAGTGGGTTCTTCTCTTATCTC
Organism: Kaistella faecalis; assembly: GCF_019195395.1. Taxonomy (NCBI): domain Bacteria; kingdom Pseudomonadati; phylum Bacteroidota; class Flavobacteriia; order Flavobacteriales; family Weeksellaceae; genus Kaistella; species Kaistella faecalis. Next base: position 885,814 of record NZ_CP078067.1, read on the forward strand.
TTCTTGTTGACGATTGTCTTCTCTTTGGATGTGCCATTTCTTATAATTTTGTTTGATGAGCGATGAGTAGTTGATTGCTCAATTCTCATCATTTAAACTATTTAATTTTTATCTTTTAACTTCTTTAAAGCTTCCCATCGGGGATCGCTTTCCGGTTCTTCTTCTGTTTCGTCTTTCGGACTGAATTTTTCAAGGATTTCTAAATCTTCTTCAGAAACATTCGGCGAAATCTTCTTCATCGGTATGGCAAGCATTACGACTTCGTAGATTAACTGCGCAACATTGAATGCGTGATCGGTCATCGGAATGGTAATCACATCTTCTTCGCTGTCATCATATTCTGCACCGAATTTTACCAGAACATTTAAATCATTTTCTATAGGATGGGTAAAATTTTCGTTCGTGATATCACAAACTAAATTTACCGTTCCGGAAGTTTTAATGTTAACTTCTAAAAAAGTGGTGTGTTTATCCATTAAAACATCAGCAACTATTTTAGGTTCTGTAAATTCCTGTTCAGTATCGAAAAGTTGAAAGAACGCTTTATCTATCTCAAATTGGAACTCGTGTCTACCGTTTCTTTGTCCCGAAAACACGATATCGTAGTTTCTTAACTTGTCCATAAAATGAGTGTGCAAAAATATGCAAATTTTTTAATATTACAAATAATTTTCAAAACAATTAATCAGGAAAAATGATTTTCAAAATACTAACTGTTTTTTTCCTGTGGTAAATCCTCGTCAACACCGTTCCCTGAAGCATTTCGCCGTGGCTGCATGCGGTTGGTCACCAATTCATTGTACTCTCTTCGGTTTTTAAAAATCTTTATCGCCATAAAAATAGCTTCGGTGAAACTCTGCTCGTCGGCAATGTTCTGTCCGGCGATATCGTAGGCAACACCGTGATCGGGTGAAGTTCTTATAAATGGCAATCCGGCTGTATAATTCACTCCTTCTTCATAAGCAAGTGTTTTAAAGGGCGCCAAACCCTGGTCGTGATACATGGCCAAAACCGCATCGTAATTCTTATATTTCCCCGGCTGGAAGAAACTGTCTGCCGGAAAAGGCCCGAACGTCAAAATTCCGTTATCAAAAAGTTCTTTAATTGCAGGAGAAATAATTTCGATTTCTTCTCTGCCGATCACCCCACCGTCGCCGGAATGAGGATTCAACCCTAAAACTGCAATCTTAGGTCTTGCAATCTGAAAATCCTCGATCAGACACTGATTCAGCATTTTGATCTGTTTCTTTATTTTTTCTTTTGAAATACTTTCTGCAACCTGCGAAATCGGAATATGATGAGTAGAAACAGCTACCTTCAAATCATCAGTAACTAAAAACATAAGCCCTTTTCTTCCGAACTTCTCTTCGAGATAACCAGTGTGTCCGGCGTGCGCGAAACCATGCTTCATCATTTCATCCTTATTAATAGGCGCAGTAACTAAAACATCAATTTCACCGTTCATCAAAGAGATAGTAGCGGCTTCTAAAGAATCGATCGCCATTTTGGTAGATTCTTCGGTAGGCTTACCCAAATCAACATTTACGTTTTCCTTCGTAAGGTTTACCATATTAATTTTATCCCCAACTGCCTGTGTGGCATCTGTGATATAATTAAAATTATGCTGAAGTTTAAAAATGTTTTTCTGATAGGTAAAGAGTTTCCCTGAACCAAAAATAATGGGCGTGAAGAAATCGGTAATTGCTTTATCTTTTAGAGATTTCATGATGATTTCCGGGCCAATCCCATTGAAATCACCGATCGAAATTCCTACCCTTACTTTATGGTGTTTAGCACTCATTTTTAATTTATCTTTGAAGATTAATAGAATTTCACAAATTTAGCAATTTAGAAATAACTATTCCCGAATTATTTACAACTTAATTTTCTATAAATCCCATCCCATGTTTACAGGAATCATTGAAGCGACCGCCACCCTTGAAAAAATTGAACACAGTGGCGATAATATTAACTTTACCCTCAGCTGTCCTTTTACCCAGGAATTGAAGATCGATCAAAGCCTTGCTCATAATGGCTGTTGCCTTACCGTTGTAGAAATTACAGATACCGGCTACAGTGTTACTGCAATTGCAGAGACTTTAGAAAAAACCAATCTGGGGAAATGGAATGTAGGAACTGAGGTTAATTTGGAACGCTGTTTGAAGTGGGATGGAAGACTGGATGGACATATTGTTCAGGGCCATGTAGACAAAACCGGAACCGTAGAAAAAATTGAAGACAAAGACGGAAGTTTTTTTATTACCATTCAGTATGATGAGACAGATGATTATGTTACCGTTCCACAGGGATCTATAACGGTAAACGGCATCAGCTTAACGGTAGCTTCCAGCGGTTCAGGTAAATTTTCAGTAGCGATAATCCCATACACATGGGAATTCACGAATATGAAAAATCTGCAGCCGGGCGATATGGTAAATCTGGAATTCGACATTATAGGAAAATATGTAACGAAACTGATGAAAAAAAATGCCCTTCTCTAAATACAAAGGTTATAGCTTACGAAATAAAGTCTTTTGGGGCTTTCTGCTGATCTGTTTGCTCAGTACCGTAAGTTCATCCATCCTTTCTTATTTTATTTTGCGCAATAACGCGGTGGAACAAAGCCGTACTGATCTTCAGAAAAAATCTGAAGCGTTAATGTCAGCACTGGACTATGCGGTAAGCCATAAACAGGCTCAGACGAGCGATTTACCCGGGATTTTAGCAAATGATATTTTCGAGATTGCAGACATCAACAATCAGGATATTATTATATATGACCTTTCCGGAAAATTTTTGATCTCCAACAAAGATTATAATCTCATCAGCCAAAAAGAGATTCCGGTAGAAATCGCTAACCGGGTGTTGAAAAGTGACAGCCGGGTTGATTTTCAGACTTACGACAAAAAGATCGACGCAAACGTTTCCTCCTCATATATGATTTTGAGAAACAATATGCTGGAGCCGATTGCAATCGTCTTTTTCCCTTTCTATCACAACGACAGTGCTTATTTCAGTGTATTCAACAAATATGTAAATTATATTGTTGTTCTTACCCTTTTCATCATTGCAATATCAGTTTGGCTGAGTTGGGTTATTTCGAATAATCTTACCAGAGCTGTAACCAAATTTTCAGATAAAATCAATCAGATTACTCTTTTCGAAGACGATCCTAAACCTATTAAATATTACCATAATGATGAACTGAATCAACTTGTTAAAGCATATAACAAAATGATTCTGCAGATTCAGGAACAGAAACAGCGGCTGAGTTTCAAAGAAAAAGAAGAAGCGTGGCGGGAAATGGCCAAGCAGGTAGCTCATGAAGTGAAGAATCCTCTAACTCCTATGAAACTCACGATACAGAATTTTGAAAGAAAATTTGATCCCGCCGACCCTGAGATCCGTGACAAAGTAAAGCACCTTAGCCGCACGCTGGTGGATCAGATTGATCTCGTTGCCACAGTAGCAAGTGCATTTTCGCAGTTTGCACAACTCCCGGAGAAAAACAATGAAATATTTGATTTAAATAAAGAGATCAGAAATATTATCAACGTATTCAGCGACGAAAAAATTTATTTCCACTCAAATAAAGATCAGATTATGATGGAAATGGATAAGATTTACCTTTCCAGAATCATCACCAACCTGGTAGCAAACGCCAGACAGGCAAAACATGATGACCGCGAGAATATCATAAACCTCGATGTAGAACAGCGACAAAAGAGAGTCATCATTACTGTGGATGACAACGGAACGGGAATTCCCGAAGAACTGTACGACAGAATTTTCGAGCCTAACTTCACCTCTAAAACCAGTGGAACCGGACTAGGATTAACCATGGTAAGAAAAATGGTTGAAGATTACAAAGGCGAAATTTCTGTAAAATCGGAAGTAGGGAAAGGCACTACTTTCACGATATCGCTTCCGACCAATATGTAGACTTCTTTATTTCAATGAAACCTTTTCACTTCAAACAATTCAGCGTACAGCAGTCTGCAAAGGTATTCCGTGTGGGGACAGACGGTGTTTTGCTGGGCGCTTCTGCTTCGGTTCAGAATGCAAGAAAAATTTTGGAAATCGGAACCGGAACAGGTCTGATTGCTCTAATGGTTGCGCAGCGAAATGCGGAAGCCATCATAACTGCTATTGAAATTAATGAGTACGCAGCTGCAATTGCAGCCGAAAATTTCAGATCCTCTCCTTTTTATAACAGGTTAAAAGTTCTTCAGCAGGATTTCAAATCTTATAACGTCAAGGATAAATTTGACATAATCATTTCGAACCCACCGTATTTTGAAATAAACCCTTCCGAAAAGGATATCTTGGCCAGGCAGCAAACTGAACTTTCCTTTGGGGATTTGATATCTAATGCATCGCAAATTCTGTCGGAAAGCGGAACATTTTCGGTTATTATTCCCTTTGATGCCGGTAATGATTTCGAAAAAAGATGTCGTAAAGAGGGCTTGTTTCTGGTTAGAAAGAACACCATTTTTGGAATCCAAAACGCATCCCCGAAACGACTGATTCTGGAGTTTGGATTTGAAAATAAAAAAATTACTGAAACCGAATTGGTGATCGAAAAATCTCCCCGAAGGTACAGCGACGATTATCTCGCCCTGACGCAGGATTTTCACGTTTTCGGAAAATAGATTATTTTGGCGCGTTCAGGGTTACCACGATATCTTTGTTTATGTTTTTCACCGATGAATATTTAGCATCACAAACGGAGGTGGTGAGGGTATAATTGCCTTTATCAATGAGAATAAAATTCTGGTTATGCGCCGGAACATCCAGATTATAGAATTTTCTACCGCTGATTTTTACAATTAAATTACATTTAGATTTATTCACAATCTGCACATACGCCGTTCTGCTCGATGGATCACTGTTGAACATATGATTCAGTAAATCGGCAGTACGTTTATGCTTGTCATTCCGCCCGTCTTTCGCAACATCTTTTTTTATTGCAGTCTTTAATTTCTCAGTGCTGATCGGTTTTACAGTAGGTTTAGCAACACTCGCCTGCTGTGTGGCCGGTTTATTATTGTTTATAGCAGCTAATAGTTTACGCTTAAATTCCGGAGTTTTGGGGTGAGTCGGATTATACTTGATAAAGTTGGCAATAACCTGTGGATCCGTAGATTTTTCGACCTGAGCAACCGTATATTTAGATTGTGCGTGTGAAAAAAACGAAATAAAAAAAACCAGAATATATAGATATCTTTTCATTAAAGGAATGATTTATAGAAGTTTAAATTTTAGTAATAACGAAGAAATCTTCTTTTTAGTTTGTGCGAAATTTATTATCTTTGCAACGCTTAAAATTCAAGCTAAACTAAACAAATTTTTAATAAAAAAAATAAATTTATGTATACACCCGTTGCTGCAGACGTAGCCAAATTAAGAAACATTACAGGAGCAGGAATGATGGACTGCAAAAAAGCCTTGGTTGAAGCTGAAGGAGATTTCGATAAAGCGATTGAAATCCTTAGAAAAAAAGGTCAGAAAGTTGCTGCGAACAGAGCCGACAGAGAATCTACTGAAGGAGCTGTTATCGCTAAAGTAAATGCAGACAATACTGCGGGAGTAATCATCGCTCTAAACTGCGAAACCGACTTCGTTGCAAAAAATGACGATTTCGTAAAATTAGCTCACGAATTAGCTGAACTTGCTTTAGGTAAAACTAAAGAAGAATTTTTAGCTACAGATTTCCAGGGAACAACTGTTGCTGAGAAATTAATCGAGCAGACTGGTGTTATTGGTGAAAAAATTGAAATCGGTTCTTTCGAAACTATCGAAGGGCCATTCTTAGGAGCTTACATCCACGCTGGAAACAAGATTGCTGCAATCACTTCACTTTCAGCTGATGTTGACGGCGCTGCAGATGCTGCAAAAGCGGTATCAATGCAGGTTGCTGCAATGAACCCAATTGCACTTGACGAAACTATGGTTTCTCAGGAAGTTATCGACAGAGAACTGGATATCGAAAGAGAAATCTTGACTAAAGAAGGTAAACCTGCAAACATTATCGATAATATCCTAAAAGGAAAAATGCAGAAATTCTACAAAGACAACACTTTGGTACACCAAGCTTTCATTAAAGACAGCGGTGTTTCTGTAGCTGATTATGTAAAATCTGTAAACGGAGATCTAAAAGTGGTAGGTTTTGTAAGAGTAAGTCTTACTTAATCAAATCTTTTACTGATATAAATCTCTTCCATTAATTGTGGAAGAGATTTTTTTTTCGCCAAATATGAAGTAATTTTGTCACCCGGAAAAATACTATGTCCAGAGCCAAAATTTTCAGCAGTTTTAACCTGCTTTTCATCTTATTCAATATTTCTGTAAACGCACAGCAATATATCACGGTAGACACTTCTACTTATACCGCAGAACAGCTTGTACGCGATGTATTTATCGGCTCTCAGAACGCAGGTTGTATTACCGTGTCTAATGTTTCCACTACAGGCTGGCAGAATGCCGGAGGCAGCGAGTCAAGCCACGGCTACTTCGAAAAAGGTTCACTGCCGTTTGATATCAGCAAAGGAATTATTCTGAGTACGGGAGCCGTTCGTAATGCACCAGGACCTAATAACGTTCTGCTGGATGATCAGGACGATCAATGGCAAGGCGATCCGGATTTGGCAGCTGCACTTCAGGAAAGCGTATATAACTATTTAAATGCAACTTCTATCGAGTTCGATTTCGTTGCAAACAATACCTCGGGCATCAGCTTCGAGTATCTGTTTCTCTCCGAAGAATACCGCCGTACCAACTGCACCTACTCCGACGGATTTGCTTTTCTGATCAAGAAGGCCGGGACCTCGGACCCCTACACCAATATTGCTCTGGTTCCCGGAACTCAAGATCCTGTGACTTCACTTTCCATAAATACTGCACCAAACTGCCCCAGAAATACTGGGTATTTTGGGAGTTTCAACGGAACCAACTCCCCCACCGCGTTCGATGGACAAACCAAAGTTCTTACCGCAAAAACAGATATTGTTCCCGGAGTTAAGTATCACATCAAGCTGGTAATTGCAGATCATCTTGCAGGCTCAGACCGGACCGGACGATACGATTCCGCAGTATTTCTTAAAGCTGGAAGTTTTGTTGGTAAAAAAGATTTGGGTCCCGACCTTCTGATAGCGAACAATAATCCTGTTTGCGAAGGAAGTTCTAAGATCCTGGATGCTACAACAGCGGGAGCTACTTCTTACCGGTGGTTTAAAGACGGAGTAGCGATTCCGGGAGCGACCAATGCACGACTTACCGTTCCGGGTGTAGTATCGAGTAATGGCAATTACGAAGTTGAAGTTAATATCGGTGGCTGCATTTTAACCGGTTCTGTCAAAATCGAAATTCAGGAAAAACCGGCGATTAATTTTGGGACTTTCACCCTTTGCGATGACAATTTATCCGGCGGCATTCCTGTAGATTTCTCAGAGTTTGACTCCCAGATTATTTCCAACTTCAATACTGCTTATCTTCCGAAATATTATCTGACGAAGCCAGCTTCGGAAACTGGAACATCTGGAACAGAGTTACAAAATGGATGGCTTCTTACCGGCGATACCCGCATTTATGTAAGAGTAGAAAGTGCGTTTGGCTGTAACCCGGAATTTGGCGAGATCCTGCTTAAATTCGGCAATAAGACAATACTCCAAACAAATACGGTTTCTGATAATGTCTGCGACAATGATTTAAATGGCTCCGAGAGCGTAAACCTCAAAAATTATCAGAGCCAATTTACTACAGCATCAGACTTGACCGTTACCTTTTACAATTCCGCTGAGGACGCCAGAAACAAGGTAAATCCAATTACAGAAAGCCAGACGATTACTGCCTCCAAAACATTCGGCGTGCGTTTTGAAAGTTCCACCGCCTGTCCCAATGTAGGAACATTAATCATCAATTTAAAATCACCTAAGAAATCAACCGTTTTAAAGGATGTCATCATCTGTAATAACGCCTTAACTGTTTTAGATGCAGGACCTGGTTTCGATTCTTATCTTTGGAGCACTGGGGAAACCACACCGCAAATCGGCAATGTTCCCGTGGGGGAATATTGGGTTGATTTAGGGTCCAATGGATGTATTTACCGACAAACCGTGAAGGTTTCCGCTTCCGTTTTACCTCAGATTACCAACATTGAGGTTTCGGGGAATACCGCAACAGTATTTGTTTCAGGCGGAATTCAGCCTTACGGATATTCTTTAGACAATATCAACTTTCAGAGTTCTAATGTTTTTACAAATGTTCCACGCGGCCTGCACAAAATGTATGTTCTTGATGCTCAAAATTGCCAGACGGTAGAAAAAGATTTTCTGATCATCAATCTTATCAACGTCATTACGCCAAATGGTGACGGGCTTAACGATGCGCTGGATTATTCTGATCTGAGAATTAAAGAGAATGTAAGTATACAAATCTTCGACCGATACGGCACTCTTGTTTTTACCTCTAAAGACAATCAGTTTCTCTGGGACGGAAAACTACTCAGCGGAAGAGCGCTCCCGACAGGAAATTACTGGTATATCCTGAACTGGACAGAACCGGAAACCCAGATTCCGGTATCCTACAAAGGCTGGATCTTACTTAAAAACCGAAATTAGAATTCAGTTCTTATCTGGAGATATTATCGAAATGCTGAAAACCGTTGAGGAAATCCTTTACGCCCATCCTTTTTTTACCCTCCAACTGTAATTCTTCAGGGAAATAAGTTCCGTTTTTAGCGAAAATTTTAAAAGAATGTTTGTCGATCTCTAAACTTCCGGGAGTTTTGTCGTGCACGGAAATCTCAAACTTTCCTTTATAAATTTTAAGTGTTTTTTCCTCTTCTCCAATTTTTAAAGTGGTAAAAGCACACGGATACGGCGACATTCCGCGGATAAAATTATGGACGGTTTCTACCTCTTTTGTCCAGTCGATCCGGGTATCTTCCTTAAAGATTTTAAAGGCATTTTTCGGATGTTCAACTTCAGGCTGCGGTTTTTCCTGTATTGAATTTTCCGCCAAGCCATCCAACGTTTTTACTACCAATTCTGCACCCATTATCATGAGTCTGTCATGCAGTTGACCGGCGTTTTCATCCGTTAAAATTTCGATTTCGTTCTGTAAAAGAATGTTTCCCTCATCAATCTTTTCGTTGATGAAAAAAGTCGTTGCGCCAGTTTTTTTCTCACCGTTAATGACTGCATAATTAATTGGAGCCGCACCACGATAATCCGGCAGAAGCGATGCGTGGAGATTGAAAGTACCAATTTTAGGCATTTCGAATAAGATTTTTGGCATCATCCTGAAAGCTACCACGACAAAAACGTCGGCATCTAATTCCTGAATACTTCTTAAAAATTCTTGATTTCTCAATTTTTCAGGCTGAAAAACCGGCAGATTATTTTCTACCGCGAAAGTTTTTACCGGGGATTCATGAATTTTCTGGCCCCGTCCGCTGGCCTTATCAGCTACTGTTACAACGCCAACAATTTCATGTTGAGATTTATGAATTGCTTCGAGTGAGGTTTTTGCGAATTCGGGAGTACCGAAGAATATAACTTTTAAAGGTTTCATTTGAATTTAAATTTTTTTTGGATGTGATTCCTAAAAATCACTCATGATTATATGCATACGTGCGGAAATTCAGCATTTTAACCTTTCCGGAATCCAGCAGATAAATAAGGTTTTCTAAAATATTTTCCTTTTCGTAATAATTTAATCTGATTGCGATTTCTTCTACGTTTGAAGGTTTCTGTTTCAGAATTTCGATAATTTCTTGAGAGACATTTCTTCCAAAAACGCTTTCTTTCTGCTGTTCACAAACAGAACAATTGCCACAGTTTTTAACTTCTTTTTCGCCAAAATAAGACAGAATCAGTTTCATTTTACAGAAATCACTGTTACGGACAAAGAATTTCATTTCTTCCCACTTCTGAAGTTTATTTTTCTGAATCTGTTCAAAAAGACACCAGTATTTACCCTGAACAGCTCTGTCATCACGATGTTTCAGGAATTTAATACTCGCCAGGGCACCATCGATATATTCCACGTAATTTTTTTGCTGCAACTCCTTAATTCTTTCCTTGATGAGATGAGAATCTACGTTCATTTTGTTACTCAAAGTAAACTCACTGAACATAATTTTATGAGTCGTAAGTCCGGAATAAGTCCTCAGAAGCAGTTCAATGAAATAGGCATCTTTTTTAGCAAGCAAATCAAGTTCATCCGGATTAATTTTTAATTCCAGTGAAGAAAGCGAGCGGTTGCTGTTAAAAAAAACAATTTCCTGATTGTGCAGAAAACCAAGTACATTTCTGATTTTGGCCAATGACGCTTTGGTAAAATTCTGAATCTTCTGAATATGCAGTTGAAATACATTTTCTGCGAGATCGTTTTCAGCAATTTGAAACCCCGAATACAGGTAAGAAACAATGTTGTAAAACTCGTGCTTCGTTGGTGTTTGGTTCCGCAGTATTTGGTCAAAATTCGTAAGTTCCTGCTCATTCCAGAAGAGAAAAGCTGATGAAGGCTGACCATCACGCCCAACCCTTCCGATTTCCTGATAATAATTCTCCAAGGATTGCGGCGGCGAGAAATGAACTACGAATCTAACGTTATCTTTATCGATTCCCATTCCAAATGCATTGGTAGAGATCAGCACATGATCATTACTTTTAAGCCAGTGGTTCTGCCTTGCATTTTTTTCCTTTACCGGAAGTCCCGCATGAAAGAAATCGACATTATTGATACTGTTATTCTGAAGGAATTTCACAAGTTCCTCCGATTCTTTCCGCGTACGGACATAGATAATTCCGGAGGAGGTATTGTATTTCATGAGATTCAGAATGCGCTGATACTTATCTGAAATTTTATCTGAAATGATTTTAATATTGGTCCGCCGAAAACTTTTCTTAAAGATTTCAGGATTTTTAAGGTTAAGTTTGAGCTTAATTTCCTGAAGTACTTTCGGAGTCGCCGTAGCGGTGAGCGCAAGACAGGGAATATCGAGAAACTGTGACCTGAAATCCTTTATATTCTGATAGCTCGGCCGGAAATCCTGCCCCCATTCAGAAATACAGTGCGCCTCATCAACTGCGATGAAGGAGATTTGAATTTCTTCCAGATTCTGGAGAAATACACGATTGGTCAGCCTTTCGGGCGATACATACAGCAGTTTTGTAAGTCCGTCTTTGCAGCGGTTATAAACCGTTTCTGCATCGAATTCATCGAGTTCTGATGAGAGATATTCAGCTTCAATTCCATTATTTTTAAGCTGATAAACCTGGTCTTTCATCAAAGCCAAAAGCGGGGAAACTACAATACATGTACCTTCCAAAACAAGCGCGGGAAGCTGATAACACAGCGATTTACCGCCACCTGTTGGAAGAAGTGCCAGCGAATCCCGGCCTTCGATAACCGAATTGATGATATTTTCCTGAGAGTCCCGGAATGTATCGTAACCCCAAAAATGTTTTAGGGTATCGAACTTTAACTGCTGAAAATCGTGGGAGGAAATCATGGGAGTAAAATTACTGAAACAAATGCCATCAGACAAAAAAAAGCCACGCATTGCGTGGCTTTAGTATTATAATTAAGTAAAATTATTTAGCTTCGAAGTAAACCCTTCTGTTTGCTCTGTTTTTCCATTCCGGACATTTTGTAGCTGGATCGCACTCTGGATATTTAAGGTCTTTTTCACCTCTACCAATTGCTTCTAATTTACCTGCTTCTACTCCGTTATCGATCAGATAGTTCTTCACCGTATTTGCTCTTCTTTCAGAAAGATTCTGGTTGTAAGCATCAGAAGCTCTCGTATCTGTTCCTCCGATCACGTTGTATGTTCCGGATGAAGAGTTGATATAGTTTACAGCGTTATTAAGGATTGGCGTGTTAGAAGGAAGAATTCTGTCGGAATCTAAATCAAATTCAATTCCCTCAAGAGTTCTTGTATTATCTGTAACTGTACCACCTGTAGGACAACCGTTATTTTCAACAGGACCAGGTACTGTAACACATTTGTCGTAAAGGTCTATAACTCCATCTAAATCTGTATCAAGCGCTACACCTGCACCATCAACTCTTGCTCCTGCAGGAGTATCAAGCTGTCTGTCCCAATCATCACATACACCGTCGTTATCAGCATCTCCTTTCTTACAAACTTCTACATCCTGGTTTCTGTCAGCCAAAACATCAAGCTTGTAATAGATTTCCTGAAGCGGATCGTGCCACATCAAATGAGACTGGTGTTTTCCTAATTTTAAAGACAAACCAAGGGTAGCATTAAAGAAGTTATCAGAAACCTGCTCTTCACGCTGATTGATCGGGCTGTACTGTGCACCTCCGCCGTCAAATTCATCATCTCCGGTTACAAAGTACATTACACGTCCTTCAATATCAATTTTTCTGTTTACTTTATATTTCAAGCCTGCACCTGCCTGACCGAACATAGACCCCAATTTGAAAGGTTTAATTTCAGTCATCAATCTTTGTCCGGCAGCATCTTCGAGATAAGCTCTGTAAGCCAAAGTCCCGACACCTGCATAACCATGTAAAGCCCATCTGTATGGAGATTTATTATCAACTCTTCTTAATAGATTAGAAAAGTTAAGGTCTCCCAGGATCGAAATAGCATCGTATTGGGTTCTCGCTCCTACATCCTGAAACGTATTACCGGTAGCGTTATCTGTTTTTGTATTAAACCATCCCTGACGGGTTTCGCCTCTGTCATACTGAAGATTCAGCCCGAAAGCATGGGTAATCGCTTTATCAATACTTAAATAAGCAGAATATCCGAATACATTTTTACCATTCCCATTCTTGATGGAAGTTAAGTCGGCAGACTGCACCAATGGGATACCTGCTCCTACGGAAACAGCCCAGTCATTGAATCGTTTGGACTCCTGAGTAAACGGAGATACATTTGCAGACCCTGAAGAAAATGTGTTTGGATATCCTTCAGTAGAAACTGCAACGGAGTCTTGTGCAAAGATAGCAGTAGGTAAAACCAGTGCTAAAGCAAAGCTTGTTAAATTTAGTTTCATAATTTATTTTTTTGTTAAGTGATGTTTATTGTACTGTTGTGTTTACATTTGTAGCGGCTCCTGATGGGCAACCGTTATTTTCTGCAGATCCGGGAACTGTAACGCATTTGTCATACAGATCGATGATACCGTCTAAATCCATATCAAGTGCTACACCTGCTCCATCAACTCTTGCGCCTGCAGGAGTATCCAGTTGTCTGTCCCAATCATCGCAAACTCCGTCATTGTCATTATCACCTTTTTCACAAACTACTAATTCGTCTGGCGTGTTTTCAAGAACAGTTGTTCTGTAATAGGCTTCCTGAAGAGGATCATGCCATGCTAAGTGTGAAGCATGCTTTCCTAATTTGAAAGATAATCCAAGATTTACAGTAAGCAAATCATCGCTGTGCGAATCATTAATAAGATTGTAGTTGATTCTTGGTGAATTAGTATCCCTGCGGTCACCTCCACCATCAAATTCCTCATCACCACTCATAATATACATGGTTCTAAGTTCTACATCCATAAGTTTGGATGCTTTATACTTTAGGCCAATACCCCCCTGATAAAAAAATGAATTGATACCCATTTTCTGATCTACCGCCAACGGAAAGGTTCGGGGATTGTAGTTCGAAATGTCCTGATCGAGGAGTAAAGTTTCATACCCCTGAATTCCTATACCTGCATAACCATGTAATGCCCAACGGTATGGTGAGCGATTATCTACACGTCTTAATAAATTAGAGAAATTAACATCTCCGAGTAAAGAGATCTGCTGGTACTTTGTCCAGGCATCGGCAACACCGGCTTTTATGCCTTCAGCTCCGGGCAGTTGCCCACGCTGATTAGATTCTCCCATTTGGTATTGCAATCCAAGACCAAAGGCATGTGTAATCTGTTTGTCCAAACTTGCGTAAGCGTTCCAGCCCCAATTGATCTCATCACCATAGAAAGATGTTAAATCAGCTTTTGCCATCAATGCAGCACCTCCACCAACTGAAATTGCCCAGTCATTGAATTTTCTTGATGAATTATTGAAGTTGTAAACATTGGCGGAACCGTTTGAAAACGTGTTTGGATATTTCTGATTATCCTCTAAAGCTGTGCCATCCTGGGCATAGAAAGCAATAGGCAGAAATAATGCTAAAAATAAACCTAATTTCATATTTATGTTTTTAATGTTTTCTAAATACTTAACAACAATTTTTTAGAAAATTCGCGTTCATAAACATGTTTGCTATGAGGAATTTCTAATCTTAGCGAACTGAAATTCATGTTCCCATAAAAGACAATGTCTATATCAATAACTCTGTCTGCATACCCTTTCGTTATCAATGAATCGTCTGTTCTACCCATTTCAACTTCTATCTTTTTTAGCAAATTAAGCAGTTTTATGGGAGAAAATTGTGTTTTTATACGTAATGCAATATTACAAAAAATATTATTACTAACAAATTCTACGGGTTTTGTATATATAATTTCGCTTTGTCCTACAAGCTCACCAACTTCCTCTTCAATTCTGGATATTGCGAGATCTATATTATCCTTTTGCTTCCCTAAATTGCTTCCGAGTAACAAAGTGACTAAATGATGCGACATATTGTGAAATATATAAAGATTATGAAAAGTTTTTTTAAAAATGTCCTCGCAAATATAGTTGCAATAATGATTATTGGCGGGCTTTTTTTTATGTTTATCGTAACAATGGTTGCTGTTTCTGCTTTTAGCGGCAACAAAAAATCTGCCATAAAAAACAATTCTGTGCTGATATTGGATTTAAAAACCAATATAATCGACAGTCCTACCGAAGATAACGAAGATTTATTTGCATTCAGTGAACAGGAAAACAATGTAATGCTGTATGATATCACCGAGGCCATAAAAAAGGCAAAGACTGATGATAAAATTAAAGGGATCAGCATCGAAACTGATGGCCTCCGGGCCGGAATGACTCAGCTTGATGCAGTTCGCTCCGCGCTCGAAGACTTCAAAAAAAGCGGAAAATTTGTTTACGCCTACGGAAATAATGTATCGCAGGCGGCGTACTATTTGGGATCTGTAGCAGACCAGTATTTTCTGAATCCTTCGGGAGGAATAGACCTGAAGGGTCTTACCACAGAAGTGCTTTACATGAAAAGTTTTGCAGATAAATTTGGTATCGGCATGGAGATTATACGTCACGGTAAGTACAAATCTGCTGTTGAGCCGTTTCTTAGAGATGATATGTCACCCGAAAACCGCGAACAGATTTCAACAATGCTCAACGATTTGTGGTCATATAATTCCACTAAAATTGCCGCTTCCAGAAAGATAGATCAGTCGCAATTCCAAACTGTGGTGGACAGTCTTTACGGCATTATTCCGGATTTAAGTTTAAAATATCGTCTTGCAGACCGCTTAATTCAGAAAACACAGTACGATGATCTTCTCAAAAATAAACTTCAGCTAAAGAACGACAGCAAACTCAATAAAATTTCTTTCAGCAAGTACATCAGTTCTTACCAGGAAGAAAACTTCAAAAAAGATGACCAGATTGCAGTATTGTACGCATCAGGAGCAATTTATAATGGTGAAGGCTTTGATGCTGTATATGCCGAGAATTTTGTGAAGGAAATTAAAAAGATCAGTGATAACGATAAGATTAAGGCAGTGGTATTCAGAATCAATTCACCAGGTGGCAGCGCGAATGCTTCAGATGAAATTCTTTTTGAACTTCAGCAGCTGAAAAAGAAAAAGCCTCTGGTAGTATCATTTGGTGACTACGCGGCATCCGGCGGATATTATATCGCAATGGCTGCAGACAAAATCTACTCTGAACCAAATACCTTAACCGGCTCTATCGGCGTATTCGGAATGATTCCATATTTTAAAGAAATTGCAAACAAAAACGGCCTAACTTCTCATGCAGTAAATACCAACGTCAATTCTAATATGTATTCCCCGATCAACGGCGTTACTCCTGGAGGAGTTTCTATACTAACCAAAAGTGTAGAGCAAACCTACAAACGCTTTGTGTATTTTGTAACTCAAAACAGAAAAAAATCTTTTGAACAAATTGATGAAGTAGGAGGCGGCAGAGTCTGGAGCGGAACGCGGGCAAAACAGCTGGGACTTGTAGATGAACTGGGATCACTTAACGATGCTGTAAATTTTGCGGCACAGAAAGCTCAACTAGGAACATTTAATGTTGCTGCTTATCCAAAGAAAGTTTCTAAATTCGAACAGCTTTTCAAAGATCTAGAGGAGGAACAGATTTCTACCAGAATCATGAAGAATAAGTTAGGTGAGGAGAACTACAAACTTTTTGAGCAGATTACAAATCCTAAATTACAGAGCGGTGTGATGATGCAGATGCCCTTTCACGTAAAGATTGATTAAGCTGAAAACATAAAAAAATCCCGGTTTGATGATCAAACCGGGATTTTATTTTTATCGTAAGCATTATGCTCTTCTAGTTGCCATTCCGTAAATCCAGAGAACGGCCAAAGCTCCTACTACTGCAAGTAACATACTCTTAATGTCAAAATCATTAACTGTCCCCCAGCCTAGCATACTGCCGATCCATCCACCAACGAACGCACCTACGATGCCTAAGATAATTGTCATTAACCAACCCATTCCCTGATTTCCAGGCATAATGAATTTTGCGATTGCACCTGCGATAAGACCAAAAATGATCCAAGTTAAAATACCCATAGTTTTAAAATTTTAATGTTAATATTTAGTATTTGGTTTTCTAAAGCTATAAAAAAATAATTAAAACTATGAAATAGTTGTCAATTACGTTTTCTGAAAAAAGAATCTACAAATTCCGTTCCATTAAATAACTGCAGGTCTGTCATTTTTTCTCCAACGCCAATATATTTGACAGGAATCTGAAACTGATCGGAAATTCCAATTACAACACCGCCTTTTGCTGTGCCATCTAATTTAGTGACTGCCAATGCATTAACTTCTGTTGCTGCGGTAAACTGTTTTGCCTGCTCGAAAGCGTTCTGTCCTGTAGAACCATCCAGCACCAAAAGAATCTCGTGTGGCGCATCCGGAATAACTTTCTGCATCACCCTTTTGATTTTGGTCAGCTCATTCATTAAATTCACTTTATTATGAAGTCGGCCTGCCGTATCGATAATCACCACATCAGCATTATTTGCCATCGCACTCTGTACTGTATCGAATGCCACAGAAGCCGGATCAGATCCCATTCCCTGCTTTACAATCGGTACACCCACCCGTTCACTCCAGATTACAAGCTGATCTACCGCAGCCGCGCGGAATGTATCTGCAGCGCCTAACACCACATTTTTTCCCTCAGATTTAAACTGATGGGCTAATTTACCGATGGTTGTGGTTTTTCCGACGCCGTTTACACCCACGACCATAATGACATAAGGTTTCTTGGATTCATCAACATTGCCTGTACCGGCGTGTGGATTTTCGAGCAACAATCCCGAAATCTCTTCTCTCAGGATATTATTCAATTCATCTGTGCCTACAAACTTGTCTCTGGCAACGCGTTCTTCAATCCGCTGAATTATCTTAATAGTGGTAGATGCACCTACGTCTGATGCGATAAGGACTTCTTCTAAATCATCCAGAACCTCATCATCAACTTTTGATTTTCCTACAACAGCTTTCGATATTTTTTCGAAAAATCCCTGATTGGATTTTTCAAGACCTTTATCTAAAGTTTCTTTTTCTTCCTTCTTAAAAATATTTTTATACCAACTCATTTTTTCAGTATCAATTTTTTTAATGATTTCTTGAATCATTTGTTTGCAAAGCAAATATAACAAAAAAACTACCCAATAATTTGGATAGTTTTATATCGTAAAGCTGGTAGTATTATTTTTTCAAATAACCTTCTACTTCGTCAGCGTTCATTACTTTTTCTTCGAAAATGTAAGCACCTGATTTAGGAGACTTCACCATTTTCACTACTTTGGTCATTTTTTTAGACCCTGCACCACCCTGTAGGGATGCTACTACTTTCTTTGCCATTTTTTATTCTTTTAAAAAATTACTTGATTTCCTTGTGAAGGGTATATTTCTTAAGAACCGGATTGAATTTTTTCAACTCCAATCTTTCTGTAGTGTTCTTTTTGTTTTTGGTCGTAATGTATCTTGACATTCCTGCTACACCGGTTTCTTTGTGCTCTGTGCACTCAAGAATCACCTGAACTCTGTTACCTTTTTTAGCCATTACTTATCTTTTTTTATAAATCCGTTTCTTGCTGCTCTTTCAATTGCTTCTTCGATACCAATCTTGTTGATAACTCTCAATCCGTGTGCAGAAACTTTTAAAGTTACAGACTTTTCTTGCTCCGGAAGGTAAAATTTCTTCTCCAATAAGTTAATTTCAAAACGACGCTTCGTTTTGTTATTAGCGTGAGAAACATTGTTTCCAACCATGGCACGCTTTCCTGTTATTTGGCAAATTCTTGACATATCTCGATGTTCTTTTTTACTACTAAATATTTGAGAGTGCAAAATAACAAAGAATTTTCCACTTAGACAAATATTTATGAATTAATATTTTATATTTTTTTTGAATCTTTTCTAAAGGATTATCCGTTCACACTTCAAAACCACTTTCAACACTTCCGTCAGATAATATTAACCTCTCTCTCCAGCTCAATGCCGAATTTATCAAGGACAGATTCAATAATCAGCGTCGAAAAATCATAGATTTCTTTTCCCGATGCAGCGCCTGTTTTGTTTACAATAACCAATGCCTGAAGGTCGTGCGATGCTACATTTACGATTTGTTTTCCTTTCCAGCCGCACTGTTCTATGAGCCAGCCGGCAGGAATTTTCACCGCATCGCCGTTCGGATAATTGGGCATCTGAGGATATTCTTTCTGAACCTTTAAAAACTGCTCCAGCGGAATTGTAGGATTTTTAAAAAAACTTCCTGCATTTCCAATGATTTTCGGATCCGGAAGTTTACTTTGTCGGATATTGATCACCGCACGGGAAATATCCTGAATCGAAGGATTTTCAACACCCAGTTTTTCGAGTTCAGTTTTAATGGCTCCGTATTCTGTTTTTATCTGGTGATTTTTTCTGGAAAGTTTAAATGTAACTTCAAGGATTACATATTTTCCCTTTCCTTCACGTTTGAAAACCGATTCGCGGTAACCGAACCTGCATGTTACATTATCAAATTCTTCAATCTGTAAATTTTCCAGATTCAAAACTTTACAGTTTACAAAAGTATCTTTAATCTCCGTTCCGTAAGCACCGATATTCTGCATGGGTGAAGTTCCCACATTCCCGGGTATCAGCGATAAATTCTCTAAACCTCCATAATTTTTATCTAAACAGAACTGTACAAACTCATGCCAGTTCTCGCCGGCTTTTGCGGTAACCAGAACTTCATTTTCATTTAAAGACGCTTCAGAAATTCCTTTCAAATCTAGTTTTATAACCAATCCGCCAAAATCTTTGGTGAAAAGAACATTACTGCCGCCGCCTAAAAACAGAATCTCAAAATGGTTAATTTTAGCGAATTCAATGGCGTATTTCAAATCACTGATGTCTTTTACTTCCGCAAAATATTTTGCAGAAACATCAACGCCGAAAGTATTGAGCTTTTTTAAAGAATAATTTTCCTGAATTTTCATTGCGGTCTAAGCGTTAACTGTTGATTTAGGCTAAAGCCCAAAGGTTTTAGAAACGGACCAGAGCCCATTCCCAATTTTCTACAAATTGAATTCGAGTTTATATTTCTGCAATGCATCGTTCAGCAATTCTACGCTTCTTCGAAGATCATCTTCCTTGAGAACGTAGGCAATTCGAACCTGTTTTTTTCCCAGTTCCGGATTGCTGTAAAATCCGCTCATCGGAGCTACCATCACCGTTTCGCTGTTGTGTGAATAATGCTCAAGAAGCCACTGTGCAAAAACATCGGTATCATCCACCGGAAGTTCTGCTACGCAGTAAAATGCACCTTTTGGTTTTGGACAGATTACGCCCGGAATTCCGTTCAGTAAGTCTACCAGCAAATTTCTTCTGTGGGTGTATTCCTCACGGACTTTTCGGATATAAGCTTCATCATTATGGTGTGCTGCAGTAGCAGCAATCTGACCCAATAACACCGGACTCAATCTCGCCTGAGCAAAAAGCATCGCCGCATCATGAATTTTTTTTGATCGGGTAATCATGCAGCCAATTCTGGCTCCGCACATACTGTATCTTTTAGATTCAGAATCAATTATAATACAGTTTTCGGCAATCTCCGGAAAATCGAACATTGAAACCTGGTGTTTTCCGTCGTAAACATATTCGCGGTACACTTCGTCTGAAATAATCACAATGTCATGTTTCAGCGCAATTTCAGCAAGTTTCTGAAGTTCTTCTCTTGTATAAAGATATCCCGACGGATTTCCCGGATTACAGATGAGAATCGCCCGTGTTTTATCGGTGATTTTTTTCTCAAAATCTTCAACGGGTGGCAAGGCAAAACCTGTATCAATTGTTGAAGGAATAGCTACTACTTTTACATTGATCGCATTGGTAAAACCATTATAATTAGCATAATACGGCTCAGGAATAATTATTTCATCACCATCATCACACAGCGTGGAAATCGCAAAATTCAGTGCTTCAGAACCCCCATTGGTCACGATAAAATTATCCGTCGTTAAATCTGTAAAACCTAAAGAATGGTAGTAATTGTTCAGCGCGGTCCGGTATTCCAGATTTCCTTCCGACAAAGCATACTCCAGCACCTTCAGGTCGATATTTTTAACCGCATCCAATGCAGTTTGCGGAGTTTCGATATCGGGCTGGCCAATATTCAGGTGATATACTTTAATCCCTTTCTGTTTAGCTTGCAACGCATATGGAACAAGTTTTCTTACGGGAGAGGCAGGCATATTTTCTGCTCGGTGAGAAATTTTCGGCATTATTTAGAATTTTTACAAAAATAAGGATTTTTTTTGGGAGCAATGAATAATAGTTACCTTCCGTAAGTTCTGTCCGGCTCTCCGCTGCAATCTTTTTGCTTTACAAAAAGGATTTCCGCTTCGATCCGGGCTAAAACTCCTGTCGTTCACTTTTCGAAAAACCTTAAGAACAAAAAAAACCGCAGAAAAATTATTCTGCGGTTTCCGTCGGATAATAGTTTACTTATTTAATGAATCCTTTGTTCTTCAACAACGGTTTGATATCTGGAGTTCTTCCTGTAAAATCTTTATAGGCTTGGTTTAAATCCACGGAATTACCAACCGAAAGAATATGTTTTCTGAAACGGTCGCCGTTTGCTCTGGTCATGCCGCCATTTGTAGAAATCCAGTCCCACGCATCAGCATTCAGCAAATCGCTCCACATATAAGCATAATATCCTGCAGAATAACCGCCGCCCCAAATGTGCGCAAAATAAGGCGTGTGATATCTTGGGGGAACCTCTTTCAGATTAAAACCGTATTTCGCCAGCACACTTTTTTCAAATTCCAAAGCAGGCTTAAACTGCGACTCATCGGTCACTGAATGCCAGTTCATATCCAATGTCGCTGCAGAAACAAGTTCCGTAGTGGAATATCCCTGATTGAAGGATCCTGCTTTTTTAATTTTATCGACTAACGCCTGTGGCATCGGCTGTTTGGTCTGGTAATGCAGTGCGTAATTTTTCAGTACTGATGGCTCCAGAGCGAAAAACTCATTGATCTGAGAAGGAAATTCAACAAAATCTCTCGGCGTATTGGTTCCGGAAATCGAAACATATTTCTGGTTCGCAAAAAGACCATGCAAAGTATGTCCAAATTCATGGAACATGGTAGAAACATCATCATAAGAAATCAGTGATGGTTTACCGTCAGCCGGTTTCTGATAGTTGAAAACATTTACAATCACAGGTTTCTGCCCCAGTAAATGCGACTGCTCCACGAAGTTGCTCATCCATGCACCGCCGTTTTTGTTACTTCTGGTATAGAAATCTAAATAATAAAGTGCCATTGATTTTCCGTCGTTATCAAAAACCTCGTACGCCACAACATCGGGGTGATAAACAGGCAGGTCTTTTCTTTCTTTAAAAGTAATCCCATAGAATTTTTCCGCGGCATAGAAAACTCCTTTCTCCAAAACAGTGGTTACTTCGAAATAAGGCTTGATTTCGTTTTCATCCAAGTCGTATTTTGCTTTTCTCACCTGCTCCGAGTAGAAATTCCAATCCCATGGCTCTACCGTAAATCCACCTTTCTGTTTATCGATTAAAGCCTGAATTTCATTACTTTCACTTTTTGCTGTTTCTACTGCCGGTTTTGCAAGCTGAGCTAAAAGATTCATTGCATTTTCAGGAGTTTTTGCCATTTGGTCCTGCAGTTTCCATTCGGCAAAAGATTTTTTCCCGGAAAGATGCGCTTTTTCCATTCTCAATTTTGCCTGCCTTTCCAAAATGCTTCTGGTGTCATCCGCATTACCTTTTTCAGCTCTGTACCAAGATGCTTTGAAGAGTTTTTCCCTTGTCGCTCTGTTTTTCAAATTCTGCAAAAGAGGCTGTTGCGTTGTATTGAGAAGCGTTAATAGATATTTACCTTCGTGACCTGCGGATTTTGCATCTGCGGCTGCGGCTGCAATTTCGTCAGCTGAAAGTCCATCAAGTTCTTTTACATCCGTAATTACCACAGCGCCGTTCTTTCTTGCATCCAAAAGTTTACTGGTGAACTGGGTTGAAAGTGTTGCCAGCTCTTCGTTGATTTTTTTAACCTTTTCCTTGTTTTCCGCAGAAAGGTTCGCGCCCGCGATTTCAAAATTAGTTCGGTACAATTCCAGAACTCTTTTTTCTTCAGCACCTAAATTCTCACTGCTGATCGCTTTTATTCTTGAATAAAGCTTTTCATTAAGATAAATTTTATCACTCAACCCAGAAAATACAGGTGCATAGTCTTCTTCGAGTTTCTGAAGCGCCGGATTGGTGTTGGAACCGGTTAGGTTATAAAATACAATTTGTGCTCTTTTGAGGATTTCGCCGCTGTTCTCCAGCGCAAGAATGGTATTTCTGAAAGTTGGATCGGCTGGACTATTGGCGATATTATCAATTTCGGCAAGCTGCACCTTCATTCCGTAATCAAATGCCGGTTTAAAATGCTCATCTTTAATCTTATCAAATTCCGGTGCCTGATATTGCAGCCCACTTTTGTTCATAAAAGGGTTTGTGGATAAACTCGCATCCGGAGCAGGAATTTCTGTGGTTGTAGACTCGGTTGTTTTCATTGTAGAACATGCAGTATTAATTGCCAGAGAGGAAATTAATAACACAGATGTAATATTTTTCATTTTTGAACTGTTAATTGAAGTAAAGATATTAATTTTAAGCAAACTAAAAACCAAACCATATGAAAACACTTATTACCACGGTCGCAGTTTCAGCGTTTCTCTTTTCGTGTTCAATGAAATCCGACAGTCTTTTTCCCTTAAACCTATCGGTAAAAGAAGGAAAAGGAATCATAAAAACAAATCAGTTTGAGATGAATATCGACGAAATTAAAGTAGCGCAGTCGATTTCCGCCGAAGTGGTAAAATCTGATACCGAAAAAGTGGTAATAACCGCTCCTTCAGATATTATAGACGAAATTTTAGTGGATAATGTTGACGGAAAACTATTCATTCACTTCAAACCCAACAGGAATATTTCTGCAAGAAATGTAGCGGCCAAAATTTTCGTGAGAGATTTCACGCATCTGGAAGCTACTTCTTCGGCTAAAATCCTCGTAAAAGATAAATTTACTCAGGATAAAACAGATGTGGAAGTTTCGAGTTCTGGCCGTATTACCGGAAATCTGGAAGCTAATGATTTCTCAGTTGATGTTTCCAGTTCCGGGCATTTCTCGGGTGAGATCTGGGCTGTAAATCTCGATGCTGAGGCAACGTCTTCGGGAGACATTAATCTTTCCGGTAAGGCGAAAAATGCCGCGTTGAAAGCTTCTTCAGCCGGCACCGTAGATGCCGAAAAGCTTACTGCTGAGATTTCCGACATACAGGCTTCAAGTGCCGGGAATGTAACTGTGGCGACCACCAACCAGCTGAATGCATCGGCAAGTTCAGGTGGAAATATCGCGGTATACAGAAAAGGAGATTTGAATATTCTGAGTCAAAATGAAAGCAGCGGCGGGAGCGTTTCCATTAAATAAAATCAAATTAAAAAATCAGCCTTTAAAGGGCTGATTTTTTAATAGTTTAGCGAAGAATTTTCGTTTACCATCCACCGGATGCGCCGCCGCCGCCGAAGCTTCCGCCACCACCGAATCCGCCAAATCCACCTCCGGAACCGCCACCGCCAAAACCTCCACCTCCGAAACTTCCGGGGAAAGGGAAAAATCCGCCGGGATACGTTCTGCGTCCGCGCCGCGAGAGAATCACATCGTCATCATCATCATTATTTCCGCCGCCGCCTTTGTTCTTGAAGAGTATACTGAGAATCATCAGGACAAAAAATGCAATAAAAATCACCTTTACAATACTGATTCCTCCTTCACGGGAAGTTTCTTTAACAATAGGTTTGAATTTACCCTGCACCACTTCCATCAAAGCAGTTGTTCCGCGGTTGATGCCTTCGTACCAAAGTCCCTGCTTAAAATTGGGGGTTACAATATAATCCAGAATCTGTCCCGCCACCGAAGCGGTAAGATAGCGCTCCACGCCACGGCCCTGCTGAATGGCAAATTTCCGGTCTTCTGTCGCGATGAGAAATACAATACCATTATCCTGTTCTTTCTCGCCAATTCCCCACTTTTCACCGTACATAGTTGCAAGATAATTGATGTCCTCCCCTTTTGTAGTGGGAATGATAATTACCGCAATTTCCGTAGAAGTGGAGTCGTAAAACTTAATGAGTTTCTGGTTAAGCTGCTCCCGTTCAGTTGAATTTAACAACCCTACCTCATCGGTAACAGGAAAGATTTTTACAGGTTTTGCAGGAACCAGTTGGGCAAAAACAAGAATGTTCAGTCCAAAAAAGAGTAAAACAATGAGTTTTTTAAGAGAACGTAATCTCATTCGACAGTTCGTTATGATTTTCTCCCGAGATTGGGAAATGTTTTTTAAGTTCGAAACCGGTTTCAAGAATGGCATTTTTCAATCCGTCGTGAAAATTTCCTTTTGCAAATTCGGATGTGATCTGATCATGAAGCCTGTCCCAGAAATTCTGGTGAACTTTTTCGTGAATACCTGCGTCGCCGATGATCGTAAGGTAATGTTGCTCGAAATTCACGTGAAAAAGCACTGCATTTCTTTCCGCAGTTTTATCCTTACAAAGCCTTTTGAAGACTTCAAAGGCAATCTCCGCATTATTACCCTCCGAATTGGAATCAATATGTACGCGGATTTCGCCGGTAGAATGATCTTCTGCTGACTGAATGGCTTCCACAAGGGAAGCCATTTGTACATCTGTAAGAAAGTTGCTCATTAATTGGTAAACACTTCCGGCGCATTCTCAGCGCCTGCCGCTGCTTTGAAATATGGTTTCTCTTTAAAGTTTGTAAAGTTTGCCAGAATGTTATTCGGGAATGTTTTGATTGAAGTATTATAATCCTGCGCCGCTTCATTATAATAAACGGTTTCGCTTCTTATGCTGTTTTCAATCGCGGTATATTCTCGCTGGAAATTCATGTACTGCTGATCCGCTTTTAAATTAGGATACTGTTCTACTACAGCCATCAATCTGCTCAAAGCTCCGCTTAATTCACCCTGTGCTGCCTGGAATTTCGCCATATCAGCTTCGGTCATGTTTGTTGGATCAACAGTGATTGACGTCGCTTTTGAGCGGGCTTCAATTACTTTAGTTAAAGTTTCCTGCTCGAATTGCGAATAGGATTTTACAGTTCTCTCAAGATTTGGGATTAGGTTCGCACGCTTCTGGTACACCGTTTCCACGTTAGACCATTTGGTATTCACGGTCTGTTCTTTGGTCGTGAAACTGTTATAACCGTTTTTGCCCCAGAAAAATAAAATTGCGGCAATAACGAGAAGAGCAATACCGATGGTTCCGGCGCTCATACAACCTCTGTTTCTCATAGTTTAATATTTTAATGTTTAATGTTTGGTACCCAAATATACAAATTATGTGCTAAATTTGTGAAAATTTAAGAAAAATGATCACAATTGTAGTGGCGATGGGTTTAAAGAATGAGATTGGTGCTGATAACCAACTGTTGTGGCATTTGCCGAAGGATTTAAAACATTTCAAAGAAATAACTTCGGGCCACCCAATTATTATGGGAAGGAAAACCTACGAAAGCATAGGCAAACCCTTACCTAACCGCACCAATATTGTTGTGTCGCGAAAACAAGACTGGTTCGAAGAAGGAATTCTAATTGTCGGCAGTATAAAAGAAGCTTTAAAATTCGCTAAAAAGATGGATGAAAACATCTTTGTCATCGGAGGCGGAAATATTTACGAGCAAACCATTGATCTGGCCGACAGACTTGAAGTAACGCAGGTAAAAGCAGAACTTAAGGCCGATGTTTTCTTTCCGAAAATCAATCCGAAAATCTGGCAGAAAACATCAGAAACATGCCATGAAAAAGATGAGAAAAACAAATACGATTTCTGTTTCCAGACCTTCGAAAAAAAGTCTGAAATCTAACATCTGAAATTTAACCTCAAATTTCTATCTTTGCAGTCATAAAATTTAACAATGAACAAATACATAAAATTCGTTATCGCAGGCCTGATGATTGCCGCAGGAATTTATCTGATGATGAACAGGAATATCGGCTGGGGAATCGTGGTGGTCATCCTTTCAGCAATTCCTATTCTTTTATTCTTTAAAAATGAGTTTATCCTTGCTGCCTTCTGGTACTTAAGAAAACAGAACATGGACAAAGCCAGCAAATGGCTTTCAAAAATCACTAATTTTGAATCTCAGCTTCACCGCTCGCAATACGGTTATTTCCATTATTTACAGGGACTAACTTTAGCGCAGGAAAATCCTCAAAAAGTAGAACCCTTAATGAAAAAAGCGCTTGAATATGGCCTGAATATGAAACACGACCGTGCTATGGCAACACTCAATATCGCGGCGGGAGCAATACAGAAAGGAAGAAGACAGGAAGCAACTAAACTTCTTGAAGAAGCTAAAAGATTAGATTCTGCAGGAATGATGACCGATCAGATCAAGATGCTGAAAGACCAGCTGAAAATGCCAACGATGCAGAAACACATGCATAACCCAAACATGAGACAGCGCGGAAAATTCCATTAAGCCGTCATCTCTAAAAAAATCAAATCCTGAAGTCTTTCAGGATTTTTTTTGCGGTAAAAGTGATAATTTTTTTATCATGAATTAAACAAGAAACATCCAGCTTCCAACAGCAGACAATTTACATTCTACATCTCCGAGTTCTGCTCAACCCCATAAAATTTGGGCATCTGCCAGTGGTATTTCACGGCCAGTGTTCGTATGGCAACAATGAGCAAAATAGTTGAAATCTGCACAAAAGTATAGGAAAGCCGGGTATAGTTGATGAAAAGAAGAAAGACGCTGCCTCCTACGATACATGCTGTAGCATAAATTTCTTTCCTGAAAATCAGCGGAATCCTGTTAAGTAAAATGTCACGGATGATTCCCCCAAAACAGCCGGTAATGGTGCCCAAAGTAAGACAGATCAAAGGATGAAGGTCTGCATTCAAACCCTTTTGAATTCCAACAATAGTGAAAAGTCCCAGCCCAAAACTGTCGAATATGAAAAGCGTAACCTGGAATTTTTTCTCGACCGATTTAAAAATCATCGAAAAAATACAGGTAATAAAAATTACCGTACACATGATTAAATCGTGCATCCAGAACACGGGAACATCCAGAAGAAGATCGCGCACGGTTCCGCCGCCAACCGATGTGATAAACGCAATAATTAAAACCCCGAAAGGATCGAGCCGCTTCTGCATGGCAGCAAAACTCCCCGACATGGCAAAAGCTACGGTACCGAGCAGTTCTATAGCGAGATTAAAATTTTCGTGGACCATTTATTTTAATTAGTAATTGGTGATGAGTGTTGAGTAATGGGGTTAAAGGAAATTATTTTGATCTGACATTTTCTTTTTGTAACTGCTCATCACTTTTACAATTTCATCACATTCTATTTTTAACGGTTCAAGATTCAGTGAATCAAGATATTCTAATTCCTGAATTATTTCTAGCCAGAATTGTGTTTCATCAGCCTCCTCCACAACAATACATAACTTAGAGAATTTTTCTTTCTGGGATCTAGCTCTCCCAACTGCTCTGTAGTTTGCTGCAACAGAGGTTGAAGAACGGTAAATTTGCTTCCTAATCACAGAAACGTCATCTGAATAAGGCAAAACAGAAAGGCTTTTAATAATTGCCACGCAGAGTTTTTTAGTCCGCTCCCTGAATAATTGGTTGTAATCAGATGTCATATAAAGGAAATTTGTTTAACGAAATATTACTACTCGTTCATTACTTATCACCCATTACTAATCGCTTATTACTCATCACTAATATTAACCCGTACCGTGTCAGGCACAAGGAGTTCATAATTTCCACCGAAATTGATAATTTCCCTTACGATACTGCTGCTGATGAATGATTTGCCGGCTGATGTTAAAAGGAAGATGGTTTCGATCTGATTCTGCTTGGTCAGTTCCCGGTTAGTTTGGGCGATCGCTTTTTCAAACTCAAAATCTGCGGGATTTCTCAGTCCGCGCAGAATAAAGTTTACATTTTTGCTGTGGCAGTAATCAATAGTCAACCCTTCAAAATGGTCTACTTCCACATGGGGAAATTTTTCAAAGGTTTTTTTAATGAATTCTACCCTTTGTTCCAGTGAAAACATATATTTTTTCTGTGAATTCTGACCGATAGCAATAATAATCTTATCAAAAAGAGGCGCTGCTCTTTCCACAATATCGTAATGCCCAAGTGTAATCGGGTCAAACGAACCCGGAAAAACAGCGACTCTCATAGTTTTTTAGTTTTTATTTTTTTGCCAAAGCTTTTTCAACTTCATTTCCGCACAAATCCTTAATCGAAATTCCGTAGATTTTTGCCTGTTGCGGCAGGATTGAAGCCGGTGAAAATCCAGGATTGGTATTCATTTCCAGCATATACGGAATCCCGTTCATAATAATAAATTCGCTTCGGGAAAAACCACTCATTCCTAAAGAATTATAGGCTTTTTTAGCAATCTCTTCCACTTTTATGCGTGTTTCTTCATCAATTCTGGCGGGCGTAATTTCTTCAGATGCACCTTCGTACTTCGCTTCGTAGTCGAAAAATTCTTTATGCGGAACAATTTCGGTAATTCCCAGCACAATTGTTTCGCCGTTGAAATCTACCACCCCCACAGAAACCTCCATTCCGTTCAGGAAACTTTCAATTAAAATTTCGTCGTCTTCAGCAAAGGCAAAATCTACTGCTTTCGGGAATTCCGACTTGTCTTTTACCTTTGTGATTCCAAGCGAAGAACCGCTTTGGTTAGGCTTTACAAAAAGCGGGAGTTCTAATTCCTCCATGATCTGATCTGCATTGAAATCATCTCCTTTTCTTAAATAAACACTTTTTGCGGAAGGAATTCCGTATTTTGACAATACCGCAAGGGTATCTTTTTTATTGAATGTTAATGCACTCTGGTAAAAACCGCAGCCGGTATATTTCTGACCGATGGTGTCCCAATACGCCTGAAGCTCGCCATTTTCTCCCGGTTTCCCGTGAATAATGTTGAAACAGACATCAAATTTAACTTTGAAATCACTTTCCATGGTGACGGAAAAATCTGCCTTGTTGATGGGAAGGTTCTGGTCTCTGTCATCTACAAAATACCATTCCTCTTTCAGAATCACGACTTTATAAACATTATATAGGTCGCGGTCGAGTGAGTCGTAAATAAGCTGCCCGCTTTTCAGGGAAACCTTGTACTCGTCGGAATAACCACCCATCACGACGGCTACATTTTTCTTTTTCATGGCTTTTAATCTAATCTAGCAAATTTAAACAAAATGTTTAAAATTTGGGGAACAGCGCCGAATTATTCTCTAGCGTACCCGAAAATAAAAATCACTAAAAACCATGATAAATTTAGTGGGTCCTGTCTTTTCTTTACCCCGAAAAATACCTATTTTTGCAGCCTATGAAAAGATGGTATCTCTACCCTTTTTCCCTTGGTTATCATTTCGTAACGAGTGTCAGGAACTTAATGTATGATTGGGGAATCTCTAAATCAACCAAATTTAAAACTCCGATCATCAATGTCGGAAACCTTTCTGTGGGCGGAAGCGGAAAATCGCCAATGGTGATGTACCTTGCTGAACTCCTTTCCAAAAATTACAGAACCGGTGTCCTGTCTCGCGGTTACGGAAGACTGACCAAAGGTTACGGTATTACCAATTACGACAGCAATTATAAAACGGTGGGCGACGAGGCGATGCAGCTATTCGAACGTTTCAAAAACCGCTTTGTAATCGGTGTTTCTGAAGAGAGAGTTCCGGGCGCAAAAAAGATGATTGATGATATGGATTTGGATGTGCTTATTCTGGACGATGCCTATCAGCACCGCAAAATAAAACCCGGATTCAGTATTCTGATGATGGATTATAATGATCCGTATTTTAAAGACTTTCTGCTTCCGGCAGGTGATTTACGCGAAAGCCGGAGCGGCGCCTCAAGATCGCAGATCATTATGGTTTCTAAATGTCCCGAGGATTTAACTGAGGAAAAGAAACAGTATTATATTTCGAGAATTAAGCCCCAGCATTACCAGAAAGTATTTTTCTCCGGCATTGGCTACGACGAGAATATTTACAGCAAAGACAAAATGCTGCCGGATAACAATCTGAGTTATTACGATATCCTGCTGATAACCGGAATTGCGAATCCAAAACCCCTCATCAATCATCTCGCAAAATTCTCCCAAAGGGTGAAGCATCTTAAATTTAAAGATCATCACAATTTCAGCGATCAGGACATTAAGAATATTGTGGCAGAGTACAAAAAATTAGGTGAATACAAAATCATCCTCACTACCGAGAAAGATTATGTAAGGCTTAAAACCTTTGATTATCTGCGTGATCTGGTTTATTACTGGCCAATTAATGTAAACATTGATAAAAAAGAGGAGTTCAATAAAACTGTAATGACTTACCTAGAGAACAACAGATTGTAAAAATAGAAAAACCGTTTTGATGACTTCAAAACGGTTTTTACTTCGCTAAAACTCTTTAGTTAATTCTTAATTAATTTTTCAAAAGATTTCACGCCATCATTTGCTTCAATTTCCAGAAAATAAGTACCGGGACTTAATCTGTTTAAATCGATGCCGCTGTTTTTAAGTTTCGGAGATACAATAAACCTTCCGGTACTATCGTAAACAAGAATGGATTTAATACTTTCGGAGTTTTTGAAATTCACTGTTCCTTTTGATGGGTTAGGATACATCATAATTTTTCCCTGCAGATTAACATCATCCGCCGCCAGTGCAGCATCATAGCTCATTACCAAAGTCGCATAATCCCTGTTCCCTGCGCCGTGATAGGAAAGTGTAAGCGTACCATCCCCTCTCGCAACAAATACATTTACCGTTCCAGCCGCATTGGGAATGGGTGCATCGCCGGCCCCACCTGAGAGACTTCTGGTCGCAACAACAGTCCTTGTACTTCCTGAAATGGTATTCGAAGTTACTGTCCAGTCCTGAACAGCATCTGCTGATGGCGTTACACCAACTCCGTTGAATGTATAGTCCCTTGCAGAAGCGGAGTTGTAAATAAATCCGTCGGCTCCTGATGCCATACCTTCATCTCCAGCTCCGAGTCCCAGAAACGAGTTACTGGGGCCTGAAAGTGTGAGTCTTACCATAGTTGGCTTTGTTTCCATCTTTACAGAAACCCCTGTAGTTCCAACGAGGAAAGGTGCTCCTGAACTGTATTGTGCACCGATTAAAATACAGGCACAAAAACTTGATAAAATAAGTAAAAGTTTTCTTTTCATTTTATTGCATTTTTAAAAGGTTAATAATATTTTCTCTTTGAGTTTGCACAGCATATTCAAAGGGTTTAATTCCCATGTGATCCGGCTGTTCTTTCTTAGCGCCGTACTGCAGCAGCATTTTCACCAACTCTTCGTTTCCTGTTTTTACTGCCCAGATGAGCGGTGTAGTGCCATTGGCATCTGCAATATTCGGATCAGCTTTTTTAGCCAGAAGTGCTTCAGCAAGTTCCTTATGATACCTGATACACAAACCTGCTAGAGCGGTCCCCTCAGGACTTTTGTAATTGATATCTTTTACATGCTGAATCAAAAATTTTGCAACATTGGTATTGCCACGGTAGCAGGCCAGAATCAAGGGAGAAAAACCCATAGAATTTGTGCTGTTAATCACATCCGGGTTTTGTTTAAGCAGCTGTTGCATTTCTTCTACTGTTCCGGATCTCGCTACATCAAAAACATCTTTCTGCTGAGCGTTTATCAACATTACGCCTATCAGTAGTATGATTAAAGAAAGAGCGGTTTTCATATTTTCTCCAGTTCAAAATTATAATCCACATTCACGGTCTCTGCAATCTTCTTTTTAATTACACTTGGGATGCTGATATTATATTCCGCAGGTTTTGCAGAAAATTTTCCTGAAATATAAATTTTATCATCCTTACGGTAAATTTGTGCCGTGGATGAAACGTTATTCTTCACGCCATGAAATGTAAGTGATCCTGATACCGTATAGCTGCGGGGCGAAGTATTAAGCTCCTCCAAATTGTAATTTTCAATCTTTCCTACAAAAACTGCTTTCGGATACTTTGAAGATTCAGCATAATTTTCATTGAAATGTTCTTCCATGAGTGCACTTTTGAACTTAAAGTTCTTATTCATTGCGATGCTTGCAATATCACCTGTTTTTATATTTAAAACAGTCGCTACGCTTGAATTTTTAGCATCTACATCCTCGAAAAGCGGAACATTTGCTTCAAAATGTACGGTTCCGGTCTTGGTACTGTATTTCTGTGAAAACGCAAGATTTCCTAGAATCAAGGCTACTAAAATGATGAGTCTGTTATACATTGTTGCGATTTTATTTAATTATTCTTTTAAACCGTCATTCTTCCACTTTTTCAAAAGATCAATACTACTTTGAGACAAACTGCCGCCCTGAGGCATTTTTTGCGGATCCCCATTAGGCCGCTGTACCCTGTCCAGAATATTATCAATAGCATTTTTAACCAACGTGTAATCCGTAAGCGGAAAGAATCCAGACGCTCCACCGGGCGAATGGCATACCGTGCAGTTGGTAGCAATCAGCGGTTTAATATCATTTGTATAAGTTACCGTTGCAGGAAGAGTTACTTTCTCTGAAATGTCGTCATAAGTCCGGGTATCACAACCGAGAATTGCAAAAAAAGCGAGGATCGTTAATAGGTTAAACGGTTTTTTCATGATGCTGATTCTTTAGAAAACACGGTATAAATTGAAGCCGAAAAAGAAATGACCTTTCTCCCAGTTTCCGGTAGCGTTGCTGATGTATCCAACTTCAGTAATCGGTTGCGAATTCGTAAAAACCAACTGAAAAATGTGACCGCCCGTATCAATATCCATTCCCACAGATAAAGGATTCTTATAATAATTTTTATCCTCCATGTTCAAAAAATATTCAGCATTCAATGAAACTCTTTTTGATATTTTATATCTGCCGCCAATTCCTGCTGCAAAAAGATTTTCGTTCTCAATCTCCGGATTTATGAGGTTTCTGTGGATATAAGTAGGCGTTAACTGCATACTGAAACTTTCAGAGAATCTTCGGGAAATAAGGATCTGACTCAAATAGGCCATACGGTCGCTGAACCTCAGGTTTGGATAATTATCCCGGTCAAGTTCGGAATTAATGTCGATAACATGATATCCAACAACGTCAAAAGGCATTTCGCCCACCTGTTTCAGCAACCGGTATTTTGTGCCAAATTCATACGTTTTCTGATACGTATGTCTGGCAGCGCTAAGCGATATGCCATCCGTTAAACCATAAATTACTCCCAATTTGGTTGTAGCGTGATCAAGACCAAAAAAAGTTTTAAACCCATCGCTTACATCACCGAAACGGTGAGAAATATCTACATAAAATTCTTTCTCAGCCGGCATCTTTGTTGATTGTCCTGTTACAATCTGAAGCGCCTTGAAACTGGGTTGGTAAATTTCTGCGGACGCTACTGTGTCGATCTCCTTCAGTAAATCTTCCTGTGAAAATGCTGCAAAACCCGTAAAAATAAAGAGCAAAAATGTAAATTTCTGTATCATTAAATACTTTTTTAAGATTAAACCAACATTTTCCCGGCACAAGAAACCTGCGCAGAGACTTATTTTGTCGACCTGCACGAAAGGCCTAACAAATTTATATCTTAAAAAAGTAAAAAAGCGGTGACTAAAGTCACAGGGATTTAACAACCTCAATACCAGCAACATCCTGCCGGACATTTCCCTCGTGTTCGAATTTTTTCAGGATCCTGCTTACGACTTCGCGGGCAGTTCCCAGACTGTTGGCAATTTCTTTATGCGAAACTTTTACAGGGTTTTTTCCGGTAATTTCTATCTTGTTCTGAAGATAGTCCATGACCCGCCGGTCCAGGCGGTGAAAAACTACTTTGTATGTCATATCAATCATCTCGGCATATCTTAAATCATATTCTCTGTAGAAGAACTGGTTGATTTCCGGATAAGTGATAATCCATTTTTTCATATGCTGTACCGGGATCAGCATCACCTCGGAAGACTCATCAGTGGACGCAAAAACCTTACTGATCCCATCCTTAAAAATTGTTGAAAATGTCATAATACAACTCTGTCCCGGCCTTACAAAATAATAAACAAGTTCGCGGTCACTGCTCATCGTGTACACTTTCACCAAACCGCTCAAAACAATCGGGACATACTTCACCCGCTGGCCTTCCTGCATCAATTCTGTTTTGGGACCGAATTTCTGAACGATAGATTTCTCACGCAGTTCATCCTGGAAATCATTTCCAAGAAAGCGGAAAGGCTGCTCGATTGTAAAGTCGCTGCTCATGATTTTTTCTATAAAATTATATATTATATTGATAACTGCGGTTTTTAAATCATTATTTCTGACCCGTAAAACGTAAATATTAAAAAAACTATGCATTACAGAACTTGACTGTGAATTCGTTCATAACCTTCTATTTAATACTCTGGTAAACAGATAGATATTCACATTTCATTGTAAACAAACAGTTGATAGAACGTGAGAATTAAAAGCCGTTTTATTTGCTTTTAAGGATCTAATCGTAGTATTTTTACATCACCAATCAAGTCAGAATGCAGAGCTGAACGGAAGCTTAACAGCAAAAATTTCACGCTTAAAATCTTTAAAGATGCTCAGGAAATTTGAAAGTTAAGGCAATCAACTGGAAACCGAAAGGAAGAAGCTGAAAACCCGGAGACTCAAAATCCGATATTCTTTACTGATGCACGACTAAAAAGGCGAGGTACACACAGAGTTGAAAAAAGAAAAATCCGACAGGTACTTTCTCAATTAAAACTGGTGTACCGAATAAAAAGTGGAACTTACGAGGTGAAAGAAGGTTTTTACCAGTCTCAGAAGAAGACGATGTTGCAAAACTGAATCTTAAGTCTGCAGCAAACAGGTAAAAGTCCGGAATCACATCAACGTTGAAACTTAAAGTGTTTATCGATGAAACGATGATAAAAACGAACCGAAAGGCAGTTTTTTGGAATCAATATTTTTGAAGTCAGTACTTAAAGTTGAAGCAAGAAGTGAAGCTTAACTGATGATTCAGCAAATAGATTTGCAAATAATCCCCTTGCCGGACCATCAGTTTTTTTTATGCCCTTTTCAGAAAAGCAATTTTCTTAATTTTGCTTCATGATTCCCCAGCGCAAAATCATCCACGTCGATATGGACGCGTTTTACGCTTCCGTGGAGCAGCACGACAATCCGGAACTCCGCGGAAAACCCATTGCCGTGGGAGGCGGGCATTATGGTGTGGTAGCAGCGGCTAGTTACGAAGCCAGAAAATTCGGAATCCGTTCTGCAATGCCGGGGAGATTGGCGCTCGAGAAATGCCCCCACCTCATCGTGGTAAAACCAAGATTTCAGCGTTACAAAGAAATTTCGCAGCAGATCCGGGCAATTTTTTATGAATATACCGATTTGGTAGAACCACTTTCTCTGGATGAAGCGTACCTGGATGTCACTGAAAATAAAAAAGGAATTGAATCCGCCAATGATATCGCAAGAGAAATCAGACAAAGGATTTTCGAAGAAACGGGACTCACTGCTTCCGCAGGAATTTCGGTGAATAAATTTCTGGCAAAAGTGGCTTCAGATTATAACAAACCCAACGGACAGAAAACCATTCATCCAACACAAATCATGGAGTTCATGGAGGAACTTCCGATAGAAAAATTCTACGGCATCGGAAAAGTTACCGCCAATAAAATGCACGAAATGCACATCTTTAAAGGTGCAGACCTCAAGGAAAAGGCGCTGGAAGAACTCGTCCGTCTATTTGGGAAATCGGGAAACTATTATTATAATGTGGTGCGTGGAATTCATAAAAGTGAAGTAAAACCACACCGCATTCAGAAAAGTGTTGCGGTGGAAGAAACGTTCTGGGATAATCTCCTTGATGAAGATTCGGTTTTCAGGCAGCTTCAACTCATCAGTGAAGAACTCGAAACCCGGCTGGCGAAAAAAGAAATCAAAGGAAAATCTTTAACCCTGAAAATCAAGTACAAAGATTTCACCCAATACACGCGCAGCAAAACCCAGGAAGTATATTTTGACGGTTCTACGGATTTCTTTGAAACCGCGCAGAAACTCTGGGAACTGCGCCCTTTCGACAAACCCGTGCGCTTGCTTGGACTTTCACTTTCCAACCTCAACACCCAGGAAAAAAAACAGATTTCCGTTCAGCTCAAAATCCCTTTCGAAGAATTTGAGTGATGGAAATCTTCAGACCCATGCAATTCAAAAACAGAACTGTTGTCAGTATTGGTGCGAAGCTGGTTAAAAATCTTTCAGCAGCTTAATCTGGTTGCGGTAAAGCAGAACTTTTCCGTCGTTTTCAAGTTTTTTCAGAAGCCGGCTGATGACTACGCGTGAACTTGCAAGGTCATTCGCAATCTCTTCATGAGACACATTAATTACTGTTTTTCCGGATATTCTGGATTTTTCTCTGAGATAGTTGATAAGTCTCACATCCAGACCATTGAAAACCACCATATCCAAAGCCTTCAACATCTCAACGAAGCGGTTCTGCATCGTGCGCATCACAAAGTCTTTCCATGTTGGATATTTGCTCATCCACGAATCCATGTACTCGACCGGAATCATCCACATTTCCACATCGTCCTCTGCCACGGCCATGATTTCACTTTTCGCCTCTTGCATACAGCAGGTAAATGACATTGCGCAACCGTCGCTGGCATTCAGGTAGTACATTAAAAGTTCCCTCCCGTCGGGCTGCATCATAGATACCTTTACGGTGCCCTGCATTACAATCGGCATATAAAGCAACTGTTGACCGATGCTGATAATCACCTCGCCTTCTTCAGCAGTTTTTCTTCTGCCAACGGCCATAATTTCAGCCATTAATTCAGGTTCAAAAAGTTCTTTTACCGATTCTGTGATTTCCATTCTACAAAAATACAAAATTCTGCCGCTCTTTATCAGTTATCAGGCGCTGGCCATCTTCAGTTTTACGGAACATCATGATTAGTTTTAAGTAACCAATGTTACCTTCGGCTGAATTCTGTTAGAGTAACTTTGCATCACGGAAAAGAGATTAAAGGAGAATAGCTTATCTATGAAATTTCATAAGGTATGAACGTTGCTGAAATGAATCTTACCATTAAAAATAAGGTACCGGATTTGATACTTTAAAACCAAAAACCACTTTAAAAAATATATACGATGTTCTTCAAACACATTTATGATACAGGTTTAGCGCAGGGCAGTTATTTAATCGGCTGCCAGGCAAAAGGAGAAGCAATTGTAATTGACGCTAAACGCGATGTTGACACCTATCTTCAGATCGCAAAAGAAAACAATCTAACCATTACCCATATTACCGAAACACATATTCACGCGGATTTTCTTTCGGGTTCCCGTGAACTGTCAGAAATTACCGGTGCTCAACTTTATCTTTCTGATGAGGGCGGCCCGGATTGGCAGTATGAATTTCCACATGAAGGCTTAAAGCATGGTGATAAAATCAAAGTAGGAAATCTTACGCTGAAGGTGATCCATACTCCCGGCCACACCCCCGAAAGCATCAGTTTTCTGTTGACCGATCATCCTGCAACAGATGAACCCGTGATGATCTTCACCGGAGATTTTGTGTTTGTCGGCGATATCGGTCGTCCGGATCTGCTCGAAAAAGCCGCCGGAATCTCAGGAACTCAGGAAAAAGGTGCACACGAAATGTACCGGTCGGTACAGGATTTTTCAAAACTGCCGCCACACATTCAGGTATGGCCTGGACATGGTGCGGGATCAGCCTGCGGAAAAGCGCTGGGCTCCGTTCCAAGTTCTACTGTTGGTTACGAGAAAATCAGTAACTGGGCATTCCGCTTCGAAAGTGATGAAGAAGGTTTTGTACAGTATCTCCTGGAAGGTCAGCCGGAACCGCCGAAGTATTTTGCAATGATGAAAAAGCTCAATAAAATTGAAAGGCCTTTACTGATCGAAGTTCCGAAACATCCGAAACTTTCTGAAACCGAGTTTCTACAAAAATACCATGAAGGAGTAAAAATTATTGATACGCGGAATAAGGTTGAATTTGCGAAGGGTTTCATTCCCCGGAGCATCAATATCCAGAACAACAGAACCCTGAGTACCTGGGCAGGCTGGCTTCTGAATTATGAGGAGGATTTCATGATCGTAGCTCCCGAAGAAGAAATGGATGAAATTACCAGAAAACTCATGCGCATCGGCCTCGATCGTATTGCGGGATTTATTTCCGACGTTAATTTACCGGGTATTGAACTCCAGAAAGCTGACGTTATTGAGATCGAAGAATTTAAAACGTATCTTGGCAGAGAAGATGTTCAGATCGTAGATGTAAGAGGAAAAACCGAATATGAAGATGGACATATTGAAGGCGCGAAAAATGTTTTTGTAGGAACGCTTCCTCAAAACCTAGATAAAATAAGCAGGGACAAACAGGTGGTGATTCACTGTCAAAGCGGCGACCGTTCCGCAATTGCCTACTCGCTCTTAAAGAAAAACGGTTTTAATAACGTAAAAAACTATTCCGGTGGGATGAAGGAATGGCGCGAAAAAGAAAATCATGTAACATCTTAAAACCAAAAATGATTCAGAATATCACAAAAAACTGGAATATCTTCCGCATTCTCCGTCTCGCACTCGGCCTCTTCCTGATGACAGAAGCCATCAGAACCGGGGTATGGTTCATGACGATATTTGCGGCGGCAATGATCATCATGCCCCTGCTGAACATCGGCTGCTGTGCCGGCGGGAACTGTGCGGTTCCGGACCGTAAATCATCCGGCTCGAATACGGATTAAGTACAATTCGAAGAAGTAAAATCAAAATAAAGTAAAAGACATGTCAAAATTTCACGAACTAATCAGTCAGGACAAACCTGTTTTGGTAGACTTTTTTGCAGAATGGTGCGGCCCGTGCAAAATGCAGGCACCCATTCTGGAAGACCTAAAAAAACGGGTGAACGACCAGGCGACCATCATTAAAATCGATGTCGATAAAAACCAGGGCGTTGCAGCAAAATACGGAATCAGAAGTGTTCCTACCCTAGTGATCTTTAAAAACGGAGAAGTAAAATGGAAACAGTCCGGTGTTTTTCCTGCCGAAGAACTCGAACGTTTAATCAAAGAGAACAGTTAAAATATGTACAGAAGCATCATCATCGCAATTTTCGCTCTGGTTATGACGGGCTGCAGCAAAGCGCAGAACACAGAGAGCATCCCAGCACTTACAGCCACTGAGTTTTCAGAAAAACTGAAAAAAACGCCCAACGCACAGGTAGTGGATGTAAGAACACTGAGCGAATACAAAAAGGGGCACCTTCAGAATGCAGTAAATATCGACTGGAATGCAGATGATTTCGCAGAAAAAGCAGCCACCCTGGATCCTTCAAGACCCATTTTTGTGTACTGTCTCAGTGGACCCCGCAGTGCAGCGGCAGCAGAAAAGCTGAAAGAAATGGGTTACAGCGAAATCTATGAAATGAAAAGAGGAATGATGGACTGGCGCAGCAAAAACCTGCCGGAGGTAAAATCCGCAGCAGCTACGCAAGGCATGAGCCTGCAGCAGTATAATGAGGAGCTGAAAAGCGACCGCCTCGTTCTGGTTGATTTTTATGCAGACTGGTGCGCGCCGTGTAAAAAGATGGAACCTTACCTCAGCAAAATCGCTGCAGAAATGCCCGAAAAAGTAAAAATTGTGAGGGTGAATGCCGACGACAATACGGAACTGTGCAAAGCGATGAACGTTTCTGCCCTGCCGGTTCTTAAATTATATAAAAACAACGAAATCATTTGGGAGAGCCTGGGCTTTGTAGAAGAAGCCGAAGTCCGAAAACAACTCCTGAAATAACAGATAAACACTACCTTAAAATGGAGAAAATTAAAATATGGTTCAGGAAAAACTGGAGCACCGCAATACTTTTTGCCCTCTTTGTCCTGCTGCTGGTAAGTCCCGACGCGAAAGCCTGGTTCATGCGACAGATTATTTCTACAGGAATTATGAATTCCAGCGTGGAAAAGAAAACTGAAAAGGAGACCGAAGCCGGCGATACTAACACCATTACTGAAAATTTCACCGTGGCAGACCAGTCCGGCAACACGATCAGTACTGCAGACCTGAAAGGGAAAGTGGTGTTTATGAATTTCTGGGCTTCATGGTGCCCGCCCTGCCGGGCTGAATTTCCTTCGATCCAGAAGTTTTACGATAGATACAAAAACAATCCGGGCGTCGTTTTCCTTACCGTGAATCTGGATGACCAGGTTTCATTGGGTGAAAACTATCTGAAAAAAGAAAATTATACGATCCCGTTCCTTGTTCCGGCAGGAAATATTCCTTCGGCTTATTTCAACGGGTCACTTCCGACAACAGTGGTGCTCGACAAAACCGGAAAAATCAGGCTTCACCACGCCGGAATGGCGGATTACAGCAAAGCTACTTTTTTTAAAGAGATTGACGGGCTTTTAAGTGAATAATAAGCCAAAAATCGGTCTCTTATAAATTAATCTGATTGACATATTTTAATATTTTAACAAAAAAACACAACCATGAACAAGGTAACCATTTTTGCAGTTGGAGCTTTTTTAATCACGGCTTTAAGCTGCCAGAAAGAGCAGACCAACGTCACTGAAAACACAACAACTGAAATACCGGCGGGGAAAAGTGAAGCGATTCCGGACGGGGAAATTCTGAAAAACTACGCTGCGGAAGCCCAGCAGCTCCTCGGCTCTCAACTGAAACAGAAAGTCGCCGAAGGTGGGCCCGAAAACGCACTGGAATTCTGCAACATCAATGCAATACCGCTGACGGACAGTATTTCAAAAAAATATGACGTGAGGATTAAAAGAGTGTCGGATCAGTACCGGAATCCCGACAATGCA
Source organism: Kaistella faecalis (assembly GCF_019195395.1). NCBI lineage: Bacteria > Pseudomonadati > Bacteroidota > Flavobacteriia > Flavobacteriales > Weeksellaceae > Kaistella > Kaistella faecalis. Next base: position 927,419 of record NZ_CP078067.1, read on the forward strand.
TCAAATCCTTCAGAACTCGCGGTCATCACCACCTATAAAGCCATGCTGGCCGCGGGTAAAATGCCTGAAGGCCTCCTGAAAGACGGCTATTATTATTCCCCGATCGTCACCAACGCCATGTGTCTACAGTGCCACGGAACACCCGGCAAAGAAATGACCGAGCAAACCCACAAGAAAATTAAATCCCTTTACCCGCAAGACAAAGCCACCGGTTATGGCGTGGATGAACTGAGAGGGATTTTCAGCATTGCGGTGAATCCGTAACCTCATCTCAAAATTATGGCCATGAAGAAAACGGCGCAGGATTATATTTTCGTAGGGCTGCAGTTGATGCTTTTCGCCGGCTATGTCTTTGAATGGCTTCCAAGGGTGAAAGTTCCGGCTGCGGTTACCGTTTCGGGAATGGCTTTGGCGGTTCTCGGACTCGCCATCGCCGTATTTTCGGTAATTCACCTGAACCGAAGCCTTACCGTTTTTCCGACGCCTAAAAAAGGAGCCGAACTTATTGAATCCGGCCTGTACCGATGGGTAAGACACCCGATTTATACCGGTATCATCCTTCTGGTGTTTGGATATGCAGCAGGCACCGGGTCTGTACACAAACTCATCATTGCCTTCGGTCTGCTGCTTCTTTTCTATCTGAAATCCACTTACGAGGAAAAGCAGCTCATAAAGAAATATACCACCTATGTGTACTACCGCAGGAGGACCGGAAGATTTTTCCCAAAATTATTCTAAGTTCAATCGCTGATTTATCAGGCAAAACATTCCTTAGAATCTGATAAGGAATGCGATATGAAATCCGGCGGCGTACCCGTCATCGGCAGACCGTTCTGCTGCCATTTCACCAGACCGCCCATCACGGATGATACGTCCGCAAAACCCCTTTCAGCAAGAAACTGAACCGCTGTTCTGCTGCGCAGGCCGTTGTTACAGATGAGTAACGTTTTTCTGTTTTTATCCAAAGTCGGAAGTTCCTCATCGAATTCACTGAAAGGGATATTCTTCAGATTTGGAAAAACTCCGCGGTAGGTATTGAATTCAAACCGCTCGCGGATATCGAGAAGCAAAAAATCTTCTCCTGACGAAGAAAGATGGGAGGGGCAAATGCTGTTCATTTCTTTTTTTACAAAGTTCGTTTAAATCCCTTCGGTTTCCTGTTACCTTGGTTACATAAAGAAATAAAAATACTCTGAGTTTCATTTTTTGTTTTTAAGCTTGGCAATAAGCTTCAGCAGGGTATCCCTGTTTTTCGCTTCGTGGTAAAAGCGCGGCAGTTTTTCAAGAAGGGTAAAGTGGGTGCGGTCTTTGTGTTCGCGCAGCATGGCAGAAATATAAGCTTCCAGATAATCCAGATGTTCGCGGTTAAATGCGACGAACGCTTCATTCTTAAAAGGTGCCGTGTACCACAACTCCGCCTCGAAATAATGGTGAGCTGCCATTACTGAATGCCCGCTTATTCCCACCACTTCAACTGCTGTACCGGCGATTTTTGAATAGCCGCAGTGAAGACAGTAGAGCCGGACTTCCTTTTTTTCATGGTCTGCTTTTGCTGTGGCCTTCTTCCCGCAACCCGGACATACCACATCCACGTGATCATGGAAATGGCTCAGGCGATGATTCTGGTTCGAGAAACGTTGGGTCATAGGAAATTGTTTTGCTGTAAATGTATTAATGTTTTTTGAACTTAAATTCAACCGGCTGCAATTCAATATTATCAGTTATTTTTGTACAGTGATATCAGGATTTATTTATTAATCTATATTGTGAGTTTAGGACGGGTCAAACCCCAGTCCCATTCATGGATACTTCATGGATACTTCATGGATAGTTCATGAAAGTGAAAATAAAAAACAGGCAGAAAATGACAGGTTTGTGGAGTTGGGATCCTCCACCTTCGGGTGCCTCAGGCATCGGTCAGAATTTCTTTGATGATGCAACAGCTCCGGACCCTGAGGCTCTCGAAGGGTCATTGGGCTCAATGGTCAATGGAGGCGCTATCGGTGGCTGAGGCTCTCGAAGCCACCATTACCAATATCACGGTACGCAATGGCCAGCTCCGGTAAGAGTTCCGGCGTCCCGTTAATAAGTGCTTCTTTTTTATTCTGCTCCAGCCCTGTACTTGTTTCTCGCGGTAAAAAGCATCATCGATACGGCTGTACTCTTCGTAATAAATAAGTTTAACCGGAAGTCTTTTTCGCGTATGGTTGGCACCTTTACCCGCCTGATGCTGGCCCAGGCGCAGCTCCAGGTTATTGGTGCTTCCTGTATAATAACTTCCGTCTAAACAAAGTAAAATGTACATGTAGCCTTTCATGGTTATCGTTTAATATTTGCAGCCTCCGCGTAAATCAGATTGTGTATCCTCCGCCTTCGGGTGCCTCAGGTATCGGTCACTGACCATCTGTGATCCTGAACAGATTCCGGACCGCGGGCGACGCGTCAAGCGATGAGATTCTACCGCTTACATTTTTGTTTCGTACCGGTGAAACTTTTGTTTCATCCTACTGAAACTTTTGTTTCATACCAGTGAAACTTTTATTTCACACGGTTGAAACTTTTGTTTCACTATAGTGAAACTGTATTTTCGTCCGTACAGAATGAACTTCACACTGCGAAACGGGTCTCACCATACACCAGAAACTCCTCCACACCATGCTTACGGAAGATCTCCTGAATATGATGCTGGGTTTCAGGATCCAGCCACCGTTCGTTGCGGAGATGACGGTAATACGTGCTGTGGCCCATCAGTAAGATAAGCTCCGTTCGGATTGTCGCCAGTGTGGCATGCGGCAGTCTTTCGAGTACGCTGCTCAGCCCGCGGGTATAAAGCTGCGGTTCGGCCTTATAAAGCCATCTGCATTTTAAAAGATCCTGGCTTTTCAGCGCTGAAGGATTAAGCAGGCTAAAAGTGGTAATCTGCTGCGGCGCAAGCGTGAAAGCCCGAAAACGCAGGCAGACCGCACTGTGCGGACATTCGCTGAGCATGCAGTGGTGAAAGTGGGATGGAAAGCTTTCGTAGGTTAGCATGGGAATGTTTTTAGATGAGTCTTACAATATTATTCAAAAAAGACCAGACTTTCAAATGGTTAGCGTATTTTATTTGACGTAGCAACAGACTCTGAGGGCCCTGAGGACCCTGAGGCTCGAAGGATCCGTGTTATCATGTACCCGATCGTCGCTTTCTGGAACCAACAGACAAAATGAAGATGCTGCACAATGGGGAAAAATACTCAAAACTTTGAGGGGTTACTGACACCGGAATTCAGTAATAAATCCTAACTTTGAGTTTGTAACCCCTTAAAAATCAAGTTATGGAAGCAAAATCAGCCACCGAAATGGTGCAGCAGGCAAAACAGCAGATCGACAACCTGACTCCTGAGCAGGTACAGCAGGAACTGCAGAACGGAAGTGCAACACTCATTGATATTCGTGAGGGCAATGAACTAAAGGAAAGCGGCAGGATAGCCGGTTCGGTACACGCCCCACGGGGTATGCTGGAGTTTTATGCGGATTCGGGTCTGCCCTATCACAAGCCGGAACTCAGCAAGGACAGGAGGCTGATTCTGCACTGCGCGTCTGGCGGTCGGTCGGCATTGGCTACCGCAACCCTGAAACAGATGGGTTTTGAAAATGTAGCCCATCTTGAGGGCGGAATGAAAGCCTGGAAAGAAGCGGGATTGCCTTCCGAGGACGCATAATCACGTGCCGCATGTAAGTTACTTCGGCCGCAGCAAAATTGATCTTTGTTTGCCCCATCTGCGGCAACGGGTACATCCTCCTGGAGGAAGTACAGTGCCACCAACTGGGGTCCACGAAGCCCCGACGTCCGCTATCCTTTTCCATCAGAAACCTTAGGAATCGTTTCCCATTTTCTTCGGGAGTTGTTGCGGAGTTGTTGCCGGATCCTTGCCAAAAGAAGGGTGTTTTCGCAACAGTTCCGCAAGGAGTCCCGAACAAGTCTGCAACAAAACCCCTCAGTTCTGAGAAAAGAAAACCAGCTGAACAGTCATCAGCCGGTTTTGTAGGATTAAAAAATGTACTGACTTACCCAAAGCCAAAGCGTGATGAAAGCGGAGCAACACTCTTCCCAATCACTCCGCTTTTCCATGATTATTATTTCTTAATCACTTTGCCTGAGGCCATCACCATTCCTAAAGTGTTTTTCACCTGATACAGGTAAACGCCGGGTTTGAGTGCTGTCGGGTTCAGCACATTGGTTCCTTTCACCAAAGCGTGGCTGCCCTCCATTTTGCCTGTCATATCGTAGAAATGTACGGTGGCTTTATCCTCTGCAGTAACGGTAAGTACCTCCCTGAAGGGATTCGGATATACGGAGATGTTCTTTTTCAGAGGATCTGCAGTTGCGAGTGCACCAAGATTCATCACCGCGAAAGGAGAAAAACTGCTGATGCTGCTTCCGGTAATGGTGTAAGGATTGCTGCCGCTCACCGCACCGGAGTTTTCAGCCGTCCAGGCTCCGTTTACATAATGTCCGACGGTCGCATTGTTTGGGTTAAAGGTTCCGTTCTGTTGTGAACCATTCCAGCCCAGTGAGATGGTGGCATTGCTTCCGCCTGGGGTACCTTCGGAGATGTCCCAGGTTGCATTCACCGCACCGCCTGGCGCGTTGGCAATTCCTTCAGAGACTTTCACTGAAAAAGTATCAGAAGTTCCGGAGTTCGCCAGCGTTACAGGATTGTAATTGTTGGCTGTCCCAACCGGAAGGTTTACCATTCCCCGACCGGCATCTACATTTTCGACATTCACGGTGCCGGTACCGTTGGTGACGATGTAATTATTGGTGTTACCGCCGATGATATTGGAAGATGTTCCCTTGAGATTCACAGAATTGTTATTCAGCGTAATTCTTGAATTTAAATTTAAGTCCCCTGCAAGGTTTAAACTGCCGGAAACAATATGAAGTGGCGCATTGAGCGCAAGATTTCTTGCTGATGCTGCAGATGAAATTTCAACATCCGAACCAGCAGGAACCAGAGTGTCTTCAGAAGAAAGCGGCACCACCCCAGTATTCCAGTTGGCGGGAGCGTTCCACGAATTGCCGGCTGACCTGTTGAAGGTATAGTCACCCTGAAACTGGTACAGCTTCATCGCATTTCCCAGGCCTGCAAAAAAATACAGATTCCCGTTTAATTCATGAAAGCCAAAAGGATTGGAGCCGATGTTATTAGTTCCCTGCATCAGCGTAATGATATCAAAGGTTTTTACGGTCTGAATGCCGTCGGTGCGGTGCGGTTCCGCGAAATCATTATTTCCGGACATACTGGCGGTTCCACCAGCATACCAGGCAGTACCTTTATAATCGACGAGATTTCCTGCGTTATAGGCACCTGTAGAAACAATTAAGTAACCGTTTTCCTGATAATTGGTCCGGAAGATGGTTTTCTGGTTCATATTAAAACAGTAAAAATTCTCATTGGTTTTGGAAAACATGGAGCCCGAACTCGTTCCCGCATCTACGGCGTCAGCAGGCGAAAGCTGCACGGTGCCGCCGAGCGTTCCATCGGTGCGGTATAGCGTATGCCGGGTGTTGTCGGAAGCGTTATGCAAAGTTGAAAAGAGGAGATAATCATCCGTGGACGTGAGATTAAAAGTCGTGAGACTGTACACATTATTGGTAAGCGGCGAGGTGTTGGTAAAAATTTTTGTTCCGGAAGGCGTACCGTCGGAGGACCATAACTCTACCCCATTGGTTTCATCAAAACCCATAAAATAGAGTTTGTTTTTAAACGCCGCCATGCGCATAGTAGCTACAATAAAAATATTCGGAACATCAATCAGTTCTACGCTTCCCGTAGTGCCGCTGATTTTCCACAATTTAAAATCGGAAGCAAAATAAACGTCATCATTCAGTCTTGTCAGTGCATTAGCGGATTTATCAGCAATCATTGAGGTACCAGCAGCAGTGCCGTCCGTTTTCCATATTTTTCTGCCATTACTGCCTGTATATCCGTAAAAGTACATTTCATTACCACTGAGGGAGCGGTTTGCTGCTTCATATTGGTCAGTGGTGATGGATATGCCTTCAGTAGTCGCTCCCCGTTCATCGAACCGTTTCAGCAATACAGTTCCTGCGTCTGTACCATCCGACTTCCAGAGTTCATCATACTGAACATAGGGACTGTAACTTTTATATACATAGACGTGAATATAAAAGTGATCCTTTGCGGGAATTATGGCCTTTATTGCAGCGCTTAGAACACCGGAATGCCCTAAATTTTTAATCACCTTTGTTCCAGCGTCGGTTCCGTCGGTTACTGCTATAGCGACACTGGGCGATACCGTTACCCCGTAGTAGTGTTTACCGTTCCAGCGGTTGTTCTGCCAGATGAAATGCTCGTTATCGGTAGGTCTTAAACCCGTTGCAGATACGTCTTTCACAATTGTAAGCTGGGCGCTGCCTGTAATGCCCAGCATCATTAAACTGAAAAGTAGAATTTTTTTCATGTCTGAATATTTTAAAAGGTAAAAAACCCGGCGGATTTCAGGGTCCGCCAGGGTAGGAATACATCAAAATTTATTTCACTGGAATATCTGTAAAGGTGCCGTACACTGAGGTAACGGTTCCGCTCGTCCAGGTGGCCTTGAAGGTACCGGAAGCCTTGCCGTTCGCATTGGCGGTGATGACGACTTCGCCGGTTGCGGGAGTAGCCGTATTTCCGTCAAAATAAAACGCATTGGTGGCATTTACGGGATAGGTCGCAGGGGCAACTCCGGAAAGGTTGAACTCAAACACCGTTCCCGAAGTTGCCGTGGCACCCGTAAAGGCAAAAATAGATTTGTACTGCGTACGCACTTCCGAAGATCCTGCGGTTTTAAGGGGTGCCGTGGTGGAGTTCTCACGCCAGGTAAATCCTGCGGAGGCAGGCGGTGTGGTGCTTCCCGGCTCACTGTCTCTTTCGCATCCCGTCATCAGTAAGGTGACTAAACACAGAGAAAAAAACAGGTAATGTAACTTTTTCATAAGAGGAGTTTTTAAAATGATTTCACTGACACAAGATGCCGGTTCACAGCTTCGAAACTAAATGACCTTCCCGGTTTTACTGTTTAACGTCCATTCTCGAAACGAGCAAGCGGTCGCCGTTAGGGGTTTCGCTGAAGAAGTACGTGTAATCACCAATCTGCAGTCGGTTATGCTTAGGGTACAGGTAGTATTTCTTCTTCTCGAGGTCTCCCAGCGTTCTGAATTCCGAAGATTTGCCGGTAGCCAGGTCGAGCTTGCCATATTCAATGCTGTAGAAAGGAGAATAGGATTTGGTTGTAGTAGTTGTGGAAGTTCCTGAAAAGAAATTACTGAAGGTGCTTACATCCGTATCCACATCAATGGCTTTTACAATTTCCATCACCCAGTTTACTGACTTGCCGTCATTACTTTCGATCAGATAACCGATGGCAGGAAAATTATCTGCCGTCATGGGTGAATTGTTAAAGAATCCTTTTTTGTTTTTCTGATCCAGCTGCACCGTATAATTTCTTACAAGATTGCCCTCCGGTGAAAAGTGCAGCAGATACATTCCTTTGTAAATCCGGTCGTAGCTGTCGCCGCTTCTGCTGGTGGAAACTCCGGCCAGTGCGCCCAGCATTTTACCGCCAGGTAAACCGATTCCTTTTCCTTCGGGCTTGTAATCCTGAACACTCAGCATCATGGAGCCATCTTTAAGTATCTGGAAATTATTGGTCACAAATTTCTTGCCGTCGAACTCCAGGGCTTTCTTCATATCGGGCCCGGCTACAGCTTTGCTGTTCAGTTCTGCCATAGGCGTGGCTCTGATCACCGACAGCTGCTGCCCGGAAATCTTGGCGATAATGAAGTCATCATATTTTTTTTCATCCAAAGCATTGTCCAGCGACTGCTGAGACGGTGCCATATCGTCTTTTCCGGAAACCATGTTGGCCATTTTCCCGAGGCCGCCCAGCATACCGCCGGTGGACTTGGCCGCCGCCTGCTCATTATCATCCATACTGGATGGAGATACAGTGGCTCCTAAGATTTCATCGGCATACTTGCCCTCTTTTTTAATGCCCATACCGTACAGGATTACCTCATTTCCTTTTGCATAAGCATTAAGGATGCGGTATCCTGCGGAAGGCGCCGTGAAATTGAACTGCTCTTTAACATTTCCTTCCGGAGAAATCCGGAGATAAGTCAGCTGATTGGGATTTCCTGCGCTGCCTTTGCCATAGATTTTGGTAGGTGCCAGAACCACGATCCAGTCCCGTGGGAAATCATCGTTCGAAACATCGCGGCTATTTTCATCGAGCAGCGGTTTAGAGAATATAGGTTTTACAGGGCTTGGCGTGGCAACGGACGCTATTTTTCTGGACTCACCCGTATTCGAAATCTTCACCAGATCCAGGCTCTGCATGGCCGCACCTTTGGTATAAGGATAAGCCAGGGCGTAAATCGTGCTGTCCCGTTCTACCTCGTACGCGCCGCTGAAAAGGTACTCTTCACCGTTTTCACTGGTGAGTTTCTGGCGGTCGAGCAGTTTCACTCTCTTCACGTAATCCCCGGCAAGCCAGTTGTATTTTGCCTTGATCTCACGCTTTTTGAACATCATTTTTCCTGTGAGGTTGGTGCTTACAGAAGCTGCCGTCGTGGTATATTCATCGCCTTTAAAGTTGAAGAATTTCCATTTTTTCTTTACTTTTTCTACATCCCACTCGTCTTTCATGGTGTTGGTAAGGTTGGCATCTTTGTCGAACGTATAGGCTTCCACCTTCACTTTTCTCCGGCTCGAGGGCAGAAAGTACACCATCTCGAAACCGCCGTTTTCCTTGGCTTCTACACCACCCAGATAGCCTTTCTTGGCTTTGCGGGAAATTTCGTAATCTTTTTCAAGAACATTGAAAGTCGTTTGTTGCGCAGTCGCAAACGAACCTGCCAGTACAAACGATGCAAACAGAAGAGATTTTTTTTTCATCATTTGGGTTTTTTGTTGCGGTAAAGGTAGAGCAAAAGCCACACGGCGATCTACCCGGCAGTGGGTATTTTGAGGACGGCAGGTGAGAAATTTTTAAGCTCATTCGGCCAGCAGGTCGAGATCAGCTACGGCCTGAATAAGCTTGGGAACGGAATGGGTTTCAGTTTTTCGGTAGATGTTTTTGCGGTGGGTTTCTACCGTGCTTTCGCTGATGAAAAGAGCGGTGGAAATCTCCTTATTGGTACACCCATCGATCATCAGTTTCACGATCTGCTTTTCCCGCAGCGTGAGTTTTATTTCCGGATAATCGATGACTTTGCTCTGAAACTGCTTCAGCGCGGTCTCTGCCTCGGTGCTGAGGTGCATATATCCTAAATGTACATCCTTCAGAGCTTTCACCAGATCCTGGCGGCTTATTTTTTTTGAGAGATAACCGTCAATCTTTACTTTTTCTGTCAGTTCATAAACCGTCTTCGGGTCGCAGTTCATCGAGAGGATAATGATTTTGATTCCCGGGAAATCCCGCTTAAGGATTTTGGCACATTCAAATCCGTTGATCGTGGGCATCATCAAATCCATCAGGATGAGATCGGGATGTATTTCTTCTGCCCTCAGTTCGTGCAGAAAATCAAAGGCATCGGTATAGGTTTTCAGGATCGAAATGTTTTTCTCCAGACCGAGAAGCATTTCAATCCCGTCGATAATGATCTGATGGTCATCAATGATAACGACTTTCATAACGCCTCTCCTTTAAACGGTTGGAATCTGGATGAATATTCGGGTGCCCTCGCCCGCCGAACTGTCAATACGCACTTGCCCTTTCAGCAGTTCAATGCGTGCGTTCATATTCTGAAGTCCGAGGCCGTCTCTCTTGTCCATCACCTTCGCAGGGTCAAAGCCTTTGCCGTTGTCTGCGATTTCTGTGGTGATCCTATGGTCGGTCTGGATGACGGAGATATCAATTTTATCAGCACCTGAATGTTTAATGGTATTGTTGATGCATTCCTGAATGATCCGGTAGAGCGTAACCTGGATATTCTGGTCAAGATCGTTGTTGAGCCCCTCAATCTGAAGGTTCACGGTAAGTTTGGGCGATGAGATTTTCTCAATAAGATCTCTTAAGGCATTGGTAAGCGAATTTTTAATGAGCATGTTAGGCATCATCTGATGAGAAAGGGTACGGACATCGTTGATGGCGTCTGCCAGGATACCGGAAGTCCTGTGAATGATCGTATTAAAATTCTCCGAATCATTTTTATAGTCATTCAGCACGCTCACATTCATGTTGGCCGCCGTTAAAAGCTGCCCAACACCGTCGTGAAGGTGGCTGGCCATTCTTTTGCGCTCATTGTCTTCCGCTGTAATGACCGCCCTGGTGGCCAGATCCTGCTGGTGCAGAATGGCTTTCTGGAGTTCGGCTTTCTGGCGGTGCTGCCGGTTGCGGTAGAACACTGCGGCCAGCAGCAGTACGCCTACCAGCGAGAGCAGGGCCACGTTTCTTTTCAGGATTTTGGATTTCTGCTGAAGGATTTCACTGTCTTTTTTCAGGGTCTGGTATTTCTTTTCGAGCTCTGCCGTGCTGCTGCTTACTCCGACATTCACGAGCTCATTATCGAGCGCGATGTATTTCTCAAAATAATACTCTGCGCTGTCCGGCTTTGCCAGGTGATGATACACATTGGTAAGCAGTTTGTAGGTGGAAAGCTGGTTTTCCTTTGAATTTTCCTTTTCGAATAGCGGCAGGATTTTTAAAAGCATGCGCTTTCCCTCCGGATATTTTCCCTGTACAATGAGATGCTGCGCGACGTCGATACTGTTGCTTTCCTGATCGATTTTGGAATTGAATTCTTCGCGCACTTCCTGAGACACCTGCAGGTTTACGGCGGCCAGGGAATCTTTTCGCTGAAGGGTATACAGGTTGCCCAGGTTTCTGTTGGCGAACGAAAAACCCTGTTTGTTGCCTACTTTATTACAGATCTCCGAACTTTTCTGATACTGCAGTTCTGCCTCCGCATATTTTTTCTGCATCTGGAATGCTTTTCCCAGGTTCAGATAATTTTCGCAGAGTTTGTTCTCGATTTCCACGCTTCTTTCCTGAGACTCAAAATATTTTACGGCTTCACCGATATATTTCACCGCATTCGGATTGTCTTTCAGATCGACAAACAGAAGCCCGATATTCGCCTTTGTAATGTTTGCATTTCTGGCATCACCCTTTGCTTCGAAATATTTAAGAGCTTCCAGATACATTTTCATCGCTTTGGTGTACTGAAAGCTGCTTTGGTACACGGAAGCAAGGTTATTATTAAGTTTGGCGATTCCCGCAGCATTCTTCTGCTTTTTCCGGATCTGATAGGATTTCAGATAATGCTGTTCGGATTTCTTAAAATCATTATTCCGGAAATGAACCGCTCCCAGATCGCTGTGAACCTGGGCAAGCAATACCGAATCCTGAAGTTTTTCGGTGGCTGCAATGGCTTTTCTACCGTAGTTGAGGGCAGAATCCACAGAAACACTGGCGTAATACCAGGTGAGATCAGCATACACCGATGCGCGTTTCTTATCGTCAGGATTTTTGGTGAGTTCTGCTTTTAAGTTGCTGATGACCTCAGAAAGATTCTGTGCCTGTAGAACAGGGAACGCAAATAAAAACACTAAGAATAACGCACGTAAGCCAAGGACTTTGGTCAGCCGCAATTCATATAATCTACGGTAACCGGCGGGTTTTCGGTGAGTTGAACAGGACGTGGGGAGAGCTGTTTTCATATTTCAGTTGTTCTTTCCGGCCTTCTTTTTCCGGCATGATGACTCAGGACAAAGTTGTACAAACTGGTGTAAGTTAAAAATACGCTTTTGAGCGTATTTCTGCAAATCACCCCTAAGCGGCTTACAGCCAGTTATTTTTACGCGCCAGCTCCATCATCTCGCTCTTCGACGAAAGGTGAAGCTTCTTATACACATTGTTCACATGAGTACGCACTGTATTGGGACTGATGAAGAGCTGTGCGGCGATGTCGGAATAGCGGTGCCCTTTCACCATCAGTTTCAGGACATCCATTTCTCGCTCGGAAAGCAGCTGGCTTTCGGAAGGGGTGATGTTGGGCCGGTTTTCTTCACATAAAAGACGCATGGCACTTCGCGCAATGGCCGGACTCATGGGGATATTGTCGTAATTCAGCACACTTTCCAGTGCTTCCACAATATTCACGGCCTTGTCTTCCTTCAGCAGATAGCCGTTGGCACCCGCCTTTATGGCCTCGAAAATACGGTCGGTATCTTCGTAGATGGTGAGCACAATAAATTTGAGCTCAGGATATTTAACTTTTGAGATTGAAATAGCCGAGATCCCGTCCAGCAAAGGCATCTCCAGGTCCATGAGTACAATCTGCGGACGTTGAGCCGGTGCAAGTTCTTTCAGTTTTTCCAGATAATCAGCACCGTTCTCTGCCTCCAGCACGAGTTCCACTTCCGCGTAAGGCAAAAGCTTTTCCTTGAGGGTTTTCCGGTTAAGGAAGCTGTCGTCAACGATTGCGAGTCTCATGTTTTTGATGTAAAATTAGTTAAATGACTTCCGGCTTTCAATACGCGGTTGGGCGTATTTCTTCCAGAACCAGAATGCTCCCCTTACCTTCCTCTGATGATAGTGTTGCAGTAAAGCCGATATTTGCGGCTCTGGCCTTTATATTTCCAAGCCCATAGCCTTCATGATGATCATCCGCAATAAATCCTTTTCCGTTGTCCCGCAAACTGATTCTTACCGTATCCCGGGAAATCATATAAAGTTCGGCCTCGGTGGCACCGGAATGTTTCATTACATTCTGCAGACCTTCCTGCAGGATTCTGAAAAGGTTTATAGTGATTTCTGATGGCAGAATCCGGTTGTCCCTGATGTCTTCCTCAAAACGGAGGGTTATGCCGCTGTTTCTGAAGCTTTTCAGCGCGTACTGCTTTACATGATCATAAAAATCTTCTACGGTGATGGTGTCATTGTTCAGCACCCAGAGGGTTTGCCGCAGCAGACCCAGAATACTTTCGGCATGTTCCCGGAGGTCCTCCAGTGCTCCCTTCCCAGCTTTCTCCTCCACCGCAAGATAGTCGATCTTTGAAATCAGGCTGGTGGCATAGGCGCCTATATTGTCATGAAGGTCCCGCGAAATGGCGATGCGCTGATCGCGAAGCCGGTTGTCTTCCTCAGCTTTGGAAACTGCGTACTGCATTTCCAGCTGTTTCGAGATCATATTACTCCGCACCGCGATCACCGCATAAATCAGCGGAAAATAAATGGGCATCCCGATAAGATCCAGGTAAGGTTGCGGCACCTGATAAAAGTAGGTAGCAACAATTATAATCACAAGAAAAGAAAAAACGCAGAAAAGAAGAAGATTGATGAATTCGTGCGACCATTGGATTTTGATCTTTTGGAGCATAGCCAGGGGATCGCCAGGTTGAATATGCAGACGCTTGAGATAGCGTTTTGAAAAGTAAAAATAGATCAGCGGGATGCTCATTACCAGTATGTTTAGGATATTGTACGAAAGATTCTGGGCCGCGTTCACTTCCCGGAAAACCCGCACTTTATCTCCCTCATCCATCTGAACATGATAAATTCCGTACAGAATGGCCAAAAATGGAATAATAAAATGAATCCAGGGTCTTTTGATTTCTCCGCCATTGTTCAGCAACACATAAAAATAGATGGCCGGCCCAAAAAGTAACGGAATAAACGCCTGCAGAAAGAGAAAATCGAAATAAGCCACATCCTGAGTGTAAAACAGGGCCAGATTGGCCATGCAGTTTACCGCAACAATGATAAAAATGGCCGAGAACGAAAGCCTTACCCCTAATTTTTCCTTCGTATTAAGTAAGGTCGGAATAATCAGCAGCGTAAGGATAACAATTACGGTGATGTTGAGGACCAGCACCCACGGGTCTTGAAAATTGATGTTCATACAGTAAGGATATTTATCCGTGATAAAAATATAAAATATTTTGTTTGGAGAGGTTAAGGTTAAGGTCGAGTTTGAGGTTACAGTCTAATGGAGCCGGTATCCGGCCTTCGGGCGAAACAGGCATCGTGGGACGGAATGTTGGGCATGACCCAAACCCTGGAGGGATCGAAGGATTGAAGTGACCGCTCTCAAGACTTCTGGGCTAAATTCTTAACTTTGCTTAAAATGCCGATCTTGGAAAACCCAATAAAGATATTTGACGCGCAGAACATCTTCGATTATATTGAAATCGGATATCCCTATCACCCTAAAAATCCAGCGTTTTTCATCCTGAAAAAAGGACGGGTTGTTTATACTGAAAACGTTGAGAGGATTGAACTGAACGAAAATTATGTAGCCCTCATCGATTCACGCCGGGTCTATGAAATTCTGGAAATCAGCGATGATCTGGAATTGCTGCTGGTCGCATTTTCACGGGAATACACCGAAAAACTGCCTCTGAAAATCAACCGCCTGAATGCCTTCGTATATTTCCGTAACGAACTCCTGCGCCACTTTCGGCTGGAGCGGCAGCCTTTCGACAGTATCTGGAAAACTACCGATCTTTTGAAAAGTGTGCTGGAGAAACAGGAACCCTCCGCGCACCACGACGAAATCATCCGTCACCTTTTTTCTTCAACTGTTTACATGTTTGGCGATATGATTGCCCATGCCTCAAGATTCTCCAAAGATAAAATTTCAAGAAAGCAGGAAATCGCGCTGCAGTTCCTTAAAAACGTAGGCGAATGCTATCTGGAGGAACGGGAAGTGAGTTTCTACGCTGATAAGCAGTTTATTACTTCCAGACATCTTACCGCTGTTCTAAAAGAGGTGACAGGACAAACCGCGGGACAGATCATCGCAGCTTTTGTGATGAAGGAGGCCAAAGCTCAGTTATCCACCACAGAAAAGTCACTTTACGAGATTGCACTTAACCTGAAATTCAGTGACCAGTATTCCTTCGGACACTTTTTCAAGAAACATTCCGGCGAAAGCCCCAACGCTTATCGAAAACGTTTCCGGGGTTAAATCTTACTTTTGAACATTTTATTCATTCTTTCCGTCATTTTATCGGGTGTGCTGCTGAAGTACCTTTGTCCCGTTAAAAATCACGGAACCTATGATCCTAAAAAATAAAATGACTCTGGTAGTCCTGAGTCTGTTTTTTTCCACCGCCAACGCCCAGCTTACAGAGCGAACCATGACTCTGGAGGAAGTGGTGCAGCTGGCTCTGGAAAACCATACCCAACTTAAACTTTCGAAAGAAAACATACAGATCGCCAGACAGCAGACCAAAATCGCGGAACTGCAGAAACTGCCTTCTATTACCGCTTCCGCCAACGCGTTTTATCTTGGTGATGCGCTGATTCTGGACAAAGACCTGTCTAAAGTAGCCACCATCAACATGCCGCATTTCGGCAACACTTACAGTGTGCAGGCTTCTGAGTTGATCTTTAAAGGCGGACTCGTAAAAAAATCCATTGAAATCTCAGCACTGCGGGAACAGCTCGCGGAACTCGATCATGAGAAAGATGCGCAGAACATCAAATTTCTGGTGATGTCGACGTATCTGGACATCCAGAAAATCATCAACCAGAAAAACGTGTACCTCAACAACCGCAAACTCGCTACGCAGAGGCTGGATAACGTAAAGAAATTTTACAAACAGGGTATGGTGACGCGCAATGAAATCATCCGCGGGGAACTTTTAATGAAAAATCTGGAACAGGGAATTCTGGTTCTGGACAATAACCGATCCGCGCTGAACTACCAGTTGGCCACCGCCATCGGCCTTGCACCCGATGTCCTTATTAAACCTTCCGGTTCTTTTAGTGATGCGGGTGAATCCCGGGAACTGCAGTACTATCAGGAGCTGGCGCATCAGAACCACCCCGCTCTGAAATCGGCCCAAACCGGCATCGAGATGGCGGGTAAAAACATCGAAATCATCAGAACCGATAAAATGCCCACCATCGCGGCTTTTGGCGGCTACAGCATGGCCAGACCGGTGACCAGTACAATACCTACGCAGGATTTCTACACCAATACGTGGCAAACGGGAGTTTCTATCAGCTACAACATCGACAACCTGTATAAGACCAAAGAAAAAGAACAGCTCGGAAAGTTTCAGCTGACTCAGGCCAAAGACGTTCTCGTCCTTCAACAGCAGAATCTCGATGTACAGACCAATGCGGCATATCTGAAATGGCGGGAAGCAGTACAACAGGCAAAGCTCTACAAGGAAAGCGAAGAACTGGCGAATGAAAACTATAAAATCATTGAAGCCAAATACCTGAACCAACTGGCGCTTCAGGCCGATATGACCGATGCCACGAACGCCAAACTGGAAGCCGAGCTTCAGTACGCCAACAGCGAAATCAACGTGCAGTACCAGTACTACAATTTAATAAAAACTACAGGAACCTTATAAAAACTACTTAAGATGTCAGAAAAAAATACCGCTACAGAACCTGTTCAGTCAGTAACTGAAACACAGATTTCCACCACACCGGGTGTGGAAAAAGCGTACACCGCTTCAAAAAAAGCAAAGAAAAAATCCAACCGGGTGAAAACCACCGTCATCAATCTCCTCGTGTTCGCCGTTGCAGTGGGCGGATTTTATTGGCTGGTTACGAATTATTTCCATTTGAACGAAGATAATTTCACGAACTCTGCGCAGGTAGAAGAATTCATCAATCCTGTGAACACAAGGGTGGCGGGATATATCAAAGAGATTAAATATAACGAACACCAGGCCGTAAAAAAAGGTGACACGCTTGTGATTCTGGATGAAAGGGAAATCCGCACCCAGCTTGCGCAGGCAGAAGCAGCCTACCAGAATGCGCTGGCTTCGAGAAATGTTACCTCATCTGCCGTGAATACAGTTTCAAATAACGTGAATGTGGCCAATGCCAATATTGCGGGCGCGAAAGCCAGACTGTGGAATGCCGAACAGAATCTGAACCGGTACAGAAACCTTCTGGCTTCCGAAGCGGTGACCAGACAGCAGTTTGATCAGGTAAAGACCGAATACGATGCCACGCGCGCCGCCTATGAAACCCTCATCAGCCAGAAAAACACCGCATCGCTTGCCACCGGTGAAACCCGAAGTCGCCTTGGGGTAAATGATGCGGAAATCAAAAGAACCGCTGCCATGCTCGACATGGCAAGAATCAACCTGTCCTATGCCGTAATTACCGCACCTTACGACGGGATTATGGGCAGAAGACTCATCAATGAAGGGCAGCTGGTGCAACCCGGACAACAACTGGGAACCATTGTACTGAACGGCCAGAAATGGGTGACCGCGAACTTCCTGGAAAGCCAGATGCCCGGTGTGAAAATCGGTGAAAAAATCAATATCACTGTGGATGCTTTGGGCGGAAAAAAGCTTGTAGGTGAAGTCACAGCCATCTCGGCGGCAACGGGATCCAAATATTCCAATGTTCCGGTGGACAATTCTACAGGAAACTTCGTGAAGGTACAGCAGCGGATTCCGGTAAGGATTGAGTTTACTTCAGCTAACAAAAAAGAAGATCTGGATCAGCTGCGTGCAGGAATGAACGTGAATGTGACCTTAAACAAAATCAAATAAATGTCTGATTACAACAAAGGGCTGTTTAAAGACTGGGTTCCCAAACCGGTACAGCTTTTACTCATCCTTATTTTTACCACGCTCATTATGTCCATCAATCCTGTGAACACGGGAAACATCAGCCTGATGGTAGGCGATTTGGGCATCATGCCGGAGTTTATGATGATGGCTAATTTTGCATCGTTTATCGGAATGGCAACCTCGATGCCTTTGGTTTTACGGGTGAAAATGCGTTTCCGCACTAAGGAGATTATGATTGTCTCGCTGGCAGTAACCGCGCTGCTGTCCTTCGTGATTGGTACAACGGAAGTCCCTGAAATTATTGTGGCCGCTTCATTCCTTATGGGATTCTTCAAAATGTTCATGATGATGGAATTCATTCTGCCTTTGATGTTTATTCTGAGTCCGGACGGAAAACGCGGTAAATTTTATGCGGTCTTTTATCCGTTTTCTATTATCGCAGGAAATATTTCAGGATATTATCTGGCCAAACTCGCCTACCATACAACCTGGCAATACGCTCATCTGCTGACTGCAGGCATTTGTCTGCTTATAATCCTGATTGTCGTGATCTTCCAGCACAACCAGCGGTTTGCCCGCAAAATGCCCTTCTCCCAGATCGACTGGCTGAGCACGGTCTTTTTTGCCGCCACTTTTCTCTTCATGTCCTATTTTCTGTCATTCGGCAAGACGCTGAACTGGTTTGAAGCCGAACATATCCGTATTTCATTCTGGGGAACGCTCATCAGTTTTGTACTGCTCGCCCTGAGGCAGCTTACGCTGAGGAGAAGTTATGTTTCATTCGGAATTTTCACCAAAAGCAACGTCCAGAGCGGTCTGCTAATGCTGCTTTTCACCGGTGTATTTCTGGGCGCCGGTTCGTTGCAGAATACCTATACTATTGGAATTCTGGGCTATGATATGATAACCAATGCTTCGCTGAATCTGATGATGGTTCCGGGGGTAATTCTGGCTGGAGTGGTTGCATTTTACTGGTTTAAAAATGAAAGACCTTTAAAGATGTTTATTTTCTCCGGTTTTGCGGCGTTTTTTCTGAATACCGTGATGATGTACTTTATGATGGTTTCGGAACTGAACTACGAAAGCTGGCTGCTGCCTATGATTCTGAAAGGTTACGGTTTAAGTGCGCTCTTTATCGCTGTTTGGTTTTATATTCTGGACAAACTGGAGATGGAAGAAATGCTTCAGGCGATTGGGCTTATTCTGGTTTTCCGGAGTTTTGTGGCTACGGCTGTATTTTCCTCATTCTTCTCCTGGCTGCAGTATCAGTTCCAGTGGCAAAGCGTGAATAATCTCGCCGTCTACATGGACGGTAATCTGATGTCACCGCAAATGGTGCTGTCGGGCTATAAAAGTTTACAGCTCAATGCGATCCTGGTCGCCAACAAAAAAATATACGGTCTGATTTCGATTGCTGCCATTGGAATGATGATCTATGTGCTTCAGCATCATTTCGGAAAACTGAGATTCACAAGATTCCGCTGGACAAAAGCACGCTTCAATGGATCGAAAAGACGGAGACAAGCGAATAAAGAAATCCTTCGGAAACGGGTTGAAGAACTGGAAGATGCTGCGGGTTCTTTTATGTAAACTTTAAAAATTCCTGAGCGTTTCTTATCATACATCAATTTGGGGACCGATTCCTTAGGCTACTTTTGCAACCGAATTAACAACTAATTATTTATACAATGAAAAAATTATCAATTTTGGCCCTTTCTGCAGTTCTGGTTGCTGTATCTTGTAAAGAATCAAAAACCGATACCGTTACCACTGCAACTGAGCAGGCTGTAGCTGAACAAACCGGAGAAACTTTTACCGTAAACACCGACAGCACTACTGTAAAATGGACGGCTTATCATAAAGGCGGATTGAACCCAAGATTCGGAACTACTAAAACCGCAGGAACATTTTCTGTAGAAAACGGAAACCTGGTATCCGGAAGCCTTACTTCAGACCTGAACACTTTAACTACTGACCCGGCTGCGGTTGATCCTGCAATGAGCGACGGAAAAACTTCTGCTGATTTAGACGGTCACCTGAAAAGCGCAGATTTCTTTGATACTGCAAAATACCCAAGCGTGAAATTCGACATCACTAAAGTAGAGGAGCTTGCTGCAGGTACCGAAAGCAAAGTGGCAGGCGCCAACAAAACAGTGAGCGGAAACCTTACTATTAAAGATAAAACCGTAAACGTAAGCTTCCCTGCAAAAGTGGAGGTTACTGAAAACGGATTAACCCTTGTTTCAAACTTCACCATCAACAGACAGGACTGGGGACTTGCTTACGGTACTGAAGGAGATCCAAAAGACTGGATGATCTCTCAGGAGGTTGATCTTGAACTTAACGTAGTTGCAGGTAAATAATCTCCTGTTAACCAAAATCATAAAGACCGCTTTTTTGTGGTCTTTTTTTATGGTTTATATTCAGCATCTTGAAGACATTAAGGTACATTAACAGACTATTTTTTAATTTTTGGTAAAAAATTTGATTACTGTTACGGATAAAATAATCTTTTATTGCAAAAGCAATCAATAACACTAAAAACCTCATTCCAATGGAAAAAGTATCGTTAAAAAAAGTAGCAGCCATGATGAAAAACCTTGATTTCTGCATGATGGTGACCAAAGACGGGCGCAACACGCTCCACTCCCGCCCCATGAGCAACAACGGAGAAGTTGAATACGACGGAGATTCGTGGTTTTTTTCGTACCGGGATTCCAACAAAGTCAAACAGATCGAAAACAATCCGATGATTTCACTGATCTTCCAGACGGATGATATGACTTTTGTCGACTGCTATGGCATGGCAAGCGTAACAGAAAACCGAAAAATGCTTGAGGAAAAATGGGTAAAAGGTCTTGAAATGTGGTTCCCGGATGGGATTGAGACCGAAGGCATCTGCCTGATCAAAGTATCGGCTCACCGGATTCAGTTTTGGGGAAAACACGGCGACGGCGAATACAGAACAGAATAATACTCATATAAACTGATGAATTTTGATAAAAAGCAATAACTCCAGAAAGCAAGGATACGATAGCGAATAAAAAACTGAAAAGAATATAAAAGAAACTGCTGCGGTACATAATTTCACATTGGGATGATTTTTGCTCATGCGGTGGTATTAAACTTTAACTATGAATGCGACGATGATTCAGTTTTTCCACTGGTATTCCGATGGAGACGGTAAATTATATGACGAAGCTGCTAAGGCTGCCGACTATTTGAAGGAACTGGGAATTTCAGCGGTCTGGTTTCCGCCAGCATACAAGGCCGATGGCGGCGGTTATTCCGTAGGTTATGATCCTTATGACCTCTACGATTTAGGTGAATTTGACCAGAAAGGCACCATCCCCACAAAATACGGAACCAGAGAACAGTATATTGCAGCATGTAATAGGCTTCAGGAAAAAGAAATTTCTGTCATCGCCGACATTGTGCTGAACCATAAAGCCGGAGGCGACGAAAAAGAGAAATTTCACGCCGTAAGAGTAAATCCCGAAAACCGCCAGGAAAATATTTCCGAACCTTTCGAGATTGAAAGCTATACGAAATTTACGTTCCCGGGACGTGGCGACCAATATTCCGATTTCAAGTGGGATTTCAACTGCTTTTCCGGCGTAGATTATGCTGAAGGCGAAGAACCGGGAATTTTCCAGATTATCCACGATCACGGTGACGGCTGGGAAGAAATGATTGATGACGAAAAAGGCAATTACGATTATCTGATGTATAACGACATCGAGCACCGAAACCCTTTCGTGCGGGAAGAACTGAACAATTGGGCAGTCTGGTATCATGATCAGATTAAGTTCGACGGCGTCAGGTTGGATGCCGTAAAACACCAGTCTCCAAAATTTTACAAAGAATGGCTTCAGCTGCTGAGGTCTAATACCGGCAAGAACATTTTTGCCGTTGGTGAATACTGGGCGCCCGGCGAACTGTATTTACTGGAAAAATATATTGAAGCCACTGAGGGCTGTATGAGTCTGTTTGATTCTTCGCTTCAGCATAATTTTCATCAGGCTTCGCTTGCAGGGGAACATTATGATTTAAGGACGATTTTTGATGAAACCCTCACCCAGTCCAATCCTGTTTTATCCGTAACCGTGGTTGACAATCACGACACCCAGCCTCTGCAGGAACTGGAAGCGCCCGTAGAATACTGGTTTAAACCTATCGCCTACGCCCTGATTTTACTCAGAGAAAGTGGTTATCCCTGTGTATTTTATCCGGATCTTTTCGGAGGTCATTATACCGATAAAGACAAAGAAGGCAACGACCAGGAAATATTTCTGAATAAGGTTGAAAAAATTGAAGAACTCTTAAAAGCCAGAAAGCAGTTTGCCTATGGCGCTCAGCGTGATTATTTTGAAGACGCCAACTGTTTGGGTTGGGTTCGCGAAGGTGATAATGAACATCCGGTTTGCGCTGTGGTTTTAAGCAATAAAGAGGCGTATGAAAAACCCATGGAAATGGGCTCGCAGTATGCCGGTAAAAACTTTTACGATTTCCTGGGTTGGTTTCCCGATGAGGTAACCATTGATGAAAACGGCTGGGGAATCTTTCCGGTACCTGCGGGAAATGTGAGTGTTTGGGTTCCAAAACCAGATAGCGAAATACATTCCTAAAAAGTATAATTAAGGAAGTTTGACACGCGAAAATAAATGGTATAATAATATTCTAATTTTTAATTTATTAGATATTATTTTACTATTTTTGTTTTTTCAACTTAACATAATAAAATGAATTTTGAGCGCATTCAGGAAAAACTTGAAATACTTGCAGATGCAGCCAAGTACGATGTTTCCTGCTCTTCCAGCGGAGGCAACCGGAAAAACAAGGGAGGTTTAGGCAACAGCCATGCTTCCGGAATTTGTCACACCTATACCGAAGACGGAAGATGTGTTTCGCTGCTCAAAATTCTATTGACCAACCACTGTATTTATGATTGTGCATACTGTGTTTCCAGAAAAACCAATGATGTAAAACGCGCCGCTTTTACCGTGGAAGAAGTCGTGGATCTTACCATTAATTTTTACCGCCGGAATTATATCGAAGGCTTATTTTTAAGTTCAGGAATCTTTAAAGACTCCGACACCACGATGGAAAGGCTGGTTCGCGTTGCAAAAAAATTGAGACTCGAACATAATTTTAACGGTTATATTCACCTGAAATCAATTCCCGGCGCGAGCGACGAACTCATGAAAGAAGCTGGATTATACGCCGACCGCCTTTCAATCAATATTGAAATTCCTACGGAAAAAGGCCTGAAACTTCTGGCTCCCGATAAGTCGCATTCAGAAATGCTGAAACCGATGAGTCTGGTAAAAAATGAACTGATCTTATACAAAGAGGAGAAAAAAATCTTCAGGAAAGTTCCGAAATTTGCTCCCGCAGGACAATCCACCCAAATGATTGTCGGCGCAACGGATGAAACCGATTTGAAAATTATCAAAGTTGCGAATCATTTTTATCAGAATTTCAATATGAAACGGGTCTATTACTCCGGTTACGTGCCCGTGTTGGAGGACAGCAGACTCCCTTCAATTTTCTCCCAGGTTCCGATGCAGCGCGAAAACCGACTGTACCAAGCGGACTGGCTCATGAGATTTTATGGTTTTGAAGCGAATGAAATTCTGAATCCCACAAATCCTTTTCTTGATCTGGAAATCGATCCGAAATTAGCCTGGGCCTTGCGAAACCGCGAAAAATTCCCGGTGAATATCAATACTGCTTCCAAAGAGATGCTGTTAAGAATTCCGGGCATCGGAACTAAATCTGTTGGCAAAATTTTAATGGCAAGAAGATTCCAGAAACTGAATATTGAACACCTGAAAAAAATGGGCGTAGCCGTAAACCGCGCCAAATATTTTGTAGAATTTGAAAGCACCAATATTTTCAACCGGTTTATCGATGAGCAGAATTTCAGGAAAATTATCCTGTCCGGAATGAATTCGAAATACCAGAATCCTTTTTCCCAGCAGCTTTCGCTTTTCTGATGACGACTTTAGTGTACGACGGTTCTTTTGAAGGTTTAATGACCGCTGTTTTCGAGGTTTTCGAATACCGGTTCGAACCTGTGGAAATCGTAAGCGCGGAGCATTACGCTGAAGATATGTTTTCTGAGTTTCATAAAGCCATCAGCGACAGCGAAAAAGCTGACCGTGTCATTAAAAAACTAGAAAACAATTTAGGAAAAAACGGCGTGAAGCAGCTTCTGCTTGTCTATCTTTCCGAAAGACCTGACTCGGGAAATTTAATTCTTTCCGCAGTAAAACAGTCGGTTAAAAATCCGGAGGAAAATATTCTGCAGAACTTTGCCGATTCCGATATCATGGAAATTTCGAAAATATGCAAAAGTATGGGTCGCGAAATTCACCGACTGCATGCATTTGTGCGTTTTGAAAAACTGGAAGACGGAACATTTTTTGCGAAGATTGAGCCTGATTTCAACGTACTTCCTGTGGGTTTTAAGTTTTTCAAAGACCGCTACGCAGACCAGAAATGGATGATTTATGACCTGAAAAGAAATTTCGGTATCGTGTATGATTTGCAACATACAGAATTCTTCTATCCCGAAACGGAACAGTTCAGTACTCTTAGAAATTCCGAACTTCTTCATCACGAAGAAGAGAAAAAATACCAGAAACTTTGGCAGCGTTATTTTACAAAAACCAATATCCCAGCAAGAAAAAACCTGAAACTTCACGTGCAGCATGTCCCGAAACGTTACTGGAAATATCTCACGGAAAAATTTTAATTATTATGAATTTTAAGAAAGATTTAATAGAAGACTACTCCACTGTTTTCAGTAAATTTGATCTTTCATTACAACAATAAAAAAACAGAAAAAACATGAGTATAACGCAGGTAAAAGCTTACGGAACCGAGGCGAAAGATAAAGACTTACAGGAAATGCAGATCGAGCGACGCGATGTGCGGCCAACAGACATTGAAATTGATATTCTGTACTGTGGCGTTTGTCACAGCGACCTACACACCGCAAGAAACGACTGGGGCGGAACTAAATACCCTTCGGTTCCGGGCCATGAAATTATTGGGAAAATCACAAGAATCGGTTCCGAAGTTACCAAATTCAAGGTCGGCGATCTGGCCGGCGTTGGCTGTCTGGTAGATTCGTGCAGAGAATGCGAAAGCTGCAAAAAAGATCTTGAACAGTACTGTTTGAACGGTTCCACTGGAACATACAACAGCAAAGACCAGTTTTTGGGAGGACATACTTTCGGCGGATATTCTGAAAAAGTGGTTGTTGATGAAGCCTTCGGATTACTGATTCCTGAAAACCTCGATCTGAAAGCGGTGGCACCATTGCTTTGCGCAGGAATTACAACTTGGTCTCCGCTGAAACACTGGAATGTAGGTCCCGGTTCGAAAGTGGCCGTTGTAGGTCTGGGCGGTTTGGGTCACATGGCGATTAAACTGGCAAAAGGTCTGGGCGCTGAAGTGACTTTATTCTCGAGAAGCCCCGATAAAATTCAGGATGCTTTAAATTTAGGCGCTGATGCGGTGGTGATTTCCACTTACGAAAACGAAATGGCGGCTGCAAAAGGAAAATTCGATCTGATTATCGACACCGTTCCCTACGATCATGATATCAATCCTTATATAACTACTTTAAATGTGAATGGAACTTTGGTTTTGGTGGGTTATATCGGCAAAATGGATGATGCACTTTTCACTCCATCCATGATTATGGGCAGAAGATCTGTTGCAGGATCTGTAATAGGCGGAATTAAAGAAACTCAGGAAATGCTTAATTTCTGCGGTGAACATAATATTCTTCCGGAAATTGAAATGATTAACATGCAGGACATTAACACGGCTTACGAAAGAATGCTGAAAAGTGATGTGAGATACCGGTTTGTTATCGATATGCAAAGTCTTAAAGGCTAAATTCGATAAACATTTATTAAAAATCCGGCAGTCATTCAGCCGGATTTTTTTTGAATATTATTTAAGGACTTTCTTTGCCGTACAGTTTTTTCCGTCGATAGGTTCTGTGATTTTCAGTCCGAGAATTTCGGCTACCATCGGATAAATATTGACGTTACGGAACTGCCCTATTCGCTTCCCTTTTTTGAAAGCCGGTCCCGAAGCCGCGAAACTTGCCTTCATCTCCGGAACTTTGAAAGGATTATAGCCGTGTTTGCCTGGCGTCTTGCGTGCGTTAGGTTCGAGAAAAATTTTTGGAGCGTGAGGTACGAGTAAAATCTGACCGATGCGGTTAAACCTGTCATCCGTAGTGCGGTAATGTAATCTTTTGGGGAACTTTTCAGTGAGATAGACTTCGTAATCCCTGGTTTTATTTTTCTTTAAGTTACGGTAAACCTGATTCAATTCGCTTTCATTTTTTACCGAAATGCGAAGCAAAGTCTGTGCATTGTTAACAATGAAACGGGTTTTATCCTGAAGCAGAGCCGGAATTTCAAGTGTGCTTTCTATATCTACATCAATCATCCCGTGATCTGATACAAAAATGAAATTCACATTTGGAAGCTGCAGTTCATTTACTTTCTCAATCAGTTTACCGATAGCGTCGTCGACAAACTGTACAGCATTTTGTAATTCCAGAGATTCAGATCCGTACAGATGTCCGTTTTTATCAACTTCAGGGAAATAAAAGGTAATGAAATGCGGTCTTTTTTCTTCGGGAAGTTTCAGCCAGTTCAGGACAATATTGATTTTTTCATCCGCTGTAAATTTTTCGTGATAATCGTAATAATAAGTAGGTCTTATCCCGCCGGCGTCGCTGTTTGAAGCTACCCAAAATAAAGAAGCTGACAGCAGTCCCTGTTGTTCGGCAAGACTCCAGAGCGGCATGCCGCCGAGCCAGGACCCGTCGGATATTTTTGACTGCATGCTCATCCCGAAAAGATCATTCCTTTTTTTATCGTAGAAATAATTATCAACAAAACCGGTGTGAGAAGGATAAAGTCCCGTAATCATCGTGTAGTGATTCGGTCCTGTAATCGAGGGATAACTGGGAATTACGGCCTTTGCTGAAACACCGTTTTCTGCCAGTTTCAGGATGTTTTTGGCGTTATACTTTTTAGCATAATCATGCCGGAATCCGTCGGCTGAGATTAAAATTACATAAGGTTTTGTAAGTGCCTGCGGTGTATTTTTCCTGTCCGCAACGACAATTTGTGCCGTATCACTCTGGGAAAATCCTAACACAGACAGCACGATAAAGAATCCTAAAAATAAACGTTTCATAATGGTATTTATCCTACAAATTTAAATGAAATTGTAATGGGATAAGGTTAAGTTCAGGTAATATGGGTTAGAAAAAAGTTAACATAAAATTCAGGCATCAACAATCAAAAAGCTCAATTCACCCAAATACAGTTAACATTTATTAACTAAATTTTAGAAATTATTAATAAAATATTACATTTGTAGAGAACTCTATATTTTACCATGAAAAAAATTCTACTTCTTCTCTTTGCCTTTTTATCCATAGCCACCACGGCACAACTCGACCGCGAACACTGGTTTGCGCCGATGGTGGACCGTGCGGTAAACGGTTCTAATTATCAAACTATTTACATGTCTACGAATGAAACAACTCCGTTTAAGGTGGATGTGTATAACAATAATACACTTATCGGCTCGGTAAATATCAGCAAAAATAATCCTGGTAAATTCAATGTGAACCGTAGTTATATTATCACCACCAATCAATCGGATTTATTCAGATCTGTATCAAAAGGTATTTATGTGAAAGGTGATAAACCTTTTTTTGCGAGTTTAAGGTTTTCCATTTTCAATCATGCGGAAATACTAACCTCCAAAGGAACAGCAGGCATAGGGACCGAGTTCCGGGCGGTGATGGCTGTGGCCAGAAAAACAGTAAATAACGGTAACAGCAATTTTATGGCAAGTGTGATGGCGACCGAAGACAACACAAACGTAACAGTCGCAGGGTTTAAGCCAGGTACCGTTTTCTCCGCAACCCCTCCCGGTATTGTAGGCAACAGTTTTACCTTCACGCTTAACAGAGGGCAATCGTATATTATAGATGGAATCTCATACGAATATCAAAATAAAGACAGTTTTATCGGATCAAAAATAACATCGGATAAACCGGTTACGATCACCAATGGAAATTTTAACGGGCAGTATGTTTCAACCAATGCCAACAGTACAGATATCTTAATGGATCAGGGCGTTCCGGTAGATAAACTGGGCCAGGAATTTGTGTTGATGAAGGGCAACGGAGATACCAATTCCGGCATGGAAAAAGCAATGATTGTAGCTACAGAAGATAACACCGAAATATATCTGAATAATGGTATAGCACCCGTGGCGGTAATAAATGCGGGACAATACTATGAAACTCCCAACAGCGCATATATTTTACAGGCCTTCAATCACTATAACATGCGCATTACTACCAATAAGAATGTATATGTTTACCAATTACTTGCTGGGGATCCCGGCTCTTCTATAATTGCAACCGGCGGGTTTAACTATATTCCTCCACTAAACTGTTATCTGCCTAAGAAGATTGATGAAATTGGCCTGATTGATGAGAATTTTTTCGAATCCAATTCTAATTCTAGCGGTATTTTAAATATACCAACCAAGCTGAATATCATCACTGAACGCGGTGCCACCATTGATGTAAAAAGAAACGGTACATCAATGGTGCTCAGTGCCCTAAATGGACCATTTAATGTAACCGGAAATCCTAACTGGGTTACCTACTCCATACCTGGGGTGTATGGAAATATCGCTGTCTTTTCTTCCAAAGCTGTTACTGCCGGTATTTCAGCAGGAGACGACGCCGTTGGCTACGGCGGTTATTTTGCAGGATTTTCTGCAATTCCTTTAATTACCAAAACTGCAGGCGAGTGTTTGCCGGGAGTAAAACTTGAGGTGACTGAAGGTTTCGATTCTTACGAATGGCTGATTAAAAATCCCGACGGAACGTACAGTCCGGCTCCGGGAACCAACAATACTTTTACGTATATTCCGCCACAGGCAGGGATTTATGCCGTAAAAGTAAAACAGGGATCGTGTGCAGAAATACAGACCCAGGATTTCAAATTCTATAACTGCACCACCTTTACGAATTACGACTTCAACAGCTGTGGCACCGAGACCATCACCCCCGTATTTGCTTTAAGCAGCCAGGCAGTAAATCCTTCCACCGTTCAGGTCGTAACACCGCCAACAAAAGGAACACTGAACATTGCTGCGGACGGAAAAATAACCTATACTGCAAATCCGGGCGTAAGCGGAACCGATACCTTTAAATTTTCCTTCTGTGGAATCGGACCGATTCCGGATTGCGAAACCGTGCAGATCACTATTAAAATGATCGAGAAATACAACAGGGTTCTGGAAGAATGTTCAACTACAGGTATCGCTACCTATAACTTATCCCTCGCTCCGGTTTCTCCTGACACCGATATTACCAAGACTTATTTCACCTCGCAGAACGGGGCTGAAAATGATATCGCTGCGGAGAGGATTTCTAATTTCACAGGATATACCACAGCGAATACCTCAGTATATGTCCGTATTAAAAACAGTATCGGCTGCGTTGCCGTGGCAAAAATTGATTTGCGTGCAAAACTGGCGCCCGAGGTAAAGGAAAATCTTTATACCAAATTACACTGTGATGAAGATGTGGACGGAAAGATCGACGGAATTTACAAGGTTGATTTGGCTACAATTACCCCGGTCGTTTTGGTACA
Organism: Kaistella faecalis; assembly: GCF_019195395.1. Lineage (NCBI taxonomy): Bacteria > Pseudomonadati > Bacteroidota > Flavobacteriia > Flavobacteriales > Weeksellaceae > Kaistella > Kaistella faecalis. The sequence goes on from NZ_CP078067.1 coordinate 956,694, forward strand.
GGCTTCCAACTTTGTGGTGAAATATTATGATACTCTTCCAAAAGCAACTGCCGGTCTGAATAATAACATTACAGGGATTTTCTCTTTTACAGGCAACACTTCTGTATGGATCAGAGTGGATGCACCGAATGGCTGTCCTCCTGTAATTAAAGAAATTCAGCTCAAAATCGGCACTAAATTCACGGTTACTACACCGCAGTCAAAAATCGTCTGCGACACTAACCTGGACAACACAGAAAGCATAAGCCTTAATGACTATCTTTCGATGTTCACCGGCGACACTTCAGCGACTGTGAAATTCTTCTCGACATTAGCAAACGCCCAGAACAATACACCGGCTATTGCAGCAAATCAGACCATTACTGCAGACAAGACCTTTTATTACAGATTTTCGAGAATTGGATTCTGTGATGAAATTGGTGTTCTTAATATTCTATTTAAAAAAGCTACCCCGTCAACAACACTTCCGGCAAATGTTACTGTTTGCCAGGGCGGTACAGCAACATTGGATGTAGGAACGGGTTACACAGGAATTCTCTGGAGCACCGGAGACAACACCCAAACAATTATTGCAGGTGCCGGGACTTATACTGTCGATTTCACCAATGCTGATGGCTGCACCTACCGACAGACCGTAACGGTAACCGATTCGCCGAAACCACAATGGAATGTTGCGGCTTACAATGCGGTGAACTGCGACGATAATTTCGACGGCATCATTAATGTGAGATTCTCCACCATTACACCGCTAATCGTACAGAACTCTGCGCTGTTTACCGTGGAATATTCACTTTTCTCGGACTTCAGGACACTTTTGCCTAACATCTGGACTTACTCTGCAGATACCCGGGTTTTTGTGAGAGCGTATTCAACGGTTTGTCCGGCTGAAGGAGAACAGATCGATTTCAAAATTGGGAATACGCTTCCCCTGATTGTTGCGACCGACACCGTAACAGTTTGTGACAATGACGCGAACGGTACGGAAAATATCAATCTGACAACGTACCGAAATCTATTTACCACCGACGCAGCTGCTACCGTAAGATATTTCGCAACGCTGGCAAATGCTCAGGCAAATACTCCGACAATCAGTGCTGCACAGGCAATTACCGGAAACAAAACTTTTTATTACAGATTCAAGAAAACAGGTTTCTGCGACGTAATCGGGACTTTAAATGTGGAGCTGAAAGCGGCAACTCCTTCTATCACACTTCCGGCAACGGTAAATGTGTGTCAGGGATCTACAACGACTTTAAATGTCGGAACCGGTTATACCGCAATTGCCTGGAGTACCGGTGCTACCACTCAGACGGTAACCCTGGGTGCAGGAAATTACTGGGTTGATCTTACCAACGCTTCAGGATGTGTTTACAGACAGAACGTAAAAGTGGTGGACTCTCCGAAACCAGTATGGAATATGGCGGCTTACAATGCAGTGAACTGTGATGATAATTTCGACGGCATCATTAATGTGAAATTCTCAACCATTACCCCGCTGATTGTACAGAACTCGGCGCTGTTTACCGTGGAATATTCACTCTCACCGGGTTTCACTACACTTCTGCCGAACGACTGGACGTATTCTTCAGATATCACGGTTTTTGTGAGAGCGTATTCAACAGTTTGTCCGGCTGAAGGAAAACAGATCGATTTCAAAATAGGGAATAGACTTCCTCTGATTACTCCTACGAACACAGTAACTGTATGCGACAATGATGTGAACGGTACGGAAAACATCAACCTCGCAACATATAGAAATTTATTTATCACCGATGCAGCTGCTACCGTAAGATATTTCGCAACACTGGCAAACGCTCAGGCAAACACTCCGACAATAAGTGCTGCACAGGCACTTACCGGAAACAAAACTTTTTATTACAGATTCAAGAAAACAGGTTTCTGCGATGTGATTGGTACTTTAAATATGGAACTGAAAGCCGGAACCCCTTCCACAACACTTCCGGCGACGGTAAATGTTTGTCAGGGTTCAACAACAACTTTAAATGTCGGAACCGGATATACCACCATTTTGTGGAGCACAGGCGCTGACACGCCCACAGTAAATGTAGGTGCAGGAAACTATTGGGTTGACCTTACCAACGCTTCAGGATGTGTCTACAGGCAGACCGTAACGGTAACAGATTCACCGAAACCTCAGTGGAATATCGCGGCATATAATGCGGTGAAATGTGATGATAATTTTGATGGCATCATTAATGTGAAATTCTCTGATATAACACCACTGATCGTACAGAACGCTGCGCTTTTTACAGTAGAATACTCGCTTTTCTCAGACTTCAGAACCTTGTTGCCTAACGACTGGACCTATACAACAGCAGCCACGGTATTTGTAAGAGCTTATTCTACAGTTTGTGGGGCCGAGGTAAAACAGATTGATTTCAAAGTCGGAAATTCTGTGCCACTGTTGCAGCCGAGTGCTACCGTAAAAGAATGCGATGATGATTCCGATGCAGTTAAAACGGTTAACCTGGCGAATTACAGACAACAGTTTACCACAGATACCGGAGTAACCGCCACCTATTACCAGACATTGGCTGATGCGCACAATAAGACCAATTCAATTTCGAATCAGGTGAGCGTTAATGGAAACGGAACTTATTATCTGAGATTCCATAAAAATAATTTCTGTGATGTTATTGGGGAATTAAAGGTTACTATTCAGATTCCGAAAGAATCAACACAACTTATAGACCAGCAAATCTGTCCGGGAACTACAACTGTGTTGGATGCAGGTCCGGGATTCGATGCATACCTGTGGAGCACAGGCGCAACAACTCCAAATGTAACCGTGCCGGTGGGTAATTATTGGGTAGATCTTACGCATAATGGATGTACTTACCGACAGACAGTTTCTGTGACTGCAGTTTCGCTTCCGGAAATCACTGGTGTTGTAATACAGGGAAGTACGGTAACCGTGACTGCCACAGGTGGAAACGCGCCTTATCAGTATGCAATTGACGGCGGCGCATATCAATCCTCCAATGTATTCACCAACGTGAGAGGCGGCGACCACATTGTGTCCGTAATTTCTGCTGACAACTGTAACCCTGTGACAGCGACCATAAATGTTATTGAACTTTACAATGCGATTACCCCCAATGGAGACGGCATTAATGACGTGCTGAATTACTCTGCGCTACTGAAAAAAGAGGAAGCATTCCTGCAGATTTATGACCGTTATGGTAAACTGGTTTTCACCGGAGATCAAAACAACCGATTTACCTGGGATGGTAAAATATCCGGAAAAAGTATGGGTACCGGAACGTTCTGGTATGTTATGAAATGGAAGGAACCGGGATCAAGCACCGTTACAGAATACAGCGGCTGGGTACTGGTAAAGAACAGAGAATAGCAAAAACAATTTCATAAAAAAACCTGAATTCCACGGATATTCAGGTTTTTTATTTTTGAATTTTATTATCATTCGCTTGAGGCGGTGAGTTTTATGAGCATCTTTTCAGTTTCTGTTTTCAGCTCTTCAATCCCATCATTATTAAAAATGATGAAATCAGCACGTTTTATTTTATCTTTTTCAGGCATCTGTTTGTCCATCACCGCTTCGATTTCGCGGTAGGTCTTGCCATCTCTGTCCATCACGCGCTTAATTCGGATATTGTCATCGGCGGTTACCAGAACTGATTGATAGCAGCTTTCATTCAGTTTTAATTCGAACAGCAAAGCGGTTTCTTTAAAGAGAAATTCAGCATCCTGAATTCCTACCCAGCTTTCAAAATCATTTTTAACAGCAGGATGAATTAAAGAATTGAGTTTCAGCAATAATTCCTGATTACCGAATACCCGTTCTGCAACATATCTGCGGTTATAAAAACCGTTCTCATCATAGGCTTCCTGCCCTAAAAGATTGATGATGCGTTGTTTTAAATCCTCATCAACATTTACAATGTCTTTGGCGCGGTCATCAGAATAATAAACCGGAAAGCCTGCTTCTTCTATGAATTTGGCCACCGTAGTTTTTCCGGAACCGATGCCGCCGGTTAACCCGACAATTTTCTGGGTTGCGGTTTCAGAATTCTGTATTGGATCTTCCATCATTTTAATATCCAAAAACGTCGTTCATGCTGAAAGTTTCATCAAGACGAACCCCTTTTTCAGTCATTTTCAGACTGGCAAGTTCGTTGTGGGCATCGTGTTCAAAAAAGAGCAGGTATTCATTATCTACACACTGCTTCAGAAATTTTGCTTTTTCCTCCATCGTCAATAGCGGACGTGTATCGTAACCCATTACATAAACTTGGGGAATATGCCCGGCTGTCGGGATTAAATCGGCCGCGAAAACAATGGTTTTTTCCTGATACTGAATTACGGGAAGCATCTGCTTTTCGGTATGTCCGTCTACAAAGATCACATCCATTTTAAGGTCTGGTGCGAAACCGTAATTTCCGTTGTTCGGAGTCGGCAAAAAGTTAAGCTGACCACTTTCCTGCATCGGGAGTATATTTTCTTTCAGAAAGCTTGCTTTTTCCCGTGGATTGGGTTGTGTTGCCCACTTCCAGTGTTCTTCATTGGTCCAGAAATGCGCATTTTTAAAAGCGGGACGGTAACCGGTTTTGTCATCATTCCATTCAATCGCGCCACCACAGTGGTCGAAATGAAGGTGAGTGAGGAAGACATCGGTAATATCTTCGCGTACAAAGCCGTATTTTTTCAGGTTTTTATCCAGGGAATCGTCGCCCCAAAGAGAATAATGTCCGAAGAATTTTTCGTCCTGTTTGTTTCCGAGTCCGCAATCGATAAGGATTAATTTTTTTCCGTCTTCTACCAAAAGTGATCGGGTCCCAAGTTCAATTAGGTTTCTTTCATCTGCAGGATTTGTTTTCTCCCAGATGGTCTTCGGGACGACGCCAAACATGGCACCGCCATCAAGCTTAAATTTTCCGCACTGTATAGGATAGAGTTTCATATATTTTGTTTTGTGATTTCTAAATTTTCTTTCATTTTCTCAGCGATTTTTATTGAATCCGCGTGATGGGTTTCTTTTAAACTGCTGATTATTCTTTCGGTATTCACCTCATCCCGGTTTTGTGAGAGTTTCGAGGCAATATGAATTTCTGTTGGAAAAATATTGATTCCGAAAGCTCCTCTCATTTCCTTCCTTACATATTCTTCGCCCATATTTTCTACCAACATGGGGCATTTCTGAGGTTTTTCATATTTGAATGTCAGCTTCCGCAGGTGTTCATAAAGTTCTTCATCCGTCATCAGTTTGATTTTTCCGCGGATTTGTACTGCTTCATAATTCCAGGTCGAAACGTTTTTGTGGTCGTACCACGAAGAGGAAATATAAGAGTTCGCACCGAGAAAATCACATAAAACTTCATCCCCGTCTTTCAGTACTTTCGCCTGAAAATTGCCTTTCGAAATATGCGTTTCCAGATAAAATCCTTCATCCGATTCATTCATCAAGAACATGGAATGTGTTGCTGCCAGTTTTTCCTGATCTGAAATCAAAAGGGCAAAACCGTTTTTACTGATGATTTCTTTCATCAGCTCCGAGTCTTCACTTCTGTAGATTTTGGGAATGTACATATTGGGCGGTAACTTTTATGAATAGTTATTTGCAGATCGCATCAGATATTTTCAGCAGTTCTTCGTCGGTACTTCCGAAAGAAATTGCTCTTTTGAAATCTTCGCAAGCGCTTTTCAGATCGCCTTTACCTAAAACAATTTTTCCTCTGGCAAAATATCCGTTAGGATCCTGTGTTGCCTCAACATATTTGTTTAAGTCCAGCATAGCCAGATCAGGCTTTTTCAATGACAGCTGCAGCATTGCCCTGTTATAATAATTTCCTGCGTATGAATCAGGATCCATTTCAATTGCTTTGTCCAGATCTTGAAGGGCAAGATCATTTTTTTCGGTCATATTGTACGCAAAGGATCGTAATGTATAGAGTTTTGCATCGGTGTAGCCCAATTTTTCTGCCTGGTTAAAGTCGGACACAGCACTTTCAAAATCCTTCAACAAATTGTAACTCAGTCCACGCGCAAAGAACGACTCGGCGTTTGCGGGATTTTTTTCTATCGATTTAGTAAATAATTTTGCGGCTTCATCAAAATGCTGATTGGCCATTTCTGCCTTTCCAAGCTGCAAATACTGAGTATCCTTTTTAGAGGCACACGCATTAAACAGAAGAAATATGATTACAGCTAAAATTTGCTTCATAAATAAAAAAATAGTTTAAAATAGCGTATCAGGTCGTTTCGGAACCGAAATATTGAGGTGTTTATAAGCTTTTTCAGTCACTTCTCTTCCTCTCGGCGTTCTGATAATGAAACCTTCCTGAATGAGAAACGGTTCATAAACTTCTTCCAAAGTTTCCGGGTTCTCTCCAATCGATGTCGCCAAAGCCGAAATCCCAACCGGTTTCCCGCGGAAGTTTTCAATCATCACGCGCATAATACGATTGTCCATATCATCAAGTCCGAACTCATCGACATTTAATGAATTCAGGGCAAATTTGGTTATCTCTATCTCGATTTCTCCGTTTCCTTTAATCTCCGCGAAATCTCTGACTCTTCTTAACAACGCGTTTGCAATTCTCGGAGTTCCGCGGCTTCTTCTGGCAATTTCCAGTGCGGCGTCTTCGTAGATTTTCACTCCCAAAACCCGCGCACTTCTTTCGATAATCATCCCTAGAAGTTCGATCGTATAATATTCCAGTCTGCTCTGGATTCCGAATCTGGCGAGCATAGGCTTGGTCAGCATTCCACTTCTTGTCGTCGCTCCAACCAAAGTAAAAGGATTCAAACCGATTTGTACAGAACGTGCATTCGGTCCGGTTTCGAGCATGATGTCGATTTTATAATCTTCCATGGCTGAATAAAGATATTCCTCTACAATAGGAGAAAGCCGGTGAATTTCATCAATGAAAAGAACATCGTTTTCTTCCAAATTAGTCAGTAATCCAGCAAGACTTCCGGGTTTGTCCAAAACCGGTCCGGAGGTAATTTTACATCCCACTCCCAGTTCGTTTGCAATGATATTTGCTAAAGTGGTTTTTCCGAGTCCCGGCGGACCGTGAAGAAGAACATGATCCAGCGCGCCGCCACGGTTTTTGGCAGCCGCCACGAAAACTTCCAGATTATCTAAAGTCTTCCTTTGTCCGGCAAAATCCTGAAAACTTTGGGGCCGGATTTTTTCTTCCTGCATCAGTTCATCATCCGAAAAATTCTCTCTATCTGCGTGCAAAAAATCGGGCATTTATTCTTAATTTGTATATTTTCAAAGGTAGAATTTTTTATTGAAATTAAGAAAACTAAGCCGCGAAGAATCGGTGCGCTATAAGCTGGCATTCTGAAGATTCAGAAAAAAGTTGCTGTGTTTTGGGTTTAAACATTAAATTTACCACTATGAAACTAATTGGTCCTTTTAAACAAATTGTTACACTTGCCAATCTTCCTTTACGTGGAAAACTAAGCGATAATCAGATTGAAATCATTGAAGACGGCGGAATTATTTCCGAAAACGGAATCATCCGAAAAACAGGAAATTTTAAAGACCTGCAGTCTGAATTTCCGGATATCAAAACCGACATTATTGATGAAGTACAGGTCGCACTACCGGCATTTACCGATTGCCATACCCACATCTGTTTCGGCGGAAACCGTGCCAATGACTTTGCAATGAGAAATGCCGGGAAAACTTATCTTGAAATTGCAGAAAGCGGCGGCGGAATCTGGAGTTCAGTTCAGCATACCAGAAACGCTTCGGAAGAAGAACTTCTTATAACAACATTAGAAAGAATCAACTTTTTGATTTCCTTAGGAATTACAACCATCGAAATAAAATCCGGTTACGGACTGGATGTAGAAAACGAACTTAAAATGCTCCGCGTCATCAAAAAAGCGCAAAGTCTTACAAAAGCGACTTTAGTTCCCACATGTCTATCCGCTCATTTAAAACCGAGAGATTTTGAAGGAAAAAATGAAGAATATCTGAATTATATTCTGGATGAAGTACTTCCTAAAGTAAAAGCAGAAAATCTCGCAAACCGTGTTGATATTTTTATTGAAAAATCAGCCTTTCAGCCGGAAGAAAGTAAAGCATTTTTATTGAAAGCGAAAGAAATGGATTTCGAAATCACTGTTCATGCTGATCAGTTCACGGCGGGAAGTTCGAGGATCGCGGTGGAAGTTGGAGCAAAATCTGCCGACCATCTGGAAGCGACCGTTGACGAAGATATTCAGTTTTTAGCAGATTCAGAAACCGTAGCTGTTGCGCTTCCCGGAGCAAGTTTAGGTTTGGGTGAAAAATTTACGCCTGCCAGAAAAATTCTGGATGCCGGCGGAATTTTAGCCATTGCAAGCGACTGGAATCCCGGTTCGGCACCGATGGGGAATTTAATTACTCAGGCTTCCATTTTGGCGACTTTTGAGAAACTTTCTACCGCAGAAGTTTTGGCAGGAATTACCTTCCGTTCGGCTTTTGCTTTAAGTTTAGAAGATCGCGGAACTTTAGAACAAGGTAAGAAAGCAGATTTCGTCACTTTTAAAACCGATAATTTTCAGAATGTATTTTATCAGCAAGGCAGTTTGAAAACCGAACATGTCTATATCGACGGGGAAAAGATTTAAAAAAATAATTTATCTTTATCAGCATTAAAAAAACAATCAATGAGCAATTTAGATGTATGGGAAGTTTTTATCCAGACAAAACCCGGATTATCCCATAAACACGCGGGAACAGTACAGGCGGCTACCGCAGAAACTGCACTTCAGGCGGCGAGAGATGTATACACCCGCCGAATGGAAGGTACCTCAATCTGGGTCGTTCCGAGCAAATATATGGTGACATCTGAAGGGGTAGACAAAGAAGCTTTTTTTGATCCTGCTGATGATAAACTCTACCGTCACCCTACTTTTTATCAGATTCCGAACGATGTGAAAAATATGTAAATGTTGGATGCTGGAAGCGGGAGGTCAGATGTTTTTTGACCATGCCAATCATCCAGCACCTGACATCCAACACCCAACAATAACAATGAATCCACTTTATAATTATATCTTAAAACTTGCCGACGATACTTTGATTTTCGGCCAGCGTTTAGGCGAACTTACGGGTCAGGGACCGTATCTTGAAGAAGATATCGCGCTTACGAATATTGCCCTGGATTATCTGGGACAGTCTAATAATTTATACAAATATGCAGCCCAGATTCAGGGCCAGGGAAAGACCGAGGATGACCTTGCTTTTCTGCGTCTGGAAAAAGAATATCTGAATTGCCAGCTCTCCGAATTACCCAACGGGGATTACGCAAATACAGTGCTGAAAGTGTATTTCTTTTCCCTATATCAGAAAATTCTGTATATGATTCTGACAAAAAGCAGCGATGAACAGCTTGCTGCGATTGCCGAAAAGTCTCTGAAAGAAGTAAAATACCATTATACCCACACTTCGACGTGGATCAAAATGTTTGCAGGCGGAACCGAAGAAAGCCAAACAAGACTCAAAACCGCCGTGGAAAACCTTTGGGAATATACTGCCGGAATGTTTGCAGAAACCGAAGGCGAAACGGATCTGGGCCATCTCGGAATTGCACCAAATGCGCAGGATCTCTATGAAAACTGGAAATTTTTAGTTGCCGAAGATTTCCGGAATTTCGGTATGGAAATCCCGGAAATCGAATTCATGCAGAAAGGTTCCAGAACCGGTTATCACACGGAATATTTCGGATTTATTTTATGTGAACTTCAGTATATGCAGAGAACGTATCCGAATTGTGTGTGGTAAAACTAATTAAATTGTTATCAGATTATTTTGAATTATCTATTAGAACTTCTTTCCGAGATTCCGGATCCTGAAATTCCCGTGATCAACATCGTGGAACTGGGGATTGTTCGGGAAGCGAAAATGATTTCTGATCGGGAGGCTGAAATTGTGATTACTCCCACCTATTCTGCCTGTCCCGCAATGTTTAATATTGAAGAGGATATTATTAAACTGTTTAAGGAAAAAGGAATTACCGCTAAAGTAATTACCAAAATCTCTCCCATCTGGACGACGGACTGGATTACCGATGAGGCTCGGGAAAAACTCCGCGTGTACGGAATTACACCGCCGGAAAAAGGGTCTCATGAAGATCACCTCAACATTCCAAAAAAATGTCCGAGATGCGGCTCGGAAAACACCAGACAGATCAGCCGTTTCGGTTCTACCCTCTGCAAAGCAAGTTATCAGTGCAATGACTGCCTGGAACCTTTCGATTATTTTAAATGCCACTGATTTAATTTACTGCATAGTTTTAATTCTTTCGGACTTAAAAAATATTGGTAAATTGGAGCAAATATAAACCCAATAACATGTACACTCATCTCGAAATAGAAACCCACCTTGAAGGCAAACTTCAAATCGCCTACCTCAATCAGCCAGAAACATACAATAGTTTAAACAAAACTTTGCTGAAAGAAATCCGGAGTTTCGTGCACGAAGGTTCTAAAAATCCCGAAGTACGGTGTCTCGCCATTTCCGGACGTGGAAAAGCGTTCTGCTCGGGTCAGAATCTTAAAGATGCAATGTCTTACGGTGGCGACGATGACGAAAGAGTAATCCAGAGAATTGTGATCGATTATTACAATCCTATGGTAAAGGAAATCGCAAAATGCAGAAAACCCGTTATATCCTTGGTGAATGGGCCCGCAGTAGGCGCCGGTGCGATGTTGGCATTGATATGTGACATTACTTTAGCGACCGAATCTTCTTATTTTTCGCAGGCTTTCGTAAATATCGGTTTGATTCCTGACACAGGCGGAACCTATTGGTTGCCAAAACTTTTGGGCCGTCAGCAGGCAAATTACCTCGCTTTTACGGGCAAGAAAATTTCTGCTACAGAAGCAAAAAACATGGGCTTGATTGCCGATGTCTTTGAAGATGAAAACTTTATGGTGAATTCGATGGGGATTTTAGAACAAATCTCCAATTTGCCAACAAAAGCAATTTCCTTAACCAAAAAAGCATTCAACGAATCTTATGATAACAATTTAAGCCAGCAGCTTGATCTGGAAGGAATCCTTCAGCAGGAAGCTGCGGAAAGCGCTGATTTTCTGGAAGGTGTCGCAGCGTTTTTAGACAAAAGAAAGCCAAATTATCAGGGAAAATAAATCAGTGTATGATGTAAAATGTATAAAGTACAATGTGCGGCAAAAATACATTCTACATTGTACATTTTACATTGTACAAAAATGAATAAAATAGGAATAATCGGCTCCGGAACCATGGGAATCGGCATTGCGCAGGTCGCAGCGACGGCTGGATGCGAAGTTTTTCTCTATGATGCGAATTCAGTTCAGACGGAAAAATCATTGCTGAATCTGCAGGAGACTTTGGACAAATTGGTCGGAAAGCAGAAAATTTCACTTGAGAGAAGTGAAGAAATCTTCAAGCGCATCAAAGCATGCTCAAATCTTTCCGGTCTTAAAGACTGCGATTTAGTGATTGAAGCCATCATCGAAAATAAAGAAATTAAAACAAAAGTCTTTCAGGACCTTGAAGGAATCGTCTCAGAAAAGTGCATTATTTCGAGTAATACTTCATCTATTTCAATTACTTCACTTCAGGCTGAACTTATAAAGCCCGAAAGATTTATCGGAATTCACTTTTTTAATCCTGCGCCGCTGATGCCTCTCGTAGAAGTAATTCCCGGACTTCTCACGAAAGAAGAATTAGCTCCGGAGATTTATACTTTAATGGAAACCTGGGGCAAAATTCCGGTTATTGCGAAAGATGTTCCCGGATTTATTGTGAACCGGATTGCAAGACCGTTTTACGGTGAGGCACTAAGAATTGTAGAGGAAAATATTGCGACCCCTGAACAGGTTGATGATGCGGTGCGGAGCTTGGGAAATTTCAAAATGGGACCTTTCGAGCTGATGGATTTAATTGGAATCGACATCAATTTTTCTGTTACCAAAACTGTTTATCAGGATTATTTTTACGATCCTAAATATAAACCCAGTTTGCTTCAGCAGCGTATGAGCGAGGCCAAATTACTGGGAAGAAAAACCGGAAAAGGCTTTTACGATTATTCCGAAAACGCTGAAAAGCCAGTTCCTCAAAAAGATGAAGAACTGTACGGAACGATTTTCATGAGAATTATTTCAATGCTTATCAATGAAGCGGTAGAAGCAAAAAGACTCGGGATTGCCAATGACGACGACCTGGAACTTGCTATGCAAAAAGGAGTAAATTACCCGAAAGGTTTACTCGCATGGGGAAAGGAAATCGGTTTTGATAACATTTCAGAAACGCTTCAAAACCTCTACGAAGAATACCAGGAAGAGCGTTACCGCCAAAGTCCCTTGTTAAAGAAAATGCAACTAAAAAAGATTTAAAATTATGAATCCAAAAATACTTCCTGCACTTGTTTCCGTGGCAGTTTCATTTATTATTCTTACCATCCTCAGTTTTTTTATGACCAAATTTCTTTTGAATTCCGATCAGGATTTTATGACGTTTTTTGAGGAAAAATGGTTAATTACACTTGCCGTGGTGGTTGTTTTTGTCGGTTATAAACATTTTTTCAGCACCAGAAAACAGTCTTAGAATAATCCGGAATTAAATTTCAAATTAACGAATTATCGAATTAATATGTCACCACTTGAACTCGCCCAATATATGCTCAATCAGGACGCATTCTCGCAATGGATGGGAATAAAACTGATTGAAGTCCGCGAAAAATACTGCCTGATCGAAATGCCTGTAAAAGCAGAAATGATCAACGGCCTTCGAACCGTTCACGGAGGCGTTACATTTTCCCTCGCGGATTCTGCACTCGCTTTTTCAAGCAACAATACGAATGATGCTTCTGTGGCATTGCACTGCTCGGTGAACTTTACAAAAGCCGTGAGGCTGGGCGATACTTTAACCGCTGAAAGTATTTTAATATCCGATACGCGAAAAACCGGTGTATATGATATTTCTATCACCAACCAACATAAGGTCTTGGTGGCAACTTTCCGGGGAACAGTATATAAAATTGATAAAAAGGTGACGGATTTGTAAACATTATAAGTTGCCTGACCGGACAATCAGCGGGAATATAAAAGAATTTATACGGCTGATAAAGCTGAATTTTTAAAACTTCAAAAACAATTTTTGAAGTTTTTTTTATTTCGATGTAACAAAATTCCGAACTTCGTTGTCTTACCTATAAACTAAGCTATGACTCACGAAATTTTCAAGGATACGGTATTCTGTCTCAAGGATGAGATGTACCGTTTTGCGAAAAGATTCGTGATGAGCAGTGACGAAGCCGAAGATGTTGTACAGGATCTGATGGTGAAATTCTGGCAGAAAAAAGAAGAGATTGCCGCTTTCGGAAACATTAAATCCTATGCGATGAGATCGGTAAAAAATGAATGCCTGAACAGATTAAAGCATCACGACGTGAAAATGGGTTTTGCAGATTTTCAACTTCACCGAAGTGAGCTTTACCAGATCGAGACCAATAATCTGAAAGAACACATTCTGGATTTCATCAGGCAGCTTCCGGAAAAACAGAAAGCCGTGATTCACCTGAAAGATGTAGAAGAGTACGACATCTCGGAAATCGCAGAAATGCTGGAGATGGAAGAAAACGCAGTAAGAGTAAATCTGATGCGGGCCCGGCAGAAAATTAAAGAACAGATCACACAATTAATGAATTATGAAAACCGACAGATCACAGGATAAATACAACGAAATCTTCCAGGAACTCAGGGACGAAAAGATGAAATGGGATTTTGAGGATTTTCTGGCGGAAGCTGAAAAAGAAGAAAAACCTGTCATTAAAATTTCAGAAAAGAAAAGCGCATCTTTCCCGAAATTCTATTGGCTTGCGGCAAGTCTTGTACTGCTTGCTTCAGTGGGAGCGTTCTTTAAATTTATACAACCAAGCAGCATTCAGGAACAGAATGATTTGGTGAAAAACGAAATACTGAAACAAAAAGACGATTTCGGAAACGGTAATGAATTTGTCGCAATCCACACGAATGACTCTGTAAATGTAGCTTCAGACAGCTTAGTTACCGATTCGGCATACATCAGCAGCGATGAAGATGTGATGGATAAAATCCTCCCAAAAAGAGGAAGAATTAAAAGAAACCCGAGGCCTGTATTCGTTCAGAACGACACTCAGGTAAAATCTGCAAAAAAAACCACGGAGAAAGCTTCAAACTACGAATCTAACTACGTGATCATTAACGGCCAGAAAATCGAGAGCGAAGAGGAAGCAATTGATCTGGCGAAATATTCCTTCCGTATCCTGTCGGAAAATGTAACCAAAACGGTAGCGCAAACCGAGGCGCTACACAACCTAAACGACTACGAATAACCATTAATCCAGATGAATCATCGTTTCATCTTTTAAAAAAAATTATCATGAAAAAAACAATATTCATATTCGCCCTTTTATTTTCATTTTTTACCACGGTAAACGCACAGAAAGACAAACTTGACCAGCTTTTCGAAAAATATCAGGAAACTGATGGCGTAACCTCCATCAAAATCGCCAAGCCGATGTTTAATATGCTGAACAAGCTGAACATTAATGATTCTGAACTTGACCAGATTAAACCATTATTAAGCAAAATCAACGGTCTTAAAATTCTTATTGTGGAGAAACCTGAAACCAAAGGAACAGATGAAATCAAGCAGCTGAACATGTTCCAGAATCTTCAGAGCGATATTTCCAACTCCATCAAAAATCTGAAGTATGAGGAACTGATGACCGTGAACAGCAAAGACAATAAAATTAAATTTCTGTCTTCTGACGCTACCAATGGGATTTTAGACAATCTGCTTTTAAGCATCAATTCTGAAGGAAATACGGTTCTGATGATGCTCGACGGGAAAATCTCAATAGACGACGTGAACAAACTGGTGAATGAAGCCCAGAATACTTCCCTCAAATCCTCATTAGTAACTGAAAACGTAAGTCCAGGCGGCGTTACCCAGGTGCGCAGCGTAGGAAAATTTACCGGAATTAAAGCCTCAAGCGGGATTAAAGTGAATTTTACCCAAGGAAATAACCAGTCGGTGGTTGTAGAGACCGATCCTAATCTTCAGGAATATGTTTCGACAGAAGTAAAAGACGGAATCCTGGTAATTTCCATCAACAACAAAAACAATAAGAAATTAAACTTTAAAAAACTGTTGGTTACCGTGGAAGCGCCGAGACTTTCTTCTGTAGACGTAAGCTCCGGTGCATCTTTGATGACTGTAAACACGATTAAAGAAAATAATTTCAAAGCAGAAGTTTCGTCCGGCGCCAATCTTAACGCTGACGTAATTGCTGAAAAAACAGTTGATGTCGCAGTTTCTTCCGGTTCGACCGCCAAACTGGATGTTCAGTCGCAAAGTTTCATCCTTACAGGAACAAGCGGTTCAAGTTCCACGGTTGTTGGGAAAACAGCAAACGCATCATTCGATCTTACCAGTGCCGCAAGCTGCAATGCCAATGATTTTATAGCAAAATCGGCCACGGTTTCAGCAACATCCGGATCTAATTTGCGAGTTCAGGCCACAGAGGCATTGAGCGGCAGTGCAAGTTCCGGCGCCACAATCAGATACAAAGGAAATCCTAAAATTGAAAATGGAGGGACCAAAACTTCGAGTGGTGCAAGCATTAAACCTTTAAATTAGACCGTAAAATTAAAAAACAAACAACCATGAAAAATATTGCTTTCTTATTCGCTGCGGTGCTTTTGCTCTCACTACAATCATGCATCGTTTCCAGCACACCAAAAATGGGATTTTTTGATAATCAGCATTACGATTATAAAGACGCTAAATTTACCAGTATAAATGTTCCGATGTTTCTCGCTAAACCAATGGTTAAAAAGGCCCTGAAAGAAGACGGAGAAAGCGAAGAACTCATCAGCCTCATCAAAAAAATCTCCGATATTAAAGTGATGACGGTTGAGAATGGCAACAAAACAATGCTGGCAGATTTTGCCAAATATCTTACCAATAACCGCTTCGAAGAATGGATGACGGTAAAGAAAGAAAATGAAACCGTCAATTTTCAGGCAAAACAAAGCGGGGATGTCATTAAAAAACTGATGATCACGGTACATTCAGGCAGCGAATTGGTTTTTGTAGATGTTTCGGGAAAATTTACCGCCGATGACATTTCGAGAATTATCAATTACTCCGAAAGGAAAGATGTAAAAAAACTTGTTTCCAAATAAATTAAATTAAAATAACTGCAGATTTTCCTGTGGTTATTTTTTTTGGCGCCGGGAACCTGCTGTCGCTACTCGCTTTTTTTGGGCGGCGGCTTCGCCGCCGCCCAAAAAAAGAGCTCAGACACGCCGCTCCATCAGGGCTATTTTACCACCGTCTTCTAATGAAATCACGCTTAATAAAACCATAGTTTTCACTTTCAAAAAAAAAGCATAATTTTGCAAGAAAGTAAAGATGTCTATTCACAACAAAATCGTAGAAACTGCCATCACTTTCGATGACGTGCTTCTCATCCCTTCTTATTCTGAAGTTCTGCCCAATCAGGTCTCTCTAAAATCACGACTTTCCGACAAAATCACCCTCAACGCCCCAATCGTTTCCGCTGCAATGGATACCGTTACCGAAGGCGAAATGGCAATTGCGATGGCAAGAGTTGGCGGTATCGGTTTCATCCACAAAAACATGCCGATTGCCGAACAGGCCGTTCAGGTATACCGTGTAAAACGCTCAGAAAACGGGATGATCTCCGATCCTGTAACCTTATCAAAAGACCACACATTGGCTCAGGCTAAAGAAATGATGGCCAACTTTAAAATTTCGGGGTTACCCGTTGTCGATGAGGAAAACAAACTTATTGGAATCATTACCAACCGTGACGTAAAATACCAGGAAAATCTCGATGCAAAGGTGGAAGAACTGATGACTAAAGACAAACTCATCACTTCTGATAAAGAGACCAACCTTGAACAGGCGAAAGCAATTTTACTTAAAAACCGCGTGGAAAAACTTCCGATTGTGGACAAAGAATTTAAACTGGTAGGTTTAATTACGATAAAAGATATCGACAATCAGCTTGAATATCCTAACGCCAATAAAGACAAAAACGGAAGACTGATCGTAGGCGCCGGAGTGGGCGTTGGCGAAGACACGATGGACCGTGTGTCTGCACTGGTAAAAGCAGGTGTTGATATTATCGCAGTAGATTCTGCACACGGACATTCAAAAGGGGTTCTGGACAAAATCAGGGAAATTCGTAAAAGTTTTCCTGACCTCGATATCGTCGGCGGAAATATTGTCACCGCAGATGCCGCAAAAGATTTAATTAAAGCCGGTGCAAACATCCTGAAAGTAGGTGTTGGCCCAGGTTCTATCTGTACAACAAGAGTGGTCGCAGGTGTTGGTGTTCCTCAGCTTTCCGCGATTTATAATGTTTTTGAATATGCGAAAACTAAAAATGTAGCGGTAATTGCTGATGGCGGAATCAAACTTTCCGGTGATATCGTAAAAGCACTTGCTTCCGGCGCGAATGCCGTGATGCTGGGTTCTCTGCTTGCCGGAACTGATGAAGCACCGGGCGAAGAAATTATTTTTCAGGGAAGAAAATTCAAAGCTTATCAGGGAATGGGATCGCTATCTGCTATGAGACGCGGCGGTAAAGAAAGATATTTCCAAAGTGAAGCAAAGAAATTTGTTCCCGAAGGAATTGAAGGAAGAGTTCCACACAAAGGAAAATTAGAAGAAGTGGTATTTCAGCTAACCGGAGGAATCCGTGCCGGAATGGGCTACTGCGGAACAAAAGACATTGATACTTTACAGAAAGATGGGAAAATGGTCATGATTACCGGAAGCGGTCTAAAAGAATCTCATCCGCACGATGTGATTATTACTCAGGAGGCTCCGAATTATTCGCTATAAAATTTTCGATTAATTTAAAATAAAAAAAAAGGCTGCAGAAAACTGCAGCCCTTTTGTTTCAAAACCTAGTTAATTATTTTTTGATCACTTTTTTGCTTTCAGTAGATCCGTCAGCATAATTAATTTTTACCACGTAAGAACCTTTTGCAAGATTTTCAATGTTAAATGTAGTTTCAGTAGACTTCTTAGCTACTTTGCCTGAAAGGTCAAATAACGTAACATCAACAATCTTTTTAGCAGATTTAATATTGATTACATCTGTTGCAGGGTTAGGATAAACAGAAACAACAGATTTAACAGAGGCATCAGAAACCGCTAATAATGTTTCAACAGCACTTATTTTAAGGTTGTCGAATCCGGAATTATTAGTACCGCTTGCTACGAAATCAACTTCTGTAGGAAACCAACCAGACATTTTTTCGTAAGGTCCATAGGTAACGTCATTAATAGTTACAGTCATTTCACCAGTACCCATTACATCGTAAGTAAATTTAACTTTGTACCAGGTATTTGCTGTAACTGCTAAAGGCAACTCGATCCCACTTTCATCATTGTCGAAATCATCCTGGTCAGCCAAAAATACACCGTTGGTAGGACTCATATAGAGATCAGCAATTACATAATAATCGGAGTCTACATCATAAAACTGAATTTCTGCAGATGTACTTCCTGTATACATATCAAATTCTGCTACAAAAATGCCATTCGATGATGTTCTTGTGGACCATTTAGTATCATGGAAAATAAAAATACCATCAGCATTAGCAGCTGTACTTGCGAACTGAAAAGATTTTCCGTGATCAGCATCAATATTAGCAACTTTTGCCATTGCATTACTACCACCAAACCTTTCCCAGCCACCCTGTGTACCCAGATTCCCGGTATTGTAAGAATTAAAATTGTCGCTCCATAAGTTTTGCGAAAATGCGCTTACTGCAAAACCTACAGTCAAAGCAATAGATAAAAATCTCTTCATTGTATATAAATATTTAAATTGGGCGCTAAAATATGCTTTAATACTCGGTTTCACAAGAAATCCTTATGATTAGGGGTGATTTTTATATTAAATTCCCGAAAATAATGAAAATATAGCAGTTTTATTTTGATCTTGACTGGACTAAATATTGTTGTATTTAATTAATAGTTAGTTTTGCATATAAAAATGACACCGATCTATGAAAAACGTTTGCGTAGCTGCGCTCCTTTTCTTATTTATTCAGTGCGATGTTTTACCATCAAACTTTCCCGTTTACCAACCCGGCACCCCGACTGCGGTAATTCCAAATGAAAATAAAGAGTTTGCCGATTTGATGGAAAAAGACCAGGTCAACAAAAAGCAGAAGACCGCAGAGGTCCTCACCTATCTCCTGAACGATCCCGAGCCGGAAGATCCCTATACGGCAACAGTTATCGAGAACACTTCGAACTGTAACATTATTGTAAGGCTGGTGGCAGTAAACGGAAGTCAAATTTACAATCTTCCAATTCCCCGAAACGGTAAAAATCACTTTAAAATTGCCAAAGGAAATTACACGCTGAAATCAAATGTTTGTGAAGCCAAGTATTATTCGCAGAAATCGATTACTGAGCCGCTTATTCTGAAACTCACTGCAAATTAATTCTGGTGATTTACTGAAAACTATCGCAAGCATTATCCGAATGCTTAAAGTGATAAAACTCATGATCCACAATTTTCAGAAACAAATTAATTAGGATAACTTTGTCCTATTAAGATGTCACTAAATTAAATTATATATGAAACAGATTATCACAAGCTTTGCTCTCGCCCTTTTAGCACTTCAGGCATGTAAACAGAATCCGACCGAATCTTCGGCAACTTCAACCGAAAACGCAATGGAGATTAAAGTCAGCGGTGAAACAGAAACCCAACAGAAACTTAATCCCCCAATGCTTCCAGGCGCAATCGGAGACCGCGCAGCGAAAAAAGTTATCGTACATCTGGAAGCTACCGAAGAAGAAGGCGAACTTGCCGATGGCGTTACTTACAAATTCTGGACATTCAACAGTACCGTTCCGGGAACTTTCATCCGTATCCGCGTTGGCGACGAAGTTGAACTACACCTTAAAAATGCCAGCAACAGCGTAATGCCACATAATATCGACCTTCATGCCGTAAACGGACCTGGCGGTGGTGCTGAAGCGACTAACGTTGCCCCCGGAAAAACTGCAATTTTTAATTTCAAGGCACTTAATCCCGGTCTTTTTGTTTACCACTGTGCGGCAGCGCCGGTTCCAATGCACATTGCAAACGGGATGTACGGTTTAATTTTAGTGGAACCTGCAGGCGGATTGCCTAAAGTTGACCGCGAATATTACATCATGCAGAGTGAATTCTACACCAAAGGAAAAACCGACGAAAAAGGTCTTCAGGAGTTTGATCAGGACAAAGGTGTTGACGAAAATCCAAGTTATGTAGTTTTCAACGGAAAGAAAAACGCACTGATGGGCGACAAAATGCTCGAAGCTAAAGTAGGCGAAACGGTAAGACTTTACGTAGGAAACGCAGGACCTAACCTTGCATCTTCATTCCACGTGATTGGCGAAATTTTCGACAGAGTTTATGTGGAAGGCGGCACCAAAATCAATGAAAACGTTCAAACAACTTTAATTCCGGCTGGTGGAGCAGTAATCGTAGAGTTTAAAGTCGAGGAACCTGGAGAATATGTATTGGTAGACCACTCTATCTTCAGAGCGTTCAACAAAGGTGCTATCGGAAAACTGAAAGTTACAGGAGAAAAAAATCCAAAAGTTTTCCATAAAGTTCAGTAATAAAAATCTTTAATAGAAAAGAAACTGCCATGGGTGCAATTTTTAAAACAATTCTTTACCTCAGCGGTTTCTTTTTTATTTTTCAAAGCTGCGGAGATGTCGTTGCCGAAACTTCAGGGAAAAATTTAGTCATTGGAACGCAGGATGTAAAAATAAATCCAGAGGTGAAGATGGTTACCATTAAAGGCGGAAAATACCAGCCTTTTTACGGCGGGGACAGTTCGCTGGTTGAAGTGCCGGATTTTTTACTCGATGAAACACCTGTAACCAACCGTGAATTCCTCGATTTTGTTAAGAAAAATCCCAAATGGAAACGCAGCAATGTAAAAGCAATCTTCGCCGACGAAACTTATCTGAGAGACTGGCAGAATGATGAAACTTTACCGAAAAATGCAGATCCGGAAGCGCCCGTAACTTTTGTTTCCTGGTTCGCCGCGAAAGCTTATGCAAAAAGTGCAGGCAAACGGCTACCAACGATGGATGAATGGGAATATGTTGCAATGGCCGATGAAGAAACCGCGAATGCCCGGAACAAACCGGGTTATTCATCGCATCTTATTAATCTTTACAACGAAAAATTCCGCGAACGCAACAGGGTAAAGGGTTCAAAACCCAATTATTGGAGCGTATACAATATGTTCGATTTAGTTTGGGAATGGACGGAAGACTTCAATTCTATCATGACAACAAGTGATTCCAGAACCGGCGAATACGATGACAAAGGACTTTTCTGCGCTTCAGCAGCTACCAGTGCCAACGACGTTCTTAATTATGCTTCTTTTATGCGCTACGCTTTCCGCTCGAGTCTTAAAGCCAACTATACGGTTGAAAATTTAGGCTTCAGATGCGCTAAAAACCTTAAATAAATGAAAAATTTAATTCTTTTCTTTTTTTCAGCACTGATTCTTTTTTCCTGCAAAGAAAATAAGGAACAGGAAAATGCGAAGAAAGAAAACGCCGGCAGTTCCATTTTTCTGCTCGATTCAAAATGGAAGAATCAGGATGGTAAAGAACTTCATCTGAAAGATCTGAAACGCAAAAATCTGGTGGTGGTAATGATTTTCACAAGCTGCAGAACTGCGTGCCCAATTCTTGTGGCAGATATGAAAAAGGTTCATGAGAAAATTGAGAAAGATAAACTTGATGATACTTCACTCGTCCTCATCTCCATCGACCCGACCAATGATACACCCGAAGTGCTGAAAAAATTTGCTGCTGACCGGAATATGGATCAGGCTCCATGGATGTTCCTCGTAAGCAATGAAGAAGCGACACGGGAATTCGCGAATGTTCTTGCAGTGAAGTATAAAAAAATTTCGCCCATTGAATTTTCACACTCTAACATTATCAGTGTTTTCAACCGAAACGGTGAACTCATAAGCCAGGAAGAAGGCTCCGGAATTAATTCGGAAGCGGTTGCAAAAACTGTGAATCAACTGAAGTAACTTTTACTTATATTTTAGTGATTTTTTTTTATGCCTTACATCTTGTGAGGCATTTTTTGTGTTTATAAGAAATAACAGTCCCAATCCGGAAGAAAGGAGCACCAATCCAACGAAGTACGCATAATTCCCAGCATTTTCCGGGAAGTGATCAATCATAAACGCCGTAATCTGCGGCCCGAAAATCCCGCCGATTCCCCATCCTATTAATGTAATTCCGTAAATAGATGCTGCGAGAGCACTGCCGTATCTTTCTTTAATTAAAGAAGGAATTACGCCGAAACCACCGCCGTAACACAAAAGAATAATACATACGCCCGCAGAAAAAAGCATCACATCCGAAGTGTTGATAAGCATTATAAAAACAAAAATCTGAATTAGAAGAATCAGCCGGAAAGTAACAATCCGCCCGATCTTATCAGAAACACTTCCCCAGAAAAACCTTCCAATGCCGTTGAAAAGCGCGCTGATTCCAATTAATGTTGCACCTTTAGCCTCTAATGTTTGCATATCAAAAACACCTCCCGACTTCAGAAGATCCTGCAGCAATGGAGATTGAAACGAAATAAAAATCATTCCCGCAATGATATTGAAACTAAAAACCAGCCATATAATCAGGTAATCTGCCTTCATAACATAAGGTAAAACGCTGATTTTTTCCGAGGATTGTAAATCTGCGTTGCTTTTTTCAATCCTTAAAAACTGAGCTAAAAACGGGAGCACAGACAAAAGCGTGATTC
This sequence comes from Kaistella faecalis, assembly GCF_019195395.1. Lineage (NCBI taxonomy): Bacteria > Pseudomonadati > Bacteroidota > Flavobacteriia > Flavobacteriales > Weeksellaceae > Kaistella > Kaistella faecalis. The sequence continues at coordinate 979,559 of NZ_CP078067.1, forward strand.
CTATAAAAAGAAAGACCTGCGGCAGATTTTCATTAAAAGTCTCAAGGAAAAACGGCGCCAGCACTTTCGACATGACCAAAGCGCCCAGTCCGAAACCCATCACCACCATACCTGTAACGAGACCGGCTTTGTCGGGAAAATACTTTAAAACCACCGCCACGGGGGTTACATAAGCCAGTCCAAGACCAATTCCTCCAACAATTCCAAAACCGAAATACAGCAGAAAAAGCGAGCCTGAACTCAAGGCAAAAGACGAAATAATATAACCCAAAGCGTATAGAATGACGCCGCTTACAGCCAGTTTTCTTGCTCCGAATCTTTCAATTCTGGAACCGCACCATGCAGCGGTAATTCCCAGCATCAGAATCGCCAAACTGAATGTCCAGGCAGTTTCACTGTTGGTCCAGCCGTAGGTTTCGGCAATCGGTTTCTGAAAAAAACTCCAGGCGTAAACGGTTCCCAGACCCAAATGGGTAAGCGTTCCCATGATGGCAATAAGCCAACGTTTATTAAATGTTACTTCCACTTCTCCAAAAAATCTTAACGATAAAGATAGGAAGTAGTGGCGGTTGGCGATCTATTCTCGGGAATGATATAATACAGATTAAGAAATTTATTCAGAAAATGTTTCGGAATTTCCTTTTGCTAATTTCTCTTTAAAATCATCAATGCGCCAATCGGTCCCGGCATTTCCTTTTTCAATTTTTTCTTTGGCATAAAGGCGATAATCATTTTCGGTTTTATCTAAAAGATAATCGTAAGGCCCGACAGAAGAAATAAGCTTTACGAGAACCGGAGAAATTTCAAGACAGATAAAAAGTCCCATGATAAAAGCGGCGGCAATGCCGATGATTGGAGTGTTTTTCCCAAGTTCATCTAATGCCTGAAGCCGCGCTGCAAACCCATTGAATCGGTCTTCAAAAGTTTCGGTTTTATTCCTTTCAGTTTCTATGTTGGTATAGACTTTAGATATTTCTTTGTCGAGATATTCAAGCCTCGGTACCATTTGTTTCTGGTAATTTTCCAGATCCTGGCGGCGCTGCTCCTTGAGTTCTGCTTTCCTTTTTGCATTGGAACCGAAACCTACTTTTCCCGAGGTTAAGCCGCTTTGCTTCCCCAAAATTTCTTTTTCAAGCTCCACTGCAGCGGAATCATAAGACTTCTGATAATCGGCGATCTTCAATGCAATCTGTTTTTTCTCAGTTTCGAAAGGGCCGCTTTGCTGAAGAATCCGGCCGTTCATTTCTGCCTGAAGCTGGGTTTTGTTTCTCTGGATAATGGTGTTAAGCTGTTTGTTCACTTCTTTTTCAAAGATTTTCAGCTCCAGAGGTTTTGATATAATAATGCCTAAAAATGCCGCTAAAATAAGTCGGGGAACTGCCATTAAAAGCTGGTTCCACCATGTTCCTGTTTTTTTGATCGATGAAACAATGTAACGGTCCAGATTGAAAATCATTAAACCCCACAAAACTGCAAAACCGATAGAAATCCATAAATCATCGAACACTGTAAACATCGCATATCCCGCTGAAAGCGTAGCAAAAATAGCCGTGAACAGCACGATTCCGCCGATGCCCGCAAATTTATTCCATTCCGAGGGAGATTTTTTTAAAATATGAATATTCCCGCCTGAACACACGAGCAGAAAGTGCTGAAACCAATTCATTTTGTGGCTTACAGGATGTATATATTGAGTAGGTTTTTTCATTAATTAAAATTTTTGATGCTTAAATCTTAAATAATTTGTCATTAAAAACGTAACAATGTTACAAATAGTATTAGGTTTAACCAAGTAAATATTTGATACTTTACAACACTGAACGTGATTGTCATTAGATGACAACCATAAGCTATATCTTCGCGGGAACACAAATGCAGTCTTCTACGAATTAGCTGCTTGTTGCTTTGAAAGCAAACAAAACACAATGAAAAAAAATTCTATCTTTTCTTATGGAAAGCTGATACAAAAGCTTTTCCCACTAATTTTACTTTTATTATCCTTTTCAGCTTACGCACAATCTGCTCCGCCAGCTACTTCGGGTGATTACCGGTCAAAAACACAGACGGGCACTGGGCCTTTCCTCTGGACCACCGCAGCAAACTGGGAGGTTTATAATGGCAGCATTTGGCAAACTGCAGTACAGTATCCCGGGCAGGGAACAACAGCTGCGTCCCAAGCCACTTATGATGTATATATTTCGCCTGGAACGGAAATTAACGTTAACAGCAGTGCAACTTATTATTTCGGCGATCTTTATATTTTAGCTAACAATCCGCTTACAAATGTCCAGCCCGCTGTTTCTTCCGGCGCAAATGTGGGAAGAATTAATCTTTCCGGGCCAAACGGCGGTGTAAACTTCTTTCTGTGGGGAAATGACCAGGATATCTTTATTTTTGGAGGTGTTCTTTATTTCGAAACTAACAATACCGTTGTGGGTTTACTAAGAGGAAATGCCCTTGTAGTTAACAATTATAACGGAACAAACCAGATTTTAGGCTCCAATGGACTTCAACCTTTACAAAATGGATGCACCGGTAATAAGCAGGTGAAATTTTACAATGCTGACGGTACGATCGCACAAAATTATATGGTCTGCAACGGAAACAATTCCGACTACAATTTTGTGGCATTGAACAACAACGGAGGCAGCATATCCGCTATCCTAACTGCATCTCCTGCTCAGTTATGCGCTGGGGGTTCTTCAACATTACTAACCAATTATACAGGAAGTATTCCCGATGGTAAAATCATCACTTATAATATTCAACTTGTCAGCGGGCCTGCCGGCTATTCCTATACAGGTTTAAACGGAACATTTACCGACCCAGGTACGGCAGCCAGTATTCCGGACCCATCTTTAGGCGCACTTACGATACCAGGAACTTATATCTTTTCTTTGACAGTATCTTATCTGTTCGATGCGAGTTATACCATGTCATCCACTGAGCAGGTAACTATCACGGTGCGACCTGCCGGCAGTGCGGCTTGTGCATGCTATAGAGATGCTGCAAGGGATAACTCCGCCAAATACCCAACAAAATTGGGAATCAGTTCATTCGACAGAGCTGGAACTGACGGAAGTTCCTCAGCGGATTCATGGCCAAATCTTAGAGAAGGCGGCCATATCGCCATCGAATCGCAAACAGCAGGTTTTGTTATCAATAGGGTAGCAAATACCAATGCAATCGCAATTCCCGTTGAAGGAATGATGATTTTTGATTTAAGTGACGGTAAACTCAAAATCTACACCCGGAAAGACGGCGATTCCTTATTCGCGTGGCATGTCTTTTCTACTCCGGCTTGCCCTAGTCTTTAAAGCACTAAAACACAATACATGAAAAATTTTTTATCAATCTTCGGGTTGCTTACAGCACCCTTTATGTTCGCCCAGGTTATAATTAACCCCGGCATCCAAACCTCGGTAACCAACAATTCTGTGTCTCTGGAATTCGGAAATGAATCTCGTGGAATAATTCTTCCGTACGTGGCGGAAACAGCTGCCGCAAACGCTGTAGCAGGAACATTTATTATGGATCCGGCCGACAAAGCAGTAAAATTAAAACTGGCTGACGGAACCTGGCAAAACCTTACGGGTGCTGCTGCAAAAGTGAATAATCTTTCAAATGCTCCCACGACCAGTCAGGATCACGCTGCAGCACAGGTTATCATTGGCTCTTCAAATCTACCTCAGCCTATTGTGCCCGGGATACTTGTCCTGGCTGACACAAACAAGGCTATGATTTTACCTAAAGTCAATTCACCTCACGTAAATATTAAAAATCCTGCCGCCGGAATGCTGGTATATGATGCTGCGGAGAAAATGTTGGCCGTTTATAACGGTACACAATGGTCATTCTGGAAGCCCTAAAAAGAATTACTATTTTCTAAAATAAGATCTCCTTCATTATTGTTTGAAGGAGATTTTATTTTTAGAATATCTTACCATTCTGCATGAAGGTTTATGTATTAAACCTGCTGGTTTTCATTGTATTAGTTTTTTTCATAGCTAATTAACATAATATCCCAAATAATTGCTTTATATTTATCCCAAAAATAAAATCTATGATGGTTATCTGGTTAATATTGTTCCCGAACGCTTGTCGCAGCAATTCCCAGAATGATTAAAGAAAAATCTAAACTTATAATGCAACAATATTCTATTTTTTCTTACAGAAAGTTATCATTGAAACTTTTGCAGTTTGCCTTCTTTTTACTAACCATTTCTATCGCCGCACAGGCTGCCACACCGCCTATACAAGGAGATTACCGTTCGAAAATCACCGGTAACTGGACTGCAGCTTCCACCTGGGAAGTTTATAGCTGTTCAGGAGGTGTCTGCGCCTGGATTCCTGCAACAACCGCACCTGGCGTGGGAACTACATCCACTGCTCAGGGTGACTATAACGTATTTATAACCCAAGGAACGGAGGTGACGGTAAATACAAGCCAAACTTACTATTTCGGTAATCTTTATATTCTGGCAAATAATCCTGTCGTGAATGTATATTCATCGGTATCCTCCGGACCCAATGTCGGAAGAATAAACTTAGAAAGTGGCCCCGTAGAACTTAAACTGCTTGGTGATCAACAAAATGTTTATATTTTAGGTGGTGTATTTTACTTCAAAGCACTGAATTCGTCACTTGGTCTTAGAAGCGGGAATTCCATTATTATTACCGATTACAACGCGGTTGGTACCGAAAGTGGATTAGGATCTAACGGTCTACAGCAACTTGGGATCAGCTGTACAGGAAATCAAAAAATCAAATTTTACAATGCCGACGGCACTTTGGTAGAATCAGAATATGGAGTGTGTATCGATTCAAGTTCACCATATACATTTGTGCAGCTTAATAATTACGGTGGAAGTTTAGCGGCGCAACTTTCGCTAAGCACGCTTAAGGTCTGCGTGGGCGACATCCTTACACCTGTAAACCTCACCGCAGGTTTTACCGGAATTGTACCCGCAGGCAAGACTGTGAATTATGAGCTTAAACTTGAGAGCGGACCGGCAGGTTACACCTTCAGTCCCCTGATAGGCAGTTTTACAGCGCCTGGCGATGCCAACAGCATTCCGGATCCTTCATTGGGGCCTTTCGCACTCGATGGCACCTATGTTTATTCTCTAACAGTTTCTTACCCTTACGATAATACACCTACTTCCTATCAGGTAGTTTCAACTACAACCGTAACTTTGGAAGTAAGCCCTGCGGGCTCCATCAATTGTGCGTGTTATAGAGATCCTGTGATGGATCCCGTCAATAAATACCCTACAAAATTCGGAATTACAGCATTGGGAAGAGCGGGCGTATTTTCATCAACCACTCCGGATTTTTGGCCGGAAAAAGCTCAGGGCGGACATATGGCACTGGAATCACAAACCAAAGGTTTTGTAATTAACCGAGTAGAAAATACCGGCGCGATCCTAATTCCTGTAGAAGGAATGATGGTTTTTGACCTGAGTGACGGCCAGCCAAAAATTTACACGCTGAAAGCTGGTGATGCTGCACCCGCGTGGCATACTTTCACTACACCAACATGTCCCTCTTTATAATTATTAAGTAAAATACATGAAAACATTTTTAACGCTATCGTCACTTTTATTTTCCACTTTAATATTCGCACAGGTCATAATTAATCCCGGTACCAAAACAGAAGTAACCAACTCCTCGGTTTCAATGGAATTCGGTGCAGAAGAGCGTGGGATTATTTTGCCGTATGTTGCAGTCGCAGATGCAACCAGCGCTGTTCCCGGAACCTTGATTATGGATCATAGTGATAGAATCATGAAGTTAAAATTAGGGAACGGAACGTGGCAAAACCTCACCGGTAATGCCGCGAAAACCAAGAGTATCGTAAATCCGCTGGTAATTATCGCAGAAAATCCTACGGCAAAAACCGTAATCGGGCCTTCCGCAATACCTCAGGCTCAGGTACCGGGGATTCTAATCCTTTCGGATCCGAATAAAGCCATGATTTTACCACAGGTACCGTCACCACACCTCAACATTAAAAATCCCGCCCCGGGAATGATGGTATATGATTCCGCAAACAAAATACTTGCGGTTTTTAATGGTACACAATGGTCTTTCTGGCAACCTTAAAATTTAATAAAAATAAAAAACTCCTTCAATATTTTTGAAGGAGTTTTTTATTTTAAACGGTTGGGATTCTGTTTCAGAAAGCTGTCCCATCCCGAATAACTCTTATCGGAAACCAAATTTCCTGAATTAAAATGGTGACAGACCGCAACTGCCAATCCATCCGAAGCATCGAGATATTTAGTAGGAAATTCCTTAAGGTTTAGAAGATTCTGCAACATTCCGGCGACCTGCTCTTTGCTCGCATTTCCGTTTCCGGTAATTGCCATCTTGATTTTCTTCGGAGAATATTCAGTGATGGGAATATCACGATGAAGCGAGGCAGCCATCGCCACACCCTGCGCTCTCCCGAGCTTCAGCATACTCTGTACGTTTTTGCCAAAAAAAGGTGCTTCAAGCGCCACCTCATCTGGATGAAATTCATCGATAAGTGCCAGCGTTTTATCGAAAATCACTTTAAGTTTGGTTTCGTGATTAGGATACTTCTTCAGAATTAATTCGTGAATCGAGATCATTTCCATTTTTCCTTTTACGACAGAAATCAGTCCGAAACCCATAATGGTGGTTCCGGGGTCGATTCCCAAGATAATTTTTTCGGTTTGCATTGCGGCAAATTTAAGCAACTTATCGGTAATTTTCCTTCAACTTAGAGTTTATAAAAAAAAGTTTACTTTTAATAAAAATATTGAAAATGGACCGAAAAGAATTTCTCGCCACCACATTTGCCGCAGGTTTAGGTCTGGCTTTTGCGCCAGGTTTGCTGAGCTGTACCTCATCTGTTTCTAACAGAACTGTTTTTGATCCTTTAAATTTAGGTGCAGGTAATCTCTCCAATGTCCGTGGAAATGTCAGCAGATACACGAACAAAGGCGGAACCGTTGGAATTTTTGAAACGAAAGACGGTTTCATTATCATCGATTCTCAGTTTCCCGATTCCGTTCAGCCTGTTTTAGACGGAATTTCTGTTAAAGGGAAACCTGTACTTTATCTCTGTAACACGCATCATCACGGTGATCATACTTCCGGAAACATCGCTTTTAAAGATCCGGAGACCAAAATTCTTGCTCACAACCGGGTTCCCGAACTTCAGAGGAAGGCTGCGGAAAAAAGCAATAAACTTGGCGAACAGCGATATGCTACATTACTCTTCGAAAAGGAATATAAAATGGATCTGGGAAATGAAAAAATAACCGGTTATCATTTCGGGAACGGACATACTTTCGGTGACGTGATGTATCATTTTGAGAGAGACAATGTGGTTCACATGGGAGATTTAATGTTCAATAACATGATTCCCGTTTACCGTACTGCCGACGGTTCAGATTCCAGAAACTGGATTAAAGTCCTGGAAAAAGCCCAAAAAACCTTTGATGATGATACGGCTTTTATTTTCGGTCACGCCAACAAACCGGAACTCACGACAGGAAATAAATCCAATTTAAAAGAAATGGCAGATTTTCTGGAAGCTTCGAACGAGTTTGTTTACGGCAATATGCTTGCTGGAATATCAACAGAGAAGACTCTTGAAAAACATCAGTTCATTCCAGGTTTTGAAAACAGAAAAACACCGGAACGTTTTGCAGGATTTTTGGATGAGCTGAGAAAAACTTTAGGCGGTTAAACTTATTTTATCATTTCTTTTCGAAGATCAGTCACTGCATTTTCAATAATTTCAGTCACTTTTTTCACTTCTTTGTGCGGAACAAAAAAACCGTTCTTCCCTTTGCTTTCATCGGCAATATTCGAAAGGATTACTACGGAAGTTTTTGTTTCGGGATAATAAATATTCAGTGACGGCGAACCTTTTACATAACCGCTGTGGAAATAGGACGGCTGTTTCCTTTCGTTAATCATAATCCCGTATCCGTAACCCACTTTGCCTAAAATCGCATGATGATTTTCTGACGACTTCTGCAAAAATTTCTTCAGCGTTTCCGGTTTTAGGATTTTCCCGCTGTATAATGAAGTATTCCAGCGGTGCAAATCATTCACAGTGGATAACACTCCGCCAGCAGCGACGGAAATTTCTTTATTGGAAAGCCGTTTCGGCATATTTTCAATTCTTTCAAAGCGGGAAGGATTTCCCAGATAAGCTCCCGCAAAATGATCTCCGTTAAAAACATTAGCCGTAGAAGAATGAAGCATTCCAGCCTTACCGAAAAGTTCTTCTGCATTTTCCTCGTAAGATTTCCCCGAAGCTTTCTCGATAATTTCCCCTAAAAACCGGTAACCTTTGTTGGAATAATTAAACTCCTTCCCGGGTTTTGAATGAAGGCCGTTTCCCAGATCGCTGATTCCGGAAGTGTGATTCAATAATTGATGAACAGTAATGTTTTCAAACTGTTTATTTTGAAATTCGGGTAAAAATTTGGAGCCTTTATCATTAGTATTGAGCTTTCCCTGATCTTCCAGCATTAAAATCATCACGGCCGTAAACTGCTTGCTCACCGAACCAATCGCGAAAACCGAATTGCTGTCAAGTTTAGCTTTAGTTTTAAAATCTTCAATTCCATTTTCCTTTTCATATAATTTTTCGCCGTTCTGTACGATAGAAATACTTCCGTTAAATTTCGTTTTAGAAAATACCGAATCGATCTGCTGCGCAAGTAATTTTTTCTGGAAGGCGGTAATGGTGCTGTCGATAACGGACGCTAAGTATATTTCTTTAGCAACAGCCTCTTCCGTCTCCTGTTTGCAGAAAATGGTGGTGAAGAGAAACAAAAAACAGGTATAAAAGTAGATTTTTTGCAAGACGGTATTCATTTATATTTGAAATCACTTAATAGCAAAAACCGTGTCAGGAATCTGACATGGTGTTTGTGCGAATGCTATTTACGTTCAGTTATTTTTTAATAAATTTCGAACTAATTGAACTTTTATCTAAGGTGATTGTTATATAATAAACTCCTTTTTTCAAATTCCTAACATCTAACTGGTTTTCTGAAATCGATTTGACAATCATTTTTCTTCCTGACGCATCATAGATTTCAGTATTATGTATCTTATTCTTGCTTTTTATAAAAATGAAATCGGTAGTTGGATTGGGATAGATAAATACTTGCTGAGTATTTGCATGAGCTGTTTTAAGTACTTCTTCTTCAAGGTACGCCACGTATATACTCTCTCCATTAAGATAATCAATTCCACTACCTAAAATTTCGGTTCCTGCCGTATTTCCTGAAATAACAATTTTTCCGTTAGATTGGGCATGAACGTTAAGATTTTGAGGTGCCAGCGATGTACCATATCTGATAAAAGGTGTAGTACCAACCTCTGTGCTGTATTCTAAATTTCCCTGATTAGTAAACTTTATAACATTAAGGGAAAGGTCTATTGGTGAAAGTCCGATTTCCTGATCTTTAATGTTTAATTTTTCCTTCCAATACCCATGAATAAATATATTTGACTGCATATCGAGACCAATTTTCCCATAACCGAACGCTTTAGAGAAAATGGGGGTCTCCCAAATCAAGTCACCACTTTTGGAAACCTTTGCTATGAAATTATGAGCCGAAGTGTTCTGCATCCCCACAGGTAATTGATATGCCTGCCCTTCTAATCCATAAGTTGCTGATCCTGACCTATATAATCCTCCATAAAGAATAAAATCATACCCATTGTATTTAGCATCGCTCAAATATGCCCCTGCCGAGACGGTATTTTGAGTAAAATTCTTTCCTGATAACGCAATTCCATTCTTGTCAAATTTCACCATAAGAAGATCCGGGTTAACAGGATTGCCTGGTATAATCACGTTGCCAAATTGATATTGCGTAGCAGGATTTGATCCCCAATCTATTGGTTCCATGAATGCATACATATTATCATCTTCATCAAACGAAATCAATATATGTTCGTACACGTCTATAAAAGGAAATGTTTTTACAAATTCTACTACCCCAACGGCAGTAATCTTAATAATCACTACCGTATCAATCCAGGCGGTTACATCGTAATTAGCATTATCTATCGCAAATGAATTGTTTACAGTTCCGGCAATAAAATAATCACCTTTGTTTTGAAAAACAGAATATTTGGAAAACAGGGCGCTAATAGTTTTCATCCACTCCATTTCGCCATTTTCTGAAAAAGCTGTAAGAATAACTTTTCCTTCAGTGCCGGGCATCACAACATATCCATCATTTTTATATTGTCTACAATTATTAAAAGTATCACAACGTGATACAGATAAACTTTTTCCGACCCTTGTAAATACTGAGGATCTTGTAGGGTTGTATAAATTGGATCCTGAGACTTCAATACCTTCTACGCCTGACTTCCACTTTAGGGTTCCATCCGCATTAACTTTCGAAATAATACGCAAATAAGTTTGATTTGACGGAGTAGCAATATTTTGCCCGAAAAAATTCAGTAGAGTTCCCTGCGTAATTGCATCACTGTAGAAACCTCCATCTGGTTGAGTTTCTACTGCCTGAAGAATAATATTCCCCTTTTTACTGTGAGCTTGATGGGTGTAGTTTACCTGGTAATTGTAAGCGTTAGAGGCCTCATATACACTTACAACATTTTCCGTAACCAATCCACTATAATTTGAACTGTTGATAATTTTTGAATCAAACCCTTTAGAAGTATTACCGATAAATACTGCATGGTCAAATGTTTCATATCCGTTTTCGTCGTAATTGATCATTATACTGCCGTTGTTGGGCACCACGTGGTTGGAATTAAAGAAGTTATAGTTATTCACCACACTACTTACGTTCTTGGGTGAGTAGTATAAACTGATCTTTCTATTTGGCAACTGAAAAAGCTGAACTACACCTTGATTCGGAAATGATGAACTCACAGCGTTGCCACCAAACCATTTCATATCGGTGAAATCTGTCGAAATGCGGCCCATATACAAATTACTTTGCAATTCTGTACTCATATTGTAGTCACATGTAGCTACGAGTCCGTTCTCTCCATATGCTTTGACCTTATTAGCGTTCATCCCAACAAAACTTAGGGTTTCATCAGTTAAAAATTCAATATCCACTATATAATTAAAACTTGATTCGCTTCCATAAAACTGCAGTGCTGAAGTAACATTATAATCTAAGTCTGTTTTAATCACAACTGCTGCATTTTTAGTCAGTAACTCAGTGCCAATGGACAAATCCGTCGTAGCCTTTCCTCCTAAAAAAAGAGCATCACTTCGCGATTTCAAGGTTGTCAAAACTAGATTGGCATGGTAGAAAGAAGAAAGAAGTTCCCCAGTCACATCATCAATTCGAAATACATTATTGTTCATAAGTGCGAATATATTTTCATTATTCACACTTATATCAAAGTAATCTCTTTTTACCATCTGTGCTGTAGCGGTAGCCCAAAGAATATTACCATTTGTATCAAGCTTAACGACCATCCAGTTTTTCTCATTAGAATCATAGGTTATACCTTTTACCGTCAGTAATCCTGTAAAATGAAAGCCTATATAGGTATAATTATTTTTCGAATAAAGTAGGTAAGGTATGATGCTTCCGTGGGAATCGGGTGAAATTTTTTTACTCCAAATTTTTTCGCCGGTTTGGCTGTTGGTCTTGTAAATAAAAAGGCTGTTAGTGTTAGAGGTGGAAAAATCTTCTGGTCCCAAAGTAAATGGCCCATTAGAGTAGCCAACCGTAATATTTTTGGCTTCGTCATCAAAAACTGTTTTAAAAATTGTCCCACCGTTAAATGTATTAACCTGATAAAGTTTTTTTAAATCTAGGGGTGTCTGCGCAAAATACATTAATGCAAGACAACTAAGGAGCAAAATATAAATTTTCTTCATATAATTATTAATTTCACCAAATATACCAAATCTCCTAAATAAATTTAAGAGATTTTGGAATTAAAAAATATTACATCACTACATATTCCTTCTATACATTCCACCGACTTCAAACAAGGCATTTGTGATTTGTCCCAAAGAACAGTATTTCACCGCATCCATCATCAGTTCAAATAAATTATGCTGGTTGATGGCACCGTGTTGCAGTTGTTTTAAAGCATTTTCGGTGTTTGCTGAATTTGCATTCTGGTAGTTCTCCAGGTTTTTAATCTGCAGCCGTTTTTCGTCTTCGGTGGAACGGATGACTTCGCCGGGCAAAACCGTTGGTGAACCGTCTTTTCCAAGGAAAGTATTCACTCCGATGATCGGATATTCGCCGGTATGTTTCAGCCATTCATAGTGCATGGACTCTTCCTGAATTTTCGAACGCTGATACATGGTTTCCATGGCGCCGAGAACTCCGCCTCTTTCGGTGATTCTGTCAAATTCTGCATAAACGGCTTCTTCAACCAAATCCGTCAGTTCTTCAATAATAAATGAACCTTGCAAAGGATTCTCGTTTTTCGCTAATCCTAATTCTTTATTAATAATCAGCTGAATGGCCATCGCTCTTCTTACAGACTCTTCTGTCGGCGTAGTAATCGCTTCGTCATAGGCATTGGTGTGAAGCGAGTTGCAGTTATCATAGATCGCATACAAAGCCTGAAGCGAAGTTCTGATATCATTAAAATCGATTTCCTGAGCGTGAAGTGAACGGCCGGAAGTCTGAATGTGGTATTTCAGCATCTGGCTTCTTTCGTTGGCATTGTATTTTTCACGCATTGCTTTTGCCCAGATTCTTCTCGCTACACGACCGATTACGGCATATTCGGGATCGATTCCGTTGGAGAAAAAGAAAGAAAGGTTTGGCGCAAATTCATTAATGTCCATTCCTCTCGACAGATAATATTCCACATACGTGAAACCATTTGCGAGCGTAAATGCCAGTTGGGAAATTGGGTTAGCACCGGCTTCAGCAATATGATATCCGGAAATAGAAACCGAATAGAAGTTTCTCACTTTTTCTTTGATGAAATATTCCTGAACGTCGCCCATCAGCCTCAAAGCAAATTCTGTGGAGAAAATACAGGTGTTCTGCGCCTGGTCTTCTTTTAAAATATCTGCCTGAACGGTTCCGCGGACTGTCGCGATGGTTTCCGCTTTAATTTTTGCGTAAACATCAGCATCAAGAATTTCATCACCCGTTAAACCGAGCAATTTTAAACCTAAACCATTATTGGAAGGCGGAAGTTCGCCGCTGTAAGTTGGACGGTGAAGTCCTTTATCATCAAATTTCTGTTTTAAAGCAGCTTCTACTCTATCCCAAAGATTATTTTCCTGAATATATTTTTCGCAATTCTGATCGATGGCGGCATTCATGAAAAATGCAAGCAGCATTGGCGCCGGACCGTTAATCGTCATCGAAACTGAAGTCATCGCGTTGACCAAATCAAAACCTGAATACAGTTTTTTGGCATCATCCAAAGTCGCAATAGAAACTCCCGCATTACCGATTTTCCCGTAAATATCGGGTGGAAACGCTGGATCCTGACCGTAAAGCGTCACCGAATCGAAAGCAGTAGAAAGTCTTTTCGCGTCCATATCTGCCGAAACATAATGGAATCTGCGGTTGGTTCTTTCCGGTCCGCCTTCCCCAGCGAACATTCTTGTAGGATCTTCACCAGTTCTTTTGAACGGATAAATTCCGGCAGTGAAAGGAAATGCGCCCGGAACATTTTCCTGACCTTTCCATCTGATCAAATCGCCCCAATCCTGGAATTTAGGCAAAGAAATTTTTGGAATCTGTAAATGGGAAAGTGTTTCCGATTTGGTCTGCACTTTTATTTCCTTTCCGCGAACGAGATACGTGTATTCATCGGCTTCGTGTCTCAGTTTGAAACTGTGCCAACCGTTAAGGAATTCAAGATTTTCGTGACTGAGGTCTTTTTTAATGCTCTCGTATCTTTTTTCGATGATTTGCTGTGAACTTGCATCGTCTTCAAGAATATTTTTTGCGCCCTGAAGCTGATATAATTTTTGTGCAGTCAAAGCCTGATCAACCACATCTTTATCATAAGCGCGGTTGGTTTCCACGATTTCGGACAGATAACGGACTCTTTTGGGCGGAATAATCGTAGTTTCTTCGGATACATTCTGCTCGATATATCCGCTCAGATTTAATCCGTCGAACTTTTCATTTACTTTTTTAATTAATTCATTGTAAAGTTCAGTCGTTCCCCAATCGTTGAACTGGCTTGCTTTTGTCGAGTAAACCGGCATTTCTTCCAAAGGCTGCTCGAACAGCAGATGATTTCTCTGAAACTGTTTTTTTACCGCCTGCAAAGCGTCCAAAGCACCGCGTTTGTCGGATTTATTTAATGCTACCAAATCTGCATAATCGAGCATATCGATTTTCTCAAGCTGCGTTGAAGCACCATATTCCGGTGTCATGACGTACATCGAAACATCAGCGATATCCGTAATTTCGGAACCTGACTGACCAATTCCGGAAGTTTCCAGAACGATGACATCAGGTTTTGCAATCTTTAAAATATTTAAAGCGGAATGAATGTGCGGAGAAACCGAAACATTATTCTCACGAGTTGCCATCGAACGCATATAAACGCGCGGATCGTTGATGGAATTCATACGGATTCTGTCGCCCAAAAGCGCACCGCCCGTTTTCTTTTTAGATGGATCGATTGAAATAATAGCAATTTTCTTCTCCGGATTGGAACGGATGAATCTGCGTACCAGTTCGTCAGTTAATGAAGATTTTCCTGCACCTCCGGTTCCGGTAATCCCGATGATCGGAATGGTGGAATCTTTTGCTCTTTCATCGATTTCTCTTACTAAATCTGGTTTCGATTCAGAAAAGTTTTCAACAGCAGAAATAACTTCTGCAATTGATTTTGAATCTTCGAAATTGATTTTGTCCAAATCTGTAACACTGATGTTTTCACCGGTTGCGTAATCTGATTTCTGTACGAGATCATCTATCATTCCCTGCAAGCCAAGTTCCCGGCCGTCATCAGGAGAATAAATTCTCGTTACGCCGTAATCCATTAAATCCTTAATTTCTTCGGGAAGGATTACACCGCCGCCACCGCCAAAAATTTTGATGTGTGACGCGTTCTTCTCTTTTAAAAGATCATAGATGTATTTAAAATATTCGTTGTGACCGCCCTGATATGAAGTAAGTGCGATGGCATTGGCGTCTTCCTGTACTGCACAGTTCACCACTTCTTCCGCAGATTTGTCGTGACCGAGGTGAATGACCTCAACGCCGGTTCCCTGGATGACGCGTCGCATGATATTGATTGCAGCATCGTGTCCGTCGAACAATGCGGCGGCGGTAACGATACGGATTTTGTTTTTTGGGGAATATTTTTGGGTTTCCATAATTGATTTTTCGATAGTTTTCAAAGATAAACATTTATATAAAATTTAAAAATGGAAGCAACTTACTGATTCAAAATATTTTGTATTTAAAAAACCGGATTTCAATTCACAGAAACATATTCAATTCTGTCTATTCATATAAAATTCAATATTTTTGCGGAAACCTATATTATATGAAGCGCGCCCTAATTTATCTTCTAGCCGGAACATTAATCAGTTTTGTTCTGAATTATTTTCTTTTGGGAAGTGAGGGTTGGGCGCTGGATCTTTATTATGGTTTTGCATTCGGTGCTGCGTGGGGAATGGCGTATTTTCTTGATGATGAAAAATTCACTTTACCTCAGAAGCTGGGAATTTCTTTTATCGGAATGGCGGTTCTGGTTGTTATAGGAATTTTCCTGTTTGATCTGGAGAAAGCCGTTCCTTCTGTTATTAAATTTTCGATGGTTTTTGTGGCGTACTATATTTTTGCGAGTTTTAAAAGCTCTAAATCGCTGAGAAAATAGTCTGAATTATTCTCTTAAAAAGACCATCACTTTGGTTCGACGAAAGAAATAACCACATCATTTTCAAATTCTTAGGATAATCTTTCCCAAAACATTTTCAGTTCCGAAAAAAATCTCTACCTTTGCACACCCTATTTAGGGAAAATTATGTTTAATCGTTAAACGAAAAAGTGTGAATACATTAAGTTACAAAACAGTTTCAGCTAACAAAGCTACCGCTAATAAAGAATGGGTTGTGGTAGACGCTGAAGGACAACCGTTAGGAAGACTAGCTTCTAAGGTTGCAAAGATTTTGAGAGGAAAGCACAAAACGAATTTTACGCCTCACGCAGACTGCGGAGATAACGTAATCGTTTTGAATGCTGGGAAAGTAACCCTTTCCGGGAACAAGTGGGCTGACAAGACTTACATTTGGCATACTGGGTATCCAGGAGGTCAGAAGTCAATGACTGCTCTTGAACTTCAGAAAAAGGATTCTTTAAAAGTATTGGAAAAATCTGTAAAAGGTATGCTTCCAAAAAACAGATTAGGATCTCAGTTATTCAGCAACCTTTATTTATATGAAGGAACTGAACACAAACATGAAGCTCAACAGCCAAAAGTTATTAATATTAACGAATTCAAATAATTAATATGTCAATAGTTCATAAAATCGGAAGAAGAAAAACTTCTGTTGCAAGAGTTTATGTGAGACCAGGTTCTGGTGTTATCACTATTAACAAGAAAGATTCTAAGGAATATTTCGGAACTGATGTTTTGGTTTACAAAGTTAATCAGCCATTTTTATTGACAGAAACTGCAGGTCAGTATGACGTGACAGTGAATGTTTTCGGAGGTGGAATTACTGGTCAGGCAGAAGCTATCAGATTAGGAGTTTCCAGAGCATTATGTGAAATCAACGCTGAATTCAGATTATTGCTTAAACCACACGGATTGCTTACAAGAGACGCAAGAATGGTGGAAAGAAAGAAACCAGGTCAGAAGAAAGCAAGAAAGAGATTCCAGTTCTCAAAACGTTAAGATTGGCTTTTGGCGAATGGCTCTTTGCCGTTGGCTGCACCAATTATTTAAAATTTCATTAACCGCCGTAAGCTGATTGCCAAAAGCAAGAAGCCAAAAGCAAAAATGCCCCGTTTAGTTTAGCACCCAAACTTTTCTCCCATCTAAAGAAAAGTTGATTGCGAAAAAGCGGAACGTAAACTAAAAACAAAAAAGCGACATGGCAAAAGCAAATGTTAAAGACCTTTTAGAGGCAGGTGTACACTTCGGTCACATGACCAGAAAGTGGAATCCAAATATGGCTCCATACATTTTTATGGAGAAAAACGGTATTCACATTGTAGACTTACATAAAACAGCAGTAAAATTAGACGAGGCTTGTAACGCTTTGGAAAAAATTACTTCTGCAGGCAAAAAAGTTCTTTTCGTAGCTACAAAGAAACAAGCGAAAGAAGTAGTTGCTAAATATGCAGCTGAACTTAATATGCCTTATATTACTGAAAGATGGCCAGGTGGAATGTTAACTAACTTTGTTACCATCCGTAAAGCTGTTAAGAAAATGAACCACATTGATAAAATGAAGAAAGACGGAACTTTCGAAACTTTATCTAAAAAAGAAAGACTTCAGGTTGACCGTCAGCGTGCTAACCTTGAGAAAAACTTAGGTTCAATTTCTGACATGGTTCGTCTTCCTTCAGCAATTTTCGTTGTTGATATTATGAAAGAACACATCGCAGTAACCGAAGCTAAAAAATTGGGTATTCCTGTATTCGCTATCGTTGATACGAACTCAGATCCAAGAAAAGTAGATTTCGTTATTCCAGGAAATGATGATGCTTCTAAATCTATCGATATGATCCTTAGCGTAGTTTCAGGTTCTATCAAAGACGGATTGTCTCAAAGAAAAGCAGATAAAGAAAAATCTAAAGAAGAAGGAGAAAAAGTATCAGCTGAGGCTGATGCAGATTTCGACACTGCTGCAGAATAAGATTTTATCTTCAGATATTGAAAAAGGTTCAGAAAATTTCTGAACCTTTTTTTTGTTTAGAAAAAATACCCGGCAAAAGCTCGGGTACATTTTCCTTTTAATCATAAAGTTTAGTTTCCTCCAGCGTTTTGTGCATATTTTCCGGAAGGTAAATTGCTTCCTGTGCTGCTTAACGTAACAACTGTATTTTTGGCAATACTTTTTGAGGATGAATAATTTGCATTACAGGCATTGCCGCTCAGCTGATAATTCCCTTTCTTCAGCACGACAAAGTTTTCGCCGCCAGCACGGACAGGGAGATTGTATGATTCCTTTCCGTGTACCCTGATGATCATGTTACAGCCGGAATTATTCTGGATCAGCAGAATCGCTTCTTTGTTCGTCACATCATTATCAAAAAGCTGGTTCAGCAGTTTTACGGTTTTCTGCTCGTGCGCTCCGGGGTTTCCGGCGGTAAGCTTGCGGAATTCTTCATCTTCATTCTGAACGTCTGCAAACTTTGAATTTTGGGGAGTTACAGATTTCGCTGTCGCAAGTTGGACGGGAGTTTTTCCCTGATTGGACTTTTTAAGGGCTGCCAATTTAGTGTTGAGGGTGCCCCGCCGCGGATCATCGCGCTGGGCGGTCTTCAGAAACGCTTCAATTTCTTTTGCGTCTGTACTTTTCAGGATATTGCTGTTCTGTATTTGGGCAGCAAGAGACATGCAGCTGAACGCCGCAAGCATAAAAAATGTTTTCGTCATTAAAGAGAAACAGGAATTACTTGATTTTAAATTTAATGTAGGTAATCGTTTTGCCTTTCGCCGAAAATAAACCCTCGTAATAAGTTTTTATTTCCCTTAAAAGCGGAGTTCCCGGCTCGTATTCCGGCGCTCCGTAGATGTCATGATGGGCAGAAATAATCTCGTGGCCCTGCCCCTGCAGCAACCCAAGTGTATATCCGTGCAAAAATTCAGAATCTGTTTTCAGATGTACTGTGCCTTCTTTTTTAAGCATTTTTTTGTACCGATCCAGAAATTCCGGATTGGTCATGCGGTGCTTTGTTCTCTTGAATTTGATTTGAGGATCCGGAAAAGTAATCCATATTTCATCAACCTCATCCTGTGCGAAAAAACCTTCCAGAAGCTCAATCTGTGTTCTCAGGAATGCCACATTGGTCAGATTTTCTGCAATTGCTTCTTTGGCTCCAAACCAAAATCTGGCGCCTTTGATGTCTATTCCGATGAAGTTTTTTTCGGGAAATGCTTTTGCCAGTCCTACGGAATATTCTCCTTTTCCGCAACCAAGTTCCAAAACTATAGGATTGTCGTTTCTGAAGACTTCGCTTCGCCACTTTCCTTTCAAATGGTAGTTGTCTAGCGCCTCTTCTCTCGTTGGCTGAAATACATTCTTAAGTGTTCTGTTCTCGGCAAACCTTGCCAGTTTATTTTTACCCATTTTCTACATTCAAAAACGTGCAAAAATAAATAAAATTGTTCAGTACCCACTTTTTTTATGGGTTTAATATTTATTTTGTTCCAAGAGCTACCATCACCGCTTTCTGCACGGTTTTCTGTGATGCATACTGTGCACCGCAAAGAAGGCTGCTGAATAGATAATCACCTTTTGCCACCACAATGGTATTATCGCTTTCTGCGGGTATTGCGAGCCTGTATTTTGTATTGCCAACGCCCTCAATTCTCATGATAATATTGCACTTGGATTTGTTTTCGATCAGTACGATACTTTCTTTACTGTTGGGATCGTTATCAAAAAGGGAATTAAGGATTTTTACTGTATTATTCTTATGTTCGATCGGATTTACAGACATCAGCATCTCGAATTCTGCTTCTTCGGGATTTACATATCCGGAGGACGCGCCGCCTGCTGAAGTGGCCGGTGCAGAGGTTCCCGCACTGCCATATGATTTCGTTACATAAGTGCCCGGTTTTTTCTGCGATTCCTCGCGGTATTTTGCGATCTGCTTTTGTTTGATGATTTCATTCATCTCATCGAAACTTATTCTTGTGGAAGGTTTACGTTTCAGAATAGCAAGCTTCTCCTGAAAATCCTTCACTCTCTGATCTGCAGGATGTGCCGTCTTAATATAGTCGTTCAACAGTTTTACAAGTCGTGGTTTCAGTACAGAACGTTTCGGATCATCCGGGTGGGCGATACGCAGGTAAGAATCAATTTCGTAAATATTGTAGCTGCGAAGAATATTGCTGAAATCTTTGCCTTTGCGCTGGGCAGAGAGATTACAGAGTGACAACAACATTAAAAAACAAAATAAATTTTTAACAAAAGACATTCAGTGAAATTTATGAGTTAATATAAAGCAGGACACTAAATCCTAAATAACGAGCCGCCAAATATAAAACTTTTAATTTAACATAAAAAATTAAAAATCGCGAAAAATCACTTCGTAATCTCCATTAAGTGCGAATTCCGCAGTCTACGTTGGTAAATTGGCAGATATTTCTCAATGTAAACCGACACTGCTTCGTAATTATTGCTTTGTACGTAAGGTAAGATATTATCTGAGGTATACACGAACTGCAGGAAATTATCGATGTAATTTGCAGGAATTTTAAGACTGGTAAAATATTCGGTGCCGAAGTAATTCCTGATCCCGGTTACCGCACTGTTCATTTTCTCGTACTGTTGTGCACGTTCTTTCTTCTTTCTTTCGCCAGACAAGATATCGTATATACTTTCTATACTGAATGTAAGACCTCCGCCTGCAAGCCCTGCTACGGGGAGTTGTGGTGGCGTACCGTCGCCTTTCGGAGCCGGTAATCCGATCATTTTCTGAAGTGCCAGCGCCTTTTCTCCAGTTTTCAGGGAGCTTACATCTTTTCGTAAGTTTCCGGTAGGTTTAAATTTACTGATCACCACTTCCTCAATATCATAATAGGCGATCTTCAGTTCTACGAAATTGTTTAAATTCTGAAGGTTTTCTGCGCTGACCGTTACATCTTTTCTGTCGGTAACAATTGAGGTGAATCGAATGATGTCGCCAGGTTTCGCCGGGATCTTAAAAGCACCGAAATAATCTGTGTAAACCGTACTTTGGGAAGTAAGGTTGGTTACATAAACCTGATTCAGGTAATACACCGAATTATCTCTGATGATAATTTCTCCGGAAAAAAACTGTGCCTGCATTTTCGAGATAAGCAGTAAAGTGAGGAGCAGAAAAAATTTCTTCATATAGAGGGCAAAAATAAGTGATTTATCACAGATTCATACAGCAGTAAGATGCAGTTTTGCGGTTAAAGTTAGGTTAAACTGAGGGTTAAATTGTTAAATAATCCCAAAGTCATAACGCTTTAAAGGAATGTAAAAAGGATGAACTGGCTCAAAAAAAATCCCCGGTGGTATTCCGGGGATTCACAATATAGATAATGAAACTTATTTTTTGATAAACTTCACCTGGCTTACTTCACCACCGTTATCAACAGCAATCATGTAAACACCTTTCTCGAGCTGAGAAACCTGTACTTTATTGTTAGACACTTTACCTTTAGATACAGCCTGACCAGCCATATTGAAGATGGTATAGGTTGTCTTATCAGAAACTTTAGTGATATTCAGCAAATCAATTGCAGGGTTTGGATATACCTGAACAGCATTTGCTTTCACATTGTCATTCACACCTAAGGTTGGTGAAATCAATACTGCATAATCTTCAACCTCGCCATAAGTATAAGTACCACAAGGACTAAGTTGAGGCGTACTGAATCTGAGCGCCACTCTCATTCCAACTGTTTTATCACCAGAATAAGCATCTGCTGGAACCGAGAAGGTATCAGTAACCGGAGTCAATTTGTCCGCTGAAGAAGACATAATGATTTCATCGGCATCAAATGTTCCGCTTCTGTCGAAATCTAACCATACAGTAATTGCTTCGTTATAAATCGTACCTGTCCACGCTTTAGTTACAGAGATTGTATTATTACTTGTTCCCTTAGCCAAACGTACTAATCTAGCGGGATCTGTAGAATAGTTTGTGTACGTAGATGCACCAGAAGTACTGTTGACACCGGCAGCTCCTTCCGCAGTGATTGTAACATTAGAAATATACTCATCACTTGAGTTAGTAGAGGTAAGTGTACAATATGCAAGCATAAGCGTTGTAAAGTTGGATACTGCTGTATAAGTGCCGGTTGTACCTGTGCAAACAGAAGCTACCTGTACATTATATGCCGTACCCTCATCAAGACCTGTTATGGTATAACTGTTGGTACTTACCGGAACTTCTGTCCATGTTGCGTCTGCTGCTTTCTTGTATCTTACGATATAAGTTGCGCTTGCGATAGGATCCCATGCCACAAGAGCAGATACTGTTGTAACTGCAGTAACATTAAGCCCTGCAGGAGCAGTACCGTCACACGCAACAATTGCTGAAACAGTAACAGGCGCAATGGCATAGAATACGTTACCGATTGCAGAGATTCTAACTTTCAGCGCAGTATCGGTTGGAAAAGATGCAAAGCTGAAATCTTCAGTACCGTCATTTGGTGTAGAAGCTGCAAGTACGGTCCACGTAGCACCGTTATCCGATGTATAATCAATCTTAACATTAGCTACGTTGAAAGGCGCGGCGTTAGTTCCTACAACATCCCAGGTCAATGGTCCCGGAGCATTGTTATACACCTTGGTAGAAGTGATCTTGAAAGGTCCGTTTGCATGTACTGTAACTTTCTGTAGAGCAGACTGGGTTTGCTTCTGTGCTACATCTGCGTTATTATCACGTACGGTAACGCGGAAATTAGTCGCTCTGGCTACTGTAGAAACCGCTTCCCAATCCGCATTATTTTTAAGATTTCCAGCTAAAACTGTAGAAAGTTTAGGGAAATAACGTGTCGGATTGGTTGTAGGAGTCCATGATCTGAATGTAGGTCCGTTGGTCAGTGTTCCCAAGTTTGCAATGGTTGTACCCGAAGACGCATTGTCAACCTGTTCCCATGTATAAGTCATCGGGTCGTTTTCCGGATCAGTTGCCTGAGCAGTTAAGACGAACGCGGTACCTTTCGGGATGGTGAGATCTGCCATTGCGGTAATCACCGGTGGATTATTGTTCACCGAAGTCTCAATATCACACGTTTTGGAGATAAGATTATTTTGTACCTGAATGATGGAATTTACGTGGAAATAAGCATCCGAATGCTGCTGAACATTCTGGCTGGTAATACCTGCATATCCCATGATGGTAGAACCTGAGCCTGGCTCAACATTTTGTCCTGTACCTTCAAGACTCATTGAGAAGGTATGGTTTGCACCCAGTTGGTGACCAATTTCGTGGGCTACATAATCGATATCGAAGTTGTCTCCCATTGGGATTCCGTCAGCCGGAGAAGTAATTCCCGAGCCTTTACCGTTAGCAGTAGGCACACCCGAACCGTTCAATGGCGGGCTGATACATACACAGCCGATACAGCCTGCGTTACCGCCACCTCCGGAAGCGCCGAACATGTGACCGATATCGTAATTGGCTTCACCAGCTACCGCAGTAATCGCTTTCTGCGCCGCAAGGTTCCAGCTTGATAAACTAGTGGAATATGGATCTGTGGCAGGATCAGGGTAGATAAGTGCCGGGAAATCCTGAAGAATTAAGTGAAGACCAAAATCCATTTCGAAAACACCGTTACATCTTGTAAGTGTTGCGTTAATCGCTGTCATAGCACCTGCAACACCACCAAAATACTGGGTATATTCACCGTTTGTAGTCATCGCCAGACGCATGGTTCTGTATTTTTTATCAGAAGCCTTGCTGAAATCTGTAGGATTATTGGTAAAAGTCTTTCCGGACATGTAGAGTTTGTCCATTTGCGCCTTGGTTAAAGGTGTTTCACTTGTAGAACAAACAAATGCTTTATCTTCTTCTGTTTTATTGGTTTTCGGATGAACACCGTAAACAGATTTAGCTGTATTCTGAGGTTCAATAAATTCGTAATTACCGTTTCTTACAACCATCGACTGGAAATCGTTTGGCGCAACACTGAATCTTACGATCGCATTTGGATCATCAATACCTACCCCAACATATGAACCTAACTGGTATCTTTCTGCAATAGATTTCACCACTACAGGAGAGCTGTAGACTGCAAATCTTTCGATTTTTCCGTTAAGGGTTGGGAGTTTAATTTCTACGGGAACAGCGTTGCTGCCGGTTTCCTGCGCATTGGCAAGTTTCGATCTCATTGCATTAAGATCCAGGGAATAATAACTCTTGACGTTTGACGCCGTTCGAATTTTCTCACCCTGCATTGACGTGGGGCTCCATTGTGCAAAGGCAGCCGTTGTCATCAATCCGCAAAGTAAAGAAGTAAAAATTCTCTTCATAGATTAATTATTTTTTATTGAATTAATTCCAAAAGTAATTTTTTTTTTCAGACTGTCAAAATAATAATAGCATTAATTTATTTAATTCGCAAAACTTTTGTCAGCTATTCCATTGATTAATTGTATAATTCGTACAAAATTATATAAATTAATAAAACAAATCCAATCGTTATAAGATATTTAAGAAAACCGAGTTCAAAACCCGCATGAAAATTTACGAGTAAATTATTCATTACATAACAGTTGGCGCCCTTAAAAATGATAAGCGATATTCCATGCAAAGCCTACATTGAATTTTGCGGAACTTTTGCCGAAACCTGGAACAATCATCGGCTTGATATCCACCTGAGTACTGGAAAAAAGCAAATATCTCGGCTGCATATTCACATCAATATAAAAAGGAGATTCGAAAAGCTGAACCCGGCCCCCAATCGTGGCTTCAATCCAGTAAGAACTTTGAGAAGATGCTGGGAATGCTACCGAAGTCTCGCTTCCGCCGTAGCCCCGTACGGGAACAGCCCTGTATTCCTGATTATAAAATGAACCGGCAGCTTTTGCACCGGCATAAAAACCGTTCAGTTCATTTTCTTTGTCTTTTGCCAACATGTAAAAAGCGCCCAGTTTTAAAAAAGGACCATTTACGGAAGCGTCGTAACCGTTTTTCTGGTAAATATTCTTTTCAAAACCTGCTTCGGCAACAGCATGAATATTCTTTGAAATTTTGGAAGACACGAAACCCTGAAAAAGTTTTCTTTCTGCAAACACTCCGATTCCGGCATTCAACACATCAATTCCGACCATGAAATTGGGCTCATATTTCCATTTGGCTTTCAAACTGTCCTGCTCGTTCTGTGCAAACGACATTACAAAGACAAAACTAAAAAAGAAGGAAAAAATGAGTCTTGGATTCATCGGTAATTTGAGTTTGGTTTTGTTCAATATCAACAACAGGATTGGGAACTTCCAGAACAGCACTGGCATTTTCGTATACTTTTTTAATCCCACATGCGGGCGAAACATACTCTGATTTGGTCGTGTAATTAATTTTCACCTCAGATGTAACCGCAGCCCGGGATAATCCCACGTAGATCTTAGTGAATGGCGCATCATCAACCCTCAACGGAATAAATACCGAATCGGTTCTTGTTTTGGTGGCAATCACAGGAATCTGACCGTTGCCGTAATCTACGTTGACAAAAAGAGAATCCAGAGTTTTTGCTTTTCCGGTGGCTTTGGTTTTAAATTTCAGCTTCAGCCGTGGAGTGGCTTCACCACTTATGCAGATATCATCATCGCTTCCGCAGGAAAAGAGCGTAAATAAAAATACTGAAAGGAGAAATATTTTCAGAAATTTCATGATATAAATGTACTTAAATCTTTACCAATAGCGCAATATTTTCCACATGATGCGTCTGGGGGAACATATCTACAGGAAGAATTTTCACCAATCGGTAATGCTCTTTCATCAGCGCCATATCCCTGGCCTGTGTCGCCGAATTACAGCTAACGTAAACAATTTTTTCAGGGGAAAGCTTAAGAATTTGCTCTACCACTTTCTGGTGCATTCCGTCGCGAGGCGGATCAGTAATCAGGACATCAGCTTTCGGATGGTTGGCAAGAAAATCATCATTGAAAATGTCTTTCATATCGCCACAGTAGAAAGTACAGTTAGAAAGTCCGTTGAGTTTGGCGTGTTCTTTCGCTGCATTAATCGCTTCCTGAACCGATTCGATGCCGATGACCTGTTTTGCATTTCTGGCAACGTATTGTGCGATTGTTCCGGTTCCTGTATAAAGATCGTAAACCACCTCATCACCTTTCAGATCAGCAAATTCCAAAGTTTTTCTATAAAGTTCCAATGCCTGCTTATAATTCGTCTGGAAGAAAGATTTCGGTCCGATTTTAAAGTGCAGACCATCCATTTCCTCCATTAAAAATCCTTCCCCGAAATAGGTTACGACATGCTGATCGTAAATGGAATCGTTCTGCTTTGAATTGATGCAGTACACCAAAGTTTTAATCTGCGGAAATTCATTGAGTAAGAAATCGAATAATTTTTCGCGGTTTTCTTTATCATCACGGAAAAGCTGGAAGAGAACCATCCACTCCCCTTTTGAGTTTTGGCGCAACATTAAAGTCCGTAAAAAACCGGTCTGTTCTTTCACATCGAAAAACTCAAGTCCGTTTGCTACGGCATACTCTTTTACAGCAAGTCTTATGAAATTTGAAGGATCTTCCTGAAGCCAGCATTCCTTTAAATCGAGAATTTTGCTCCACATCCCCGGAATATGAAATCCTAAAGCGTCGCGGTTTCCGAAATTCTCTTCGGAAGAGATTTCATACTGAGTTAACCAACGTGCATTTGAAAAGGAAAACTCCATTTTATTGCGGTAGAAATACTCTTCGGTGCTTCCTAAAATCGGCTGCGTTTCGAAATCCTCAAATCCGCCGATTCTTTTGATGTGGTTGAAAACTTCGTCCTGTTTGAAATCGAGCTGTTTTTCGTAGGCTAGATTCTGCCATTTGCAGCCGCCACAAACCCCGAAGTGGATACATTTCGGCTCAACTCTGAAAGGTGATTTTTCAATAATTTCGGCAACCTCAGCTTCAAAATACTTTGATTTTGATTTTTTTACGCGGGCATTTACCACATCACCCGGAACAGCGCCCGTAACCAGAACGGTTTTACCTTCTTCGGTTCTGCCTACTGCAACGCCTTTTGCTCCTGCTGAAACCAGTTTTATATTTTCTAAAACAATGTTTTTACTTTTCCTTCTCATCTTCAATTATAATGAGCACAAAAATAAGGTTTTGAAAATAAAAAGAGGCGATAATTCGATTTAAGGTAAAGTCAATTATAATTTGACCGGCAAAACGCATGAAAGACTATATATATTTAAAAAAAAATCCCGCCAGAAAAACTGACGGGATAATATTAGATCTTTGTGCCTAAATTATTTTGTTGGAGCAGCTTCCGGTTGTGGAACCGCCTGCGGAGCCAGCAAATCATTCTGTAAAGTAACTTCCGGCTGAACAGTTGGTGCTTTCAACCCGGAAAGTTTGTCCAGTACCGTTACAATTTCAGGATCACCCAAATTATAGAAGAAACGGCTAGCAATTTTTCCGTCTTTATCCAAAACCACGAAAGAAGGAAGTTTGAAACCGTAAATTCCAAGATCTTTTGCAATCTGCGAAGTAAGCCCGCCTTCACCGTAAACATTGTTTCCGGGAATTCCTTTTAACATTGCGTTGCTGGTTTTAATAAACTGTTCTTTGGTATCATCTAAATTCACAAAAGTGAAATCCATTTTAGATTTATAGAAATTTACCACTTCTTTCAGCACAGGAACTGTACCTTCGGAAATGTAAGGATTCCATGATGCGTAAAACATTACTAAAGTCGGTTTTCCTTTTGCATCTGCTAATTTGAAAGCACTACCATCCTGCTTAATTAATTTCGCTGCAGGCGCTGCTTCGCCGGCTTTTGGACCCGCAATAACGAACTGAATTCGCTGCATATCTTTTTTGATCCCCGCATCCTTAATTTTCTCATTAATGATCTTGTTGATTTTGTTGGTGTTTTCGGTAGTCA
The DNA here is from genome assembly GCF_019195395.1 of Kaistella faecalis. Taxonomy (NCBI): domain Bacteria; kingdom Pseudomonadati; phylum Bacteroidota; class Flavobacteriia; order Flavobacteriales; family Weeksellaceae; genus Kaistella; species Kaistella faecalis. The sequence goes on from NZ_CP078067.1 coordinate 1,007,287, forward strand.
TTCCCGGGGCAATATCGCCGCTTGAAAGTACGAAAGCCAACAGATAATCTTTGGTCAGCTGAGAAAGGTCCTTTTTAGTATCAAGAAATTCAGCAAATAATTCAGAAGAAAGCGCTGTACCTGTTGTATTTTTATTGGTAGCAAAAGTCTGGAATTCCGGGCTGAGTTTTCCCAAAAGATAATTTCTGTAGATCGGCTGGGTTTTCAAAAGTCTGTCGCTGTCGGTATCCAACTTCGCTACAGCATCTGTAAAGTTTTTTGAAGCTTTGTAGGCAGGATTTTGTGTAGCCTGCGGATGGTTTGCCTCATATTGGCTCATCAATCCAAGAATACTTGCATTAAGCTCGTCTTTCTTAAACTCTACAACTTCGTTATCGGCAGAAGTTTTCTTAGCTGCTGCATCGATACTTTTACCGATATCGGTACGGATTTTTTCAGCTTCTTTAAGGAAATCGGCTTCTTTTTTCATTACCAGTTCACCAACATTGATCTTGCCGGCATAACCCTGAATAAATTTCGTTACCTCTAAAAGGAAATCGTTGTTGTTCTTTGCATCACCTGTAATGGTAAACTGATTCGGGAACATTGCAGCCTGGCCGGAGATATTGAGTTCCTGGCCACCTTTAAGATAAATCATTGCTGTTTTACCGGCGTAAGACATGATATACATTCCGTTTTTAGGTGCTTCGAAACTTCCGGAGAAGCTCCCTTTGCTGTCTACTCCTAAGTTAACCAATGGAAGCGTTGCAACGCCAGAAGCTTCTACAAACTCGATTCTTTCGAGGGGTGAACCACCGGCAAAGTTACCTTTTACCTCTACTTTTTTTGAACACGACATCGCTACGAAAGCGAACATCAATAAGAAAAAATATTTACTCATGTTTTTTTGATTGTATATAAATTTTTGCATTTTTAATTTCTCGGGCGATCTTATTTAAATTTCGAGCAAAAATAAGTTATATAAAGAGTTATAGAAAATTAAAATCAGATAATTGTGAAAATTTAACAAAGAAAAATCCGCTTTCGGTATGGAAAGCGGATTTTCTGTATTTGTAAGGGTTTTATCCTCTGTCGATATTGGCAGTAATGTATTCTCTGTTCATTCTTGCAATTACTTCAAGAGAAATTCCTTTCGGACATTCCACTTCACAGGCTCCGGTATTCGAGCAGTTTCCGAAACCTTCTTCGTCCATTGCTTTCACCATATTCAACACTCTTCGTTTTGCTTCAACACGTCCCTGCGGAAGCAAAGCATACTGAGAAACCTTTGCTCCAACGAACAGCATTGCTGAACCGTTTTTACAGGTCGCTACACAGGCACCGCAGCCGATACACGCCGCAGCATCCATCGCTTTGTCTGCATCTTCTTTTGGAACCGGAATCGCGTTGGCATCCAGTGTGTTTCCTGAAGTATTCACGGAAACAAATCCTCCTGCTGCCATCACTCTGTCGAAAGCACTTCTGTCTACCACCAAATCTTTAATTACCGGAAAAGCAGCACTTCTCCAAGGTTCGATGTGGATGGTTTCGCCATCTTTAAACATTCTCATGTGAAGTTGGCAAGTGGTAATTCCCGTATCCGGGCCGTGAGATCTGCCGTTGATGTACAGGGAGCACATTCCGCAGATTCCCTCGCGACAGTCATGGTCGAAAGCAACTGGTTCTTTACCTTCGTTCACCAGATTTTCATTAAGCATATCCAGCATCTCCAGGAAAGAAGATTCTGTGGAAACGTCGGAAATCTTATAGGTTTCGAACTGTCCTTTTGATTTATTGTTTTTCTGTCTCCAAATTTTCAGAGTCAGGTTTAATCCTTTTTTTGCACTCATTTCTCTATAACTTTTTTGGAGATTATTTATAACTTCTTGTTTTCACTTCGATGTTCTCGTAAATGAGTTCTTCTTTGTGCATCACTTCCTGGTTGATGTCTTCTCCCTGATATTCCCATGCAGCAACATATTTGAAGTTCTGGTCATCTCTTTCTGCCTCACCTTCCGGTGTTGCGTGATCCCAACGGAAATGTCCGCCGCAGGATTCCTCTCTCTTCAAAGCATCGAGGGCCATCAGCTGTCCTAATTCAAGGAAATCTGCAACTCTAAGTGCTTTTTCAAGCTCCATATTCATCTCTTCGTTGGTACCAGGTACTTTTACATTTTTCCAGAAATCATTTCTTACTTCTTCGATTTCTTTGATGGCTTCTTTTAATCCTTCCGGAGTTCTTCCCATTCCCACCTTATTCCACATAATGTGTCCTAATTTCTTGTGGAAATAATCTACCGTATGTGTTCCTTTATTGTTGATGAAGAAATCAATCTTATCCTGAACTTCTTTCTCAGCGGCATCGAAATCTGCAGTATTGGTAGGAATTGAGCCTGTTCTGATATCTGCTGAAAGATAATCTGCAATCGTATATGGAAGAACGAAATAACCGTCCGCCAGACCCTGCATCAGTGCAGAAGCACCCAATCTGTTCGCTCCGTGATCCGAGAAATTAGCTTCACCTAGAACAAAACATCCCGGAATGGAAGACTGCAGGTTATAATCAACCCAAACACCACCCATGGTATAGTGAACCGCAGGATAAATCTTCATTGGAGTTACATATGGATTCTCGCCGGTGATTTTTTCGTACATCACGAAAAGGTTACCGTACTTTTCTTCGATCCAGGCTTTCCCTAAATCATAAATCTGCTGATCTGTAGGATTATGAATATTTTTCTCAAGGGCTGCCTCGCGGCCTTTTTTAGTAATTTCTGTAGAGAAATCTAAATAAACACCTTCTTTAGTATCATTATTTTCAATACCGAAACCGGCATCACATCTTTCCTTTGCTGCTCTTGAAGCCACATCACGCGGAACCAGGTTTCCGAAAGCTGGATATCTTCTTTCCAGATAATAATCGCGGTTTTTTTCAGGAATACTTTCTGCCCTGAGCTTTCCTTCACGAATTGCCACAGCATCTTCTATATTTTTAGGAACCCAGATTCTTCCCGAGTTTCTTAAGGATTCAGACATCAAAGTCAGTTTCGACTGTTGTGTCCCGTGAACCGGAATACAAGTCGGGTGAATTTGCACATAACAAGGATTTGCGAAATACGCTCCTTTTTTGTGAATCTTCCACGCTGCTGAAACATTGGAACCCATTGCATTTGTTGAAAGGAAATATACGTTTCCGTAGCCTCCCGAAGCAATTACTACAGCATGTGCAGAATGTCTTTCGATTTCTCCGGTTACAAGATTTCTTGCGATAATCCCTCTTGCTTTTCCGTCAACAATTACGAGCTCAAGCATTTCGTGACGGTTGTACATTTTGATTCTTCCTTTCCCAATCTGGCGGCTCATGGCAGAATAAGCTCCCAAAAGCAGTTGCTGCCCAGTTTGCCCTTTTGCATAGAAAGTTCTTTTTACCTGAACACCACCGAAAGAACGGTTATCAAGCTGCCCACCATATTCTCTTCCAAACGGTACGCCCTGTGCTACACACTGGTCGATAATGTTTGCAGAAACTTCTGCTAAACGGTAAACATTAGCCTCTCTTGCGCGGTAATCTCCACCTTTAATAGTATCATAAAACAGACGGTAAGTTGAATCTCCGTCGCCCTGATAGTTTTTTGCAGCATTAATACCACCCTGCGCAGCAATGGAGTGCGCTCTTCTAGGTGAATCCTGATAACAGAATGCCTTTACATTATAGCCCTGCTCTGCAAGTGTTGCAGCCGCAGAACCACCTGCCAAACCTGTCCCCACAACGATAATATCTATTTTATCACGGTTGTTCGGCGCAACCAGGTTCATGTGATTTTTATGATTAGTCCACTTTTCCGCTAAGGGACCGTGTGGGATTTTTGAATCTAATTTGCTCATTTTTAAGAATTTTAAAATATAAACTTTAAGGAATTAATGCTGAATTAAAACTTAAAATTTACTGAGTTAAGAAATGATACACTGCAATTAAAATAAATCCTGCAGGAATCAATATGGAATACCAAGTTCCAAGAGCTTTGATTACCGGAGTATATTTCGGATGTCTAGCGCCTACAGACTGAAAAGACGACTGGAAACCATGCGCCAAGTGCAATCCCAAAAGAACGAATGCGATGATATAAAATATCACCCGCCAAGCATCAGCAAATTTCGCGTGCAGTTCGTGCCAGAATCTTTCATTGTCGGGAGTGTTTGCTTCAATGTACTTGAAATTGATCTCGTGCCACCAGAAATCATACATGTGAAGGCCTAAAAAAGCCAAAACCACCAAACCAGAAATGATCATGTTTCGCGACGTCCATGTAGAATTGGCGGAACCGTTGTTTACTGCGTACTGTATCGGTCTTGCGCTTCTGTTCTTAAGTTCCAGAACAAAGCCCATTACGAAGTGAAAAATCACCGCAAATCCAAGAACTGGCTGCATCAGAAACTGAATCAAAGGATTGTATCCCATAAATTCCGAAGCTGAGTTGAATGCTTCTGGACTGAAAACTGAGATTAAATTCACCGAAAGGTGCATGATAAGGAATATGAGCAAAAACATTGCAGACAATGCCATTGCGTACTTTCTACCAATAGTAGAACTTGTTAATCCTGCCATAATATTGTTTAAATTGAATTTCCACAAAGTTAAAAAAATGTTAAGGTATGCGAAGGTGAGAAATGTCAGAAAATTTCAGTTTGTAATCTTTCTAAATAAGAAAATATGACTTAGTAGACTCATTTACAAAGACATTGCGACTATTATTTTTACTTAAAATCAAAATTTTCACCATTAATCACGATTTTTTCGACCTCATCAGAGATGATAATGATCTCGAAATTCTGGGCCCTGCGGGAAGTAAGATAAGGCTCAATGACAAACTTTTCGATTTTAGGATAATTAGCATTTATCTTCATAACAAACTGTACCTTATCTCTCTTTTTTACTGAAATTATCTTTTCCTTATAATAGGAATGCTCAAGAACTTCATTCGTGTGCAACGCTTTGTAGTTTATTAAAAATCTAAGTACTATAAATATAAGTAAAAAGTAAGAAATACGCAGAACATTTTTCAATGTAAAATTATTTATGGCAAATCTTAAAAACCAGACAACTAAAAATGATACAAAAACTTCAGGCAGTGTCATCGGAATCATTTTAAAAAATGCAACATCAATATCTGCGAAAAAGTGAATGGTTTTTAAAGTACCTGTAACTGCAGCATCATAAATTTGATCCAGCCATTCAAGGTGTAAAGAAAATTCGATCAAGACAGTCATTAACAGCGAAAACACGATCATAATTTCCGAAAACGGAATCACAATAAGATTGGCTATAATTGAAATTCCCGAATATTGATGGAAATAATAAATTACCAGCGGAAGCGTCGCAATCTGTGCCGCGAAACTTATCGACACTACGTTCACCATAAAATTCTGGAAGTTGTTTTTAGGTTTCGGCAAGTACTTGAGAATCGGCTGATTCAGCCAGAAAATTCCGAAAACCGCCACAAAACTTAACTGAAAACCCACATCGAAAAACTGATTCGTATCTAAAATCAATATAGAAAAAGCCGCAACCGCCATTGCGTGCAGCAAATCAGGTTTACGCTGCAGCACAACCGAAATATAATACGCTGAGATCATTATACAGCTGCGTACCACAGAGCTCCCGTAATCGATAAATACAGCAAATGCCCAGATGAGAATAAGCGAAATAATAATTTTGTGATTTCTGTATCCTGGCGGGAATAAAGATTTTAGAATTAACAGAATCAGCCAGAAGATAATTGCCATATGCGATCCGGAAATTGCCAGGACGTGCATCAAACCGGATTTGGTAAAATCCTGAACCGTCTCGGCATCCATTTCGGTGCGGTCTGCGAGGATGATTCCTTTTGTAAACTCGCGGGCGCGCTTGCTGAAATTAGCCCGATCTATTTTAGCCAGACTTTCGAGTCTTTTCTGCCTGATTTTCTCAGAAAAACTTAAATCATTTCTTAAACCGCTGCGAAAAGAATTTGGGAGATAAGCCTGAAAATAAATATCCTTGCGGGAAAGGTATTTAGCGTAATCAAACTGAAAATCACTGTAAGATTTCTGCAGCGGATTAATGTAGGCTTCGGCTTTGTAATAGTGAAGGAAATTCAGGTCAGCTTCCGATTTCGGGACAGAAAGAACGCTTAAAAAAGGTTGCTTTTCCTTCCACGCAACGATTTCATAGCGGCGGTTCTTTTCGTTGGAATTCAGTTTCTTAGTGATTTTGAAAACAATATTTTCTTTACTCTTCAAATCCGGAAGCGGAGGTTTTTTTGAATTCAGAAAATGAGCGATAATTCCTAAAGAAAAGAAGAGAATAAACAGCGAAATATGCCGGAATCTGTGCAGATAAAAATTTTTAATTACATAAAAACCAAGCATGACAAAACTGAAACCCAGCAGCATATAAATATACCGCAGTTTCAGCGAAACAAAATCCTGCAGAAGAATTCCAAGAATAAAACAGATGCAGAGAATAAGTAAAGGTTGTTTATGCAAGGTGATTTTTATACGTAAAAGTATCAATCTTTACGTATAAAATCCACCGTAAAATCACCCTTTCACAATTATATCGGCGGCCTGGTCGCTTGCTCCTCTCCCACCCAGTTTCTGGCGCAGCAATTCAAATTCATCCAACATTTTCTGTCTCCCATGGCCTTCTATCAAAAGCTTAAGTTCCCGTACCAGATTGTCGGTATTCAGTTGCTGCTGTATCAGCTCTGTTACAATTTCGCGGTCCATAATCAGGTTTACCAGCGATATATATTTAATGTTCTTTACGACTCTTTTACCGATTTCGTAAGAAATTCTGCTGCTTCGGTAGCAAACCACTTCGGGAATATTGAGCAAAGCGGTTTCCAATGTTGCCGTACCGGAGGTGACCAAAGCGGCCTTCGAACACCTCAGCAGATCATAGGTTTTGTTCGACACAAAATGAACATTATCGTCAACATATTTCTGATAGAATTCTTTAGGCAAACTTGGCGCACCTGCGATCACAAACTGATAATCCTTAAAAAACGGCCTAACCGAAAGCATCAGCTCCAGCATCTTGGTGACTTCCTGTTCGCGGGATCCTGGCAGTAAGGCGATAATTTCCTTCCCGTTTAAGTGATGTTCTTCTTTGAATTTCTGAACATCAATTGCTGGTAAATCCGAAATAGCATCAAGCAAAGGATGACCCACAAAATGTGCATCAACCTGATGTTTCCTGTAAAATTCCTTTTCGAAGGGAAGAATCACAAGCATCTCATCTACATAATTCTTAATCTTTTCTACACGCCCTTCCTTCCACGCCCAAAGCTGCGGAGAAATATAATAAACCACTTTTATTCCGAGTGTTTTCGCAAACTCCGCAATTCTTAAATTAAAACCGGGATAATCTACCAAAATCAGCACATCTGGCTGGTAAAGCTCGATGTCGTTTTTGCAGATTTTAATATTCTTTAAAATCGTTCTCAGGTTTTTAGCTACTTCCAGAAAACCCATGAAAGCCAGATCCCGATAATGTTTTACCGGTTCCGTACCAGCAACACTGGTCATTAAATCTCCGCCCCAAAAACGGAATTCCGCCTCGGGATCTTTCCGAAGAATCGATTTCATGAGATTAGATGCGTGAAGGTCTCCGGAGGCTTCGCCGGCAATGATATAGTATTTCACTTGGTTTTAAAATTGTAATTTTGCTCAAAGATAAAGATAAAAAAATGTCAGAAGATTTTGAAATTAAAAATAAAATATCCGAAAGTGGGCTGGTGAATTTTGACCTTTCCCAATTGGTGCCAAAAGGCAGAAGAATCGGTGTTGACCTGAAGGATTTTCTCTTCGAAGGAATGATTCTTAAAGAAAAAGATTTCCGCGAAAAAGTTGCCGCCATCAATCCTCTGGATTTCACAGGTGCATATGTCTACATTTACAATTCAGCTGATGCTATCGTGCCGCTTTGGGCTTATTTTCTCCTTACCGCAAAAATAACCGATGAGGCTAAAAAAATTATTTTCGGAAACCGCGAAGATTTAGAAGTATTGATCATGCACAGTGCTGTGCAGACTTATGATTTTACAGATTTAACGGACAAACGGGTTCTGGTAAAAGGCTGCTCGGACATCAACATTCCGGAAAACGCGTACATCGAGCTTGTAGAACAACTTAAACCAATCGTAAAATCGCTGATGTTTGGCGAAGCCTGTTCTAATGTTCCGATTTTTAAAAACTAAATTTTAACAGTTTTTTATCATTGTTGAAAACTGATGTAGGAACAGATTTTGGTAACTTTGAGAATCAACATTCAAAAACACCAAAACAATAAAATATGAACTTAATTGATTTAATCACCGGAAATGCCGGAAATCAGGTAGCCTCGCAAGCCGAAAACAAATTCGGTATCAATAAAAATCAGATTATTGCACTTCTCGCGGTAGCTGCACCGCTGGTAATTTCTTACCTGAGAAAAAAATCCCAGGAAGATCCCAATGAAGCCGAAGCGCTAAACAACGCACTCGAGAAAGATCACGACGGAAGCATTCTAGATAATCCAGCGCAGGTTGAAGCAAGACAGCAGGAAGGCGGCTCGATTCTGGACCATATTTTTGGCGGTCAGAAATCGCAGGTTGAAAACCAACTTTCGCAGAATACAGGAATTTCAATGGATAAGATAGGGCCGGTTCTTGCAATGCTTGCACCCCTGATCATGGGCTACATTGGTAAAGAAAAACAGTCAAGCGGCGTAAATTCCGGTGGTGGACTGGGAGATTTACTGGGTGGAATTTTGGGCGGTGCACAAAATCAGGCGCAGGCTGAGCCTTCAAACCCTTTGAACGATATTTTAGGAAGCGTACTTGGAGGCGGCTCTCAGCAGTCTTCAGGAAATCCACTTAATGACATTCTGGGCAGTGTTTTGGGTGGTGGTAACAACCAGCAACAACAGCAAGGAGGTTTGGGCGGACTTTTAGGAAGCATCTTGGGAGGCGGAAAATAGCAAGTCCACTTCACACTAAATAAAAAAACCGAAGATTATTCTTCGGTTTTTTTTGTTTTTGCTGCTTTAGGCTTTGCGTCCTTATCGGATTTCTCAGCTTTAGGTTTCGCTGCTGTTTTGGGTTTGGTTTCGGAAGGCATTTCCGCATTTTCAGATTTATCATTCGGATAGCCCACTTCTTTTCTGACTTTCACTTTAGATGCTTTTTTATCGTCTTCATCTAAAACCTTCACCGGAATATTTTTCACGGAGTTCGATTTTCTTGGTCTTTTCTTTCCATAACTTCCTGCAGTCACTTTTCCGCGTCTTGATTTCTGATCACCTTTTCCCATAATTAATACTGTTTTTTTGTTATTGATTTACACAAAGTTAAGCAAAAAACACACTCGTTGGGTTCTAAATTCTTACAATTTCAAACTTTCTTTTTTTGAACTTCCGCCATTCCCACGGAGCGATAGGTTCTTTTTCCTGCCAAAGTCCGCGTTTCTTTTTTCGTGCTTCCATTTCCAGATCTGCATAATTTTCACTTTTTGAATACCGCTTGAAATGCCATGCTAAGCCGTTCCTCACTAACTCTTTTCCTAAATTCTGGTTCTTATAGAAAATTTCACCGATCCACCTTCCGTTTCTGTCCCTTTTGCCGTTTCCAATCACTACAACAGTCTTTCCAAAACAAAAATCTGAAGCGAACATTTTTGCCTTAGCCCCATATGGCTGATTTTTCTCCGGCGCATCAATATGTTCAAGTCTAACAACGATCTCTCTATGTTCATTCAGCACTACAAACGTATCACCGTCCTTCACGCCCACCACTTTTCCCGAAATTTTCTGTGAAAAGCCAAATCCGTAAAAACACACACAGAACAATAAAAACAGTAATCTCCTCATATTTTTTAGCCAAGGCGTAAATCTAAGCATATTAGGGCAGGATTCAAACCAGAGTGAATTGATTTCCCGTACAAAAAACTTATCTTTGCACACGATAAAATCTCAACTTTCAAACATCAAATTTATGTTCCGTACGCATACCAACGGCGAGCTTTCGCTTCAAAATCTTAATGAAAATGTTACGCTTTCAGGCTGGGTTCAAACAATCCGTGATAAAGGATTTATGATTTGGATCGACCTTCGGGACCGTTACGGAATTACACAGCTGGTCTTCGATCAGGACCGTTCCTCTGCAGAATTAATGGAAGAAGCTAAAAAGCTCGGACGTGAATTCGTGATTCAGGTTGAAGGAAAAGTCATTGAAAGAGTTTCAAAAAACCCGAATATTCCTACAGGCGAAATTGAAATTTTAGTTGAAAAGCTTACTGTTCTAAATGAATCCCAGCTTCCGCCATTCACCATCGAAGATCAAACCGATGGTGGTGAAGAACTGAGAATGAAATACAGATATTTGGATATCCGCAGAAATCCGGTAAAAGACAAACTGATTTTCCGTCACAAAATGGCGCAGAAAGTAAGGAACTATCTTTCTGATCAGAATTTTATCGAAGTTGAAACGCCGGTTCTTATTAAATCCACTCCCGAAGGTGCAAGAGATTTCGTGGTTCCAAGCAGAATGAATCCTGGCCAGTTTTATGCACTTCCGCAATCGCCACAAACTTTCAAACAGTTGTTGATGATCGGCGGAATGGACCGTTATTTCCAGATTGTAAAATGTTTCCGTGACGAGGATTTAAGAGCAGACAGACAGCCTGAGTTTACCCAAATCGATTGCGAAATGGCTTTTGTGGAGCAGGAAGATGTTTTGGAAATCTTCGAAGGAATGACGGCGACTTTATTGAAAGATATTGCCGGAAAAGAATTCGGAAAATTCCCGAGAATGACTTTCGCTGACGCGATGAAAAATTATGGTAATGACAAACCTGATATCCGTTTCGGGATGAAATTCGTGGAAGTAAATGAGTTGGTTAAAGGAAAGGATTTCAAAATATTTGATGACGCCGAATTGGTTGTCGGAATCAATGTTGAAGGCTGCGCAGATTATACGAGAAAACAAATCGACGAACTCATTGATTGGGTAAAACGTCCGCAAATTGGTGCCAACGGAATGATTTGGATTAAATTCCAGAATGACGGCGTTGTAACTTCTTCCGTAAATAAATTTTACAGCGAAGAAGATTTAAAGAAAATTACAGAAAAATTCGGAGCAAAAGAAGGAGATTTAATTTTCCTGATGTCCGGAAATGAAAATAAGGTAAGAAACCAACTTTCCGCATTGAGAATGGAACTTGGGAACCGTTTGGGTTTAAGAAAAGGAAACGAATTTGCACCACTTTGGGTAATCGATTTCCCGCTGTTGGAATGGGACGAAGAAACCGGAAGATACCATGCAATGCACCATCCGTTCACGTCACCAAAACCTGAAGATGTGCACTTACTGGAAACCGATCCGGGAATAGCGAGAGCAAATGCTTACGATTTAATTCTGAACGGAAATGAAATCGGCGGCGGATCTGTAAGGATTTTCGATAAAGATTTACAGGCAAAAATGTTTAACCTATTAGGTTTCACCAAAGAAGACGCCGAAGCACAGTTTGGATTTTTGATGAACGCTTTCCAGTACGGAGCACCGCCTCACGCAGGTCTGGCTCTAGGTTTCGACCGTTTGGTTGCAATTTTGGACGGAAACGAAGTCATCCGCGATTATATTGCTTTTCCGAAAAACAATTCCGGACGGGATGTAATGATCGACGCACCGAGTAAGATTGCTGATGAGCAGCTTGAAGAACTTTTCCTGAAAGTAGAAACGAAAGAATAAACTTTTTATACTTACCAATTATAATCCCGGCAATTCGTCGGGATTTCTTATTTTTATTCAAATATTCAGCAATGAAAAAATCACTTTCTCTTTTTTCTTTTTCCTTTTTCCTTATGATTACTGCTCAAAATCTTACTTCTTATGTCAATCCGTTTGTCGGCACAAAAAATATGGGACATACTTTTCCAGGTGCTACTTCGCCGTTCGGTATGGTGCAGCTTTCGCCGGAAACCAATCAAGTTCCGTACGCGGTTGACGGCAAATACAATCCCGAAACGTATCGCTACTGTTCGGGTTATCAGTTTGAAGACCAAACCATTTTTGGTTTTTCGCATACCCATTTCAGCGGTGTTGGACATTCTGATCTCGGAGATTTTCTTGTGATGCCTACGACAGGTAAACTCAATTTAGAACCCGGAAAAATTAGTGAACCGAAAAGCGGTTACCATTCTCAGTTTTCAAAAAGCACAGAAAAAGCGGAACCTGGATTTTATGAAGTCTTTCTTGATGATTATGGAATTAAAGCAGAACTCACCACCTCGGACCGGGTGGGTTTTCACCGTTACACATTCCCCAAATCAGGCGAATCGCATATTATTCTGGATTTAATGTCGAATATTTACAACTACGATTCTAAAAATGTGTGGACTTTTGTTCGGGCTGAAGACAATCAGACCGTTGTCGGTTACCGCGAGACAACCGGCTGGGCGCGAACCAAAAAGGTGTTCTTTGCGATGAAATTTTCGAAACCGTTTAAAAGTTATGGCAGAAAACGCTACGAAAAAGTAGAATACAACGGCTTCTACAGAAAATTCAATGAAAACGAGAACTTCCCGGAATTTGCTGGAAGACAAATCAGGGCGTATTTCGATTTTGACACTGAAAAAGACGAGCAGATTCTGATCAAATTCGCACTTTCAAATACTTCTACCAACGGAGCACTAAAAAATCTGGACGCAGAAATTCCGCACTGGGATTTCAATCAGGTGAAAAATGAGACTTCCGAAAAGTGGGAGAAAGAACTTTCGAAAATTGAGGTGGAAACTTTAAACGAAAACGATAAAAAAACTTTCTACACCGCACTTTATCACACCATGATGTCGCCGATTCTTTACGAAGATGTTGATGGAAAATACCTCGGACTTGATCAAAATATTCATGAATCGGAAGGATTTACCAACTACTCCATTTTTTCGCTTTGGGACACCTATCGTGCGCTGCATCCGCTTTACAATATTATTCAGCCTAAAAGAAACAACGATTTTGTGCATTCAATGATGGCACATTACGACCAAAGCGTCCATAAAGCTTTGCCCATCTGGAGTCATTACGCCAACGAAAACTGGTGTATGATCGGTTATCACTCTGTTTCCGTAATTGCAGATGCAATCGTGAAAGGAACTACCGATATCGATGTAAGCCGGGCTTTAACAGCAGCAAGGAATTCATCAAACCTAAAGTACTATGACGGAATTGAAGACTATCTGAAATACGGCTATGTTCCCGAGGACAAAAGCAGTTCCTCAGTTTCAAAAACGTTGGAATATGCCTATGATGACTGGGCTATCGCGCAAATTGCAAAAAGAGCCGGCGACAAAAATTCCGAAACCGAATATCTGACAAGAAGCCAGTCTTACCGCAATGTTTACAATCCCAAAACCGGATTTATGCATCCAAAACTTTCAGACGGAAATTTCAAGAAAGAATTTGATCCGATGGATACGCACGGCCAGGGTTTTATCGAAGGAAATGCTTTTAATTACGGACTTTATGTCCCTCAAAACGTTCCCGAAATGATCAAAATGATGGGCGGAAAAACTAAATTCTCCAAACATTTAGATGAAATTTTCACCACGGAAATCGCTGACAAATACATCGAAAAAAACGAAGACATCACCCGAGACGGCATCATCGGAAACTACGTTCACGGAAACGAACCGGGGCATCATATTCCGTATCTATACAACTGGACGGGCGATGCGTGGAAAACCCAGGAACGCGTGCGGATGATTATGCGGAAAATGTATTCAGCCGAAGAAGACGGACTTTGCGGAAATGATGATGCAGGACAAATGTCGGCGTGGTATGTTTTCTCGGCGCTTGGTTTTTATCCTGTTTTGCCGGGTTCCGATGAATATCAGATTGGTTCGCCTTTGGTAAAATCTGCGAAAATTAATCTGGAAAACGGGAAAACGTTATCTATTAAAACCGAAAATCAATCAGAGAAAAATGTTTATGTAAAGCGAATTTTGGTAAACGGAAAAGAAATTAAAAACCATGTTCTTAAGCACAGCGACATTGCAAACGGAGGAAAAGTTATTTTCGTAATGAGTGATAAACACTGATTTACGGTAATTTCGCCACCAAAAATTCAGGGGATATTTTTAAAATCCAGTAAATGATTTTCCATTTCCAGTTGGGAACAATGGTGAAGGAATCCCCCGCGTTCACGATGTGTTTCGCGACATAATCCGGTTCCATGATTAAAGATTCATTTAGGTTTAAACCTACATTTATTTTGGTTCTGATGTAACCGCTGATCAAAACATTTACGGTAATATTCCGTGAACTTAAATCCTGCCTCAAACCCGAAAGATAAGTCGTGAAAGCTGCTTTTGTACTACCATAAATATAATTGCTTTTTCTGCCTCTAACTCCTGAAAGAGAGGACAGACCGATGATTCGTTCAAGATTTGTATTTGAAAGATCGTTCGCAATTATATTTAAAACTGAAACTGCGCCGGCGTAATTCACCTTCATCATTTCGAAAGCATCATTGAAATTTTTGCACGCTTGCTCATTCTGTCTTAAAAATCCTGCTGCGTAAATCACAATGTGAGGTTTCGCGGGCAATTCCTCATAAAATTTCTGATGAGACAAAAAATCAGCCGCATCAAAAAACATCACCTGAACCGAATTTTTCAGGTGATTTTTTGTGATAAAATTTTCCAGTGAAATTAAATCCCGCGAAGCTGCAAAAACGGTATAACCTTTTGCTGTATATTGCAAAATACACTGTTTAGCGACATCGGAATTGGCGCCTAAAATGAGAACTGTTTTCTCCTTGTTCATTTGAAATTAAACTATTTCGCTCTCAGCCTTTCTTTGATCAGTTCAATATTTTTCTTAGCCGAATCTTCCAGGATTAAACTTGCGCTCATGTGAATTCTCTCCGGCATTAAACTTTCAAAATGTTCGGTTCCTTCCCAGGAAACTTTTTTAATCAAAGCCAAAGCATCGGAACTTCTGTGCGAAAGTTTCTCCACGAAATTCTGAAGCTCTGCATCCATTTCCACAATAGTTGAGGAAACAGAATGATAAACATCGTGCTTTTCACACCATTCTGCGCTGCGGAAATCCGCGTCAATTGACATTGCAGCGTAAGCTGATTTCCCTATTTTTCTTTCAACGTATGGTCCGATAACGAAAGGTCCGATTCCCAAATTCAATTCAGTTAAAGCCATCGCAGCATCTTTCGTCGCAAAACAGTAATCTGCCGCACAGGCAATTCCTACACCGCCACCAGTTGTTTTTCCCTGAACGCGAACGATAACAAGTTTTCCGCAATTGCGCATTGCATTTAAAACTTTTGCGAAACCGCCAAAAAATCTTTTAGAAGTCTCCAGTTCTTCAATTGAAAGTAGCTCATCGAAACTTGCGCCTGCACAGAAAGCTTTTTCACCCTCAGATTTCAACAAAATGGCTTTCACATTTTCATTTTTTCCGGCATCTAAAATTGTTTGAGCGAGCAATTCCAGAATTTCACCGGGTAAAGAATTGCTTTTTTCGGTTCCGAAGGTTATGTGACAAATATTATTATGTAGATTGGAATGTACAGAGTCAGTCATTTTAGATTTTTTTTAATAAAAACAAAAATAGTAAATGAATTATTTATCGGGTTAGATTTAATTGCTTTTTATTTGAATTATTAATTTTCAGAACGACAACAAAGATCAGCTATAATCCATTCGCTATCAGATAAATAACTCAATCCTGCTGTTTCATATGCATTTGTCCACCATTTGTCCACCCCTATTTTTATATTTTTTACTGTATTCATTTTAGATTTGCATCCGAAAATATAAAAAATAAAAAATTATGAAAAAATCTTTCTTCCTCGGTCTTTTAGGTATTATCTTCTCCACAATGGGGTATGGACAAACCAGTACTGAAACTTTTGAAACCGAATCTCACGGCAGTAAGAGTTTCACAGACAATGGTGTAATTTTTACAATTATTACCCACACCGGTGGGTTTGATATTCAGGGAAACTACCCTGGTACAGGCTGGAGTGGAACGTCAAATGACAACAGATATATCGACAATTCCGGCGCCGGCAATGTAGTTACAAATGCATCATTCAGTATTAAAACAACTTCCAATTTGTTTAAAGTAAACAGATTTTGGATATTTCTTTCCGATACCAGTCTCAATCAAACGGTAGCGGGTACTCTTACGGTCACCGGCAAAATAAATGGTGTCACCAAATTTACACAAACTAAAACTACAGGTTTTGCCACTTCTTTGGGTTCCACTAATGGACACACTTTAATTGACCTCACTAATCTTAACGGACAAAACTATAGTAATATAGTTATAGATCAACTTCAAATTACTCTAGGTGGAGCATATGTCTACGCAGGATTAGATGCTTTTACCTGGGTGAAAGATTCCGGAATTGTATTGGCCACAGAAGACACACAAATTTCTGGCAAACTGAAAGTTTATCCCAATCCTACCCATGGAGAATTGAATATTGATATTAACGGGAAAAACGCAGCGCAGATATACAGTTCCGAAGGTAAGCTTGTAAAAACAACCTACTTGAAAGATGGCCATAATAGAACCAATATAGATGAACTTCCAAATGGAGTATACCTGATCAAAGTGGGCACAGAAACGAAAAAAATAATTAAAAAATAAACTCCAGGAAAACTCATTATTAAAACAATAAAGTTCCCCAAAGGGAGCTTTATTTGTTTTTATCGATTACTAAATGGTGAGTTATTATTTTTAAGTTCCTGATTTACAAATCCGTTGTTCATTATGCTTTATTTAGTGCGATTAAATATTTGTCGATGTATAATTGTTTCTCTTTGCTTTTATACTGCTGAATATATCTGGGATGTTCTAAAACAGTGATTTTATCGAAAAATTTTTCCTGTTGGTTTATTTTTTCAATAAAAACCGCGTTCTTTTTTCCTAAAATAAAGACCTCAGAAATATCCAAACCCAAGCTGATATGATCTTTTAAACTTTGAATCATAAAAGGTTTCAACGTCTGAAAAAGATCTTTGTCATCATAATAGTTGGCGTTTAAACCGCCTCTCGCCGTCTTCCTAATGATGGCTAAGGGAAACGGCGAATTGATATAGAAATCGCTGTAAAACTGTTCTGCGCCGCCGAAAGCTTCAATCATGTCATACATAAAAACGGAAGAAACTTCGTGTGTTCTCGCCGATTCCATCCTGATTCCGCAGGCGCTTTCCAGTCTTTTGGTATCGGTAAACGGAACACCTGTAACTCCCGCTCCGTGGCGGCTTGGATTGATTCCGATGATGAATTTCCGCTGATGATGATCATTGTAAAACTTCTGGTAAAACGTTGCCATCACCGTTAACGTTTCGGCGTTATCAAAAAATGGATTAAGCAGGTCGAAGCCATCAGGAAGTTTCCCTGAATATTTTAATTCTTTATTAAACGCGACAACTTTTTCCCCAAAGGTTTTCATACTAGATCAATCCAAACTGCTCAAAATGGTGAGTAAAATGTTTTCTGTGGAACAATTCCATCATTTCCTTGGTCAGCATTCCGAAACGCGGATGGAAATTCTCGGCTTGTGGATTTTCGCGGTAATAAATCAGAAATTCTTTTAAAGTTTCCAGAAGCTTCTCTTTTGCTTCCGTAAGATTCTTAAATCGCAATACAAGCTCTTCACCTTCTTTAAGGAGCGGATATTGCGCACCAGGTCTGATTTTCTGATCTGTATAAATCCAGTCCTGAAGCAGCTCGATTTTATCGGCCGGAATTTCAGGAAAGTCAGAAGGCTCCAAAGAACCGAAACCATTACGCAAAACCTCCTCCAGATGTTCTACCATCAGTTGCGGAGACATCATTCCGAATTTTCTTTCGGAATTTTCGGTCAAGCCGTTTAATATTTTTTGGATACTTTTTGTCTGTAACTGAATAAAAGGTGATTTTTTGGCAACAAGTGTAAGAATTGTAGCAACACAAACGATCTCGTCGCGCTGATTTACAACTTCCACCAGCCATTTTATTACTCCGGAAGGTATGTTTCTGCCTTTTACGCCTTTATTGATTTTTTCTTTTGCTGTCAAATAAACGGTGATGGTGTCGCCGGCATAAACAGGTTTAAAGAAACTTGCATTTTCGAGTCCGTAATTCGCGATAACAGGACCTTTTTTACCGGAGACAAACAGACCGGCCGCAGCTGAAAGAATAAAATATCCGTGCGCAACTGTCTTATCAAAAATGGTTCCGTTTAAACTTGTAGCATCCGTGTGCGCGTAGAAATGATCCCATGAAACATTCGAAAAATTTACAATATCGGCTTCAGTTACTGTCCTGCCGGCAGTTTCCAGAGAGTCACCGATTTCAACTTCTTCAAAATACTTATTGAACGGATGTTTATCCGCATATTTTTTATCGGCTCCCTGCTGATAAATTTTTGTAATGGCTGTCAAAATATCCGGAGAACCCTGAATTGCGGTTTTCTGAAGAAAGAAATGAAGTCCGTTCAAACCGCCCATTTCCTCACCACCCCCTGCTCTTCCGGGACCGCCGTGCATCAATGTGGGTAACGGCGAACCGTGACCTGTAGATTCCTTTGCGTTATCGCGGTTCAATACAAAAATACGCCCGTGTGACGAAGCCATTTTCCAGGAAGTTTCAGCAACAAATTTTTCGTCATGTGAAATGATAGAGCCCACCAAACTTCCCTTACCTCTTTTAGCCAAAGCCGCAGCTTCCTCGGCATCTTTATAGGGCATTATGGTTGAAACGGGCCCGAAAGCTTCCACATCATGAGAAACATTTTTCTCGAAAGGTTTATCATTATAAAAAACTTTTGGTGACATAAAGGCGCCACTTTCGTAATCAGCGTCTACCAGTTCGTGTTTACCGTCGTAGATAAGTTCTGTTTCGGCTTTTAGAAGTTGAATTTTGCTTTCTAGAACTTCCATTTCTTTTTTACCGACGATGGAGCCCATTCTGGTTTCACGGTTCAGCGGGTTTCCGATTTTTGTCTGGTCTAAAGCTTTGCTTAAAGCATTCTGAACATCACCAACGAGATTTTCAGGAACAATAATTCTGCGGATTGCTGTACATTTTTGGCCGGCTTTGGTCGTCATTTCGTTGCGGACTTCCTTGATGAAAAGGTCGAATTCCGGTGTGCCAGGTTTTGCATCTAACCCAAGAATCGAAGCATTCAGAGAATCAGCTTCCATATTGAATCTTACCGCATTGGTAGAAACGGAGGGCAAAGATTTTAATTTTTTTCCTGTGGAAGCGGAACCTGTAAAAAGCACGGAATCTCCGTCCTGAACGTAATCCAAAATATTTCCCGGTTCGCCACAAACCAACTGAATCGCACCTTCTGGAAGAATGCCACTTTCAATCATATCCTGAAAAACCGCGTTGGTCAGATAAGAACCGGGGGTTGCAGGTTTCACCACACTTGGAACTCCGGCAAGCAAAGAAGTAGAAAGTTTTTCCATCATTCCCCAAACCGGAAAGTTGTAGGCGTTGATCTGTACAGAAACGCCTTCGCTCGGCGTTAAAATATGAGTTCCGATGAAAGTTCCGTTGGCGGAAAGTTTCTGGGTGTCGCCATCGACCCAAAAAGGCGTGTTCGGCAACATTCTTTTAGCCAAACCGGAATAAGCGAAGAATGTTCCGAAGCCTCCTTCAATATCGACCCAGGAATCAGCGTGCGTCGCTCCTGTTTTATAGGACAGATCGTAATATTTCTTTTTTCTTTCTAATAAATACAACGCCACTTTTTTCAACATTTCGCCGCGATCATAGAAAGTCATGGAAGAAAGGTTTTTATAACCAAGAGTTCTTCCATAGTCCAATGCCTGTTGAAAATCCAGACCTTCAGTATCAGAAACAGCTACGAGTTCTCCGTTTACTGCGTTATAAAGAGGGATTTCATTTCCTGTGCCTTCAATCCAGTGTCCGGCGATATAGTTTTTGAGTTTCATTCTAAAGTTTTAAAATACCTGAAAATTTAAAGGTGTTAAGATACAGAATTTTTCAATTTTTGCGAAGTTGTGTTTGGTAAGCAGCGTTGCGCCCCGGATGGAACGGCATGTTTGAGCTCTTTCTTTGGTAGTTTCCGCGCGGCTTCGCCGCGCGGAAACTACCAAAGAAAAGCGAGTAGTGACAGCCGGAAAAGGCGTCCATAAAAAATCCCCTTCGGTAAACCGAAAGGGATTGTATAAGAATTTGCAAAATTATCTTGCGCTTAAGTCAACATAATCGCGTTTTTGTGCGCCCTGGTATACCTGTCTTGGTCTTCCGATTGGGTCGTTGTGTAAACGCATTTCTTTCCACTGAGAAATCCAGCCTGGAAGTCTTCCTAATGCGAACATTACGGTAAACATTTCTGTTGGGATTCCTAAAGCTCTGTAAATGATTCCTGAATAGAAATCTACGTTTGGATACAGTTTTCTGCTTACGAAATATTCGTCTTCTAGTGCCACTCTTTCCAACTGCATTGCGATATCTAAAGCTTTATCTTCAATACCTAAGGAATTAAGGATATCATCAGCAGCTTTTTTGATGATGGTTGCGCGCGGATCGAAGTTTTTGTAAACTCTGTGTCCGAAGCCCATCAAACGGAAGTTATCGTCTTTATTTTTAGCTTTTTCTACATATTTAGCCACGTCGCCTCCATCCTGCTCAATCATTTCAAGCATTTCGATTACTGCCTGGTTTGCTCCACCGTGAAGCGGGCCCCAAAGTGCAGAAATACCTGCCGATACGGAAGCGAATAAACCTGTATGTGCTGAGCCAACCATTCTTACTGTTGATGTAGAACAGTTTTGCTCGTGGTCAGCATGAAGGATCAATAATTTATCCAGAGCTCCTACAACAACCGGATCCAGTTCGAATTCGATATTCGGACGACGGAAACACATTTTGTAGAAATTCTCTACATAATTTAAACTGTTATCACCGTGGTTGATGGACAAACCAAGTTTTTTACGGTAAGTCCACGCGCAAAGGTGAGAGAATTTAGCGATCAACATTTCAGCAGCGTGATCAAGATCTTCTTTCGAAGTAACATCAACAGCTTTAGGATTAAAGGCTGTAAGTGCTGAAGTAAGAGAAGATA
Organism: Kaistella faecalis; assembly: GCF_019195395.1. Classification (NCBI taxonomy): domain Bacteria; kingdom Pseudomonadati; phylum Bacteroidota; class Flavobacteriia; order Flavobacteriales; family Weeksellaceae; genus Kaistella; species Kaistella faecalis. The sequence goes on from NZ_CP078067.1 coordinate 1,028,395, forward strand.
GAACTCCCATAGGATGCGCTGAACGCGGGAATACATCTAGAATCTTCTTCATTTCATCCGCCACGAAATTGTATTTTTTAATTCCGCTTTCGAATTTGGAAAACTGGTCTTTATTAGGAAGTTCACCATGAAGAAGTAAGTACATTACCTCACTGAAATTGGATTTCTCGGCAATCTGCTCGATAGGATAACCTCTGTAATATAACTCACCATTATCACCATCCAAATAAGTGATATCACTTAATGTGGCTCCGGTATTTTTGTATCCCAGATCCAGAGTGATTAACCCAGTCTGGTCCCGAAGTTTAGAAATATCGATTCCGCGGTCACCGATAGTGCTTTCTACGATAGGGTAATCAAAGGATTTACCATCATAGTTCAGTACAACTTTATTATCTGACATTATTATTAAATTTTTTTACTAATTTATGAATATTGATAGAGAACAGCAAATGATATCTACGTTCTGTAATATATTTTATCTATTATCTTTTTATTTTGAATGCATCTAATCCAGGGAACACTGCTGTTTCACCTAATGCTTCTTCAATTCTCAACAATTGGTTGTATTTCGCCATTCTGTCGGAACGCGATGCGGAACCTGTTTTGATTTGTCCGCAGTTCATTGCCACCGCTAAATCAGCAATGGTAGAATCTTCAGTTTCACCCGATCTGTGAGACATTACTGAGGTATATCTGTTGTGCTGTGCCATCTGTACAGCCGCCATTGTTTCGGAAAGTGAACCGATCTGGTTTACTTTTACAAGAATTGAGTTGGCAATACCTTCGTTAACTCCTCTTGAAAGTCTTTCAACATTGGTAACGAATAAATCGTCACCTACAAGCTGAACGCGGTCTCCGATTTTATCGGTAAGCATTTTCCAGCCTGCCCAGTCGTCTTCGTGCATACCGTCTTCAATGGAAATAATAGGATATTTTGCAGCTAATTCTGCCAAATAGGATACCTGCTCACTGCTGCTGAATACTGCAGAATCGGGAGTCTGGAATTTTCTGTAATCGTAATTACCATCTTTGTAAAATTCTGACGCGGCACAATCCAATGCAATCATTACATCATCACCAGGTTTGTACCCTGCTTTTTCGATGGCCTGAAGTAAAGTATCTAAAGCATCTTCAGTTCCGGTAAATGTAGGTGCAAAACCACCTTCGTCACCTACGGCGGTAGAAAGTCCCCTTGAGTGAAGAATAGCTTTCAGGTTGTGGAAAATTTCAGTTCCTTTTCTCAAAGCGTGAGAGAAAGAATCTGCTTTTACGGGCATTACCATAAATTCCTGAAAAGCAATCGGCGCATCTGAGTGAGAACCACCATTAATTACGTTCATCATAGGAACAGGAAGCGTGTTTGCATTTACACCCCCCACATATTTGTAAAGAGGCATTTTCAATTCTGTTGCCGCCGCTTTGGCCGCAGCAAGAGAAACACCGAGAATAGCATTTGCTCCAAGATTGCCTTTGTTTTTAGTGCCGTCAAGCTCAATCATAATCTGATCGATAAAGTTTTGGTCGTACACAGGAAGCCCTACCAATTCAGGAGCGATTATTTCTCTTACATTTTCTACAGCCTTCAGAACTCCTTTCCCCATATAATCTGAACCGCCATCGCGTAATTCTACTGCTTCGTGTTCACCGGTTGATGCTCCGGAAGGAACTGCCGCGCGTCCCATTGCACCGCTCTCCGTAAAAACATCTACTTCAATTGTAGGATTACCACGGGAATCCAAAATCTGTCTTGCTTCAATGTAAGAAATGTAACTCATAGTTATGATTTTTAAACTTTAATTTGAATTACAAATTTAACGAAAATTGAACTATTTTAAGAGTTTCGAAACATGATTTTAATGAGGATGGCGTTAAACTTTCGTTAATAATTACCAATTTTTTATTTTGTAAAAAGTAATCGTAAATTTGATGTACTAAAAACAAAATTTGTTATGAAAAACATAGTTTTATATGCTTCGGGGGCAGCGCTTTTTATCAGCCTGAGTTGCAGTAAATCAACAGAAGGAAATAAAAATATTGTAATGCAGGATTCTGCCGTTGAAAGGAGCACTGAAGAACCGGTAAAAACTGACAGTGCAGCGATACTCACTGAGAACGGAAATACTATAAAGGCCGGCGAATATACGGAACGTTATGTCGCTGAAGATGGTTCTTCTGCGTTGGTGACGTTTAGGAATACCGATAAGGAAAATACGATCAGCATTCGGAGTAATAATAAAACGATTTCTGCTCCGAAGAAGGCCGATGCCGGACCGGGAGTTTACGGAAATTATGATTTCGAAATCATTTCAAAAAACGACAGCGTCATCATCACCCAAGGAAATAATATCATCGGCCTGAAAAAGGCAAGAGGACAATAGTAAAGATTTTAGAAAAGTAAAAACTTCGTAAAATAAAAAGCCGCTCAAAAATTGAACGGCTTTTTTTATGTAAAATCTGTGAGTATTACTCAGCAGCTTTTTCTTCTGTAGAGTCTGCAGCTTCTGCAGTTGGTTCTTCAGTTTTAGCTTCAGCTTTTGGAGCTTCTTTAACTTCAGCAGCAACTGCTTCAGTTTTAGGAGCTGCAGTTCTTCTGCTTCTTCTTGTTGTTTTCTTTTCTTCAGCGTTCGGGTTGTAAAGTTCGTTGAAATCTACAAGTTCGATCATTGCAGTATCTGCAGCATCGCCCGGTCTGAATCCAGTTTTGATGATTCTTGTATAACCACCGTTTCTTTCTGCAATTTTAGGAGCAACTGTTCTGAATAATTCAGTAACTGCTTCTTTGCTTTGCAGGTAAGAGAAAACTGTTCTTCTGTTGTGAGTTGTATCTTCTTTCGCTTTAGTTAAGATAGGTTCAACATACACTCTCAAAGCTTTCGCCTTAGCAACAGTAGTGTTGATTCTTTTATGCTCAATAAGAGAACAAGCCATATTAGAAAGCAACGCACTTCTGTGAGAAGCTGTTCTAGATAAGTGATTGAATTTTTTACCGTGTCTCATTGTTTGTTATTTATCAGCGTCTAATTTATATTTAGCAACGTCGAAACCGAAGTTAAGACCTTTTGCATGCACTAATTCTTCTAATTCTGTTAAAGATTTTTTACCGAAATTTCTGAATTTCATCAAATCAGACTTTGTATAAGAAACCAGTTCTCCTAAAGTTTCCACTTCAGCAGCTTTCAAGCAGTTTAGTGCTCTTACAGAAAGATCCATATCTGTTAATTTAGATTTAAGGAGCTGTCTTGTATGTAAAGTTTCTTCGTCGTATTGGATGGATGCTTTCACGGCTTCAGTTTCAAGCGTAATTCTCTCGTCGGAGAACAACATGAAATGATAAATTAATATCTTAGAAGCTTCAGTTAAAGCATTCTGAGGGCTGATGGAACCGTCAGTTTCAATATCCAAAACAAGTTTTTCGTAGTCTGTTTTTTGCTCTACACGATAGTTTTCAACACTGTACTGAACTTTCTTGATCGGGGTAAAGATGGAATCGATAGCAATGGTTCCGATAGGAGCGTTGCTTGATTTGTTTTGCTCTGAAGGAACATAACCTCTACCTTTTTCAATATTGAAAGTCAATTCAAATTTAACATCTTTATTAAGATTGCAGATTACCAAATCCGGGTTCAGAATATCGAAACCCTGAATTGATTTTCCTAAATCTCCTGCTGTTACAGTAGTTTGTCCGGAAACTTTAGCGGTTACTGTTTCTGCTGTTGCAGTTTCAGATTTTGCTTTAAGTCTTAACTGTTTCAGGTTCAGAATAATTTCTGTAACGTCTTCAATTACACCGGGAATTGTTGAAAATTCGTGCTCTACGCCTTCTATTTTGATAGATGAGATAGCATATCCTTCTAGAGAAGAAAGCAAAACTCTTCTCAAAGCATTACCGATTGTTAATCCGAAGCCTGGTTCCAATGGTCTGAATTCAAATTTACCTTTGAAATCATCGGAACTAAGAAGGATTACTTTATCGGGTTTAATAAATGTTAAAATTGCCATATAATTTGGGTTGAGCAAAAATTTGAAAAAATTATTTAGAGTAAAGTTCGACGATCAACTGTTCTTTGATATCCTCCGGAATCTGGATTCTCTCCGGTGCGGAAATAAAAGTACCTTGTTTAGTCTCGTCGTTGAACTGTAACCACTCATAGTTTGCTTTAGAAGCCAAAGAATCTGCAATTACCTCAAGAGATTTAGATTTCTCTCTAACAGCAACTACATCTCCTGCTTTTAGCAAGTAAGATGGAATGTTCACTAATTCTCCGTTTACAGTGATGTGTCTGTGAGAAACCAGCTGTCTTGCTCCTGCTCTTGTTTTACCAAAACCAAGTCTGTAAACAACGTTGTCTAGTCTAGATTCACATAACTGCAACAGAACTTCACCTGTTACGCCTTTTGCTCTTTGCGCTTTTTCGTATAGATTAGCAAATTGTCTCTCCAAAATACCGTAAGTGTATTTTGCTTTCTGCTTTTCCATTAACTGGACAGCATATTCAGATTTCTTTGATCCTCTTCTTTTGTTAACACCGTGTTGTCCCGGTGGTTGGTTTTTTCTTTTCTCGAAGCTCTTGTCGTCTCCGTAGATTGCAGCACCAAATTTTCTTGCAATCTTAGTTTTAGGTCCAATATATCTTGCCATAATGGTAGTTTCTAAAAATTATACTCTTCTTCTTTTCGGTGGTCTACAACCGTTGTGTGGCATTGGAGTCACATCTACGATTTCACTAACTTCAATACCTGAATTGTGAATGGTTCTGATAGCAGATTCTCTACCTGCACCTGGACCTTTTACAAACACCTTTACTCTTCTAAGACCTGCATCGTGTGCAACTTGTGAGCAATTTTCTGCAGCCATTTGCGCTGCGAAAGGAGTATTCTTTTTAGAACCTCTGAATCCCATTTTTCCGGCAGATGCCCAAGAGATTACTTCTCCGTTCTTATTCGTTAAAGAAATGATAATATTGTTGAAAGATGCCTGGATGTGTGCTTCCCCGATCGCTTCAACTTTTACTTTTCTTTTTTTAACAACTTTAGTCTGTTTTGCCATAATTCTTACCGATTATTTACTTGCTTTTTTCTTGTTAGCAACAGTTTTTCTCTTTCCTTTTCGGGTTCTAGAATTGTTTTTTGTTCTTTGGCCTCTTAAAGGTAATCCCAGTCTGTGACGTATTCCTCGTTGGCAACCAATATCCATCAATCGTTTGATGTTTAATTGTGTTTCAGAACGTAATTCACCTTCTACTTTGATGTTTTCAGTGATGTAGTTTCTGATTAGTGCCAATTCATCGTCATTCCATTCGTTGACTTTCTTGTCTTCGCTGATGCCGGCTGCTTTCAGGATTTCGGATGAAGTGCTTCTTCCGATTCCGTAGATGTAAGTTAAGCCGATAACGCCTCTTTTGTTTTTTGGTAAATCAATACCGGAAATTCTCGCCATAATTTAATTTTAGCCTTGTCTTTGTTTAAATTTTGGGTTCTTCTTGTTGATCACAAACAGAACGCCTTTTCTGCGAACAATTTTGCAATCAGCACTTCTTTTTTTGATAGATGCTCTAACTTTCATTTGTTTTGGTTTAATTTTCCAACGGTTAGATGAACTCTTTTTGTTTCACCCCCTTTTGTTTAAATATTTAAATGACTAATAAAACCGTGATGATTTTATACGTTTTCTATTATATTAATTCGCAGATCGCTCTGTAATTAGTATCTAAATGTGATTCTTCCTTTCGATAAATCGTAAGGAGAAAGTTCTAATTTTACCTTATCACCAGGTAAAAGCTTAATGTAGTGCATTCGCATTTTACCAGAGATGTGCGCGATTAATACGTGCCCATTCTCAAGTTCAACGCGAAACTGCGCATTCGAAAGAGCTTCCGTAATGACGCCGTCTTGTTCAATATGTTTCTGTTTTGCCATTTATTAATTACGGGTTTGTTGTTCTGGATAATTTTGACTGCATCAACCCGTCATAATGGTGGTTCAGCAAATACGTATTGATTTGTTGAACTGTATCGAGGATTACCCCAACCATAATTAACAGCGATGTACCCCCGAAAAACAGGGCAAATCTATCCGTCTGAACAAACGCTCCGTGCACAATTGCAGGAAGGATTGCAAAGATAGCTAAAAATATTGAGCCGGGCAAAGTAATTTTTGAGAGAATATCATCCAGATAATCAGCGGTATCTTTACCGGGTCTTACTTTAGGAATCAAACCTCCGTTTCTCTTCAGATCATCCGCCATCTGATTCACCGGAATGGTGATTGCAGTATAGAAGAATGAGAAGATAATAATTAACAGTGCAAACAATACATTGTACTGCCAGCTGAATACGTTTTTAAAACCTGCCAGGAAAGTGTTGGACTCATCAACTTTAGTTAAAAGTCCCGGAACAAACATTAAAGCCTGGGCAAAAATGATCGGCATTACTCCCGACGCATTTACTTTAAGTGGAATCCACTGTCTTGCACCCTGCATTAAATTTCTATTTGATCCCCCTCTAGCCTGAGCACGGCTTACATACTGAATTGGGATTTTTCTTACAGCTACGGAAAGAATGATTGCTAAAAGCACAACCAACATCCAGAATAAAACTTCAATTAAAATCATGATTGTTCCTAAACCGCCTTTGCCGGTTTGTGTAGCAACTTCCTGGATAAATGCTCCCGGAAGATCTGCCAAGATCCCTACCATAATTAAGATCGAGATACCGTTTCCGATTCCTTTATCTGTAATCTTTTCACCTAACCACATTGCGAATACAGAACCAGCTACCAAAATTACGATGCTTGGTAACCAGAACATAATGGACTCCGGATGCACATAATATGCTGAGGCGAACTGTGCGTGTGGCAAGAACATCTGTGTAATTGAAGTAAGGTAAGACGGTGCCTGTACCAAACAAACTGCAATCGTTAACCATCTTGTAATTTGGTTCAGTGTATTTCTGCCGCTTTCACCATCTTTCTGTAATTTCTGAAGGTAAGGTATTGCCATACCCATCAGCTGAACGATAATTGATGCAGAAATATAAGGCATAATACCGAGTGCCATAATTGACGCCCGGCTGAATGCACCTCCAGTAAACGAAGAAAGCAACCCAAGAAGACCTGCTCCCTGCTTGTTGCCACCCTGGTTCTGGTAATGTTCCAAAAGATTCCCCACCTCGGCCATATTAATGGCAGGTAGGGAAATATAAGATGCGAATCTATACACTAGGATTAACCCAAGAGTGAAAAGTATTTTCTCTCTAAGTTCCTTAAGGCTCCAAATGTTTTTTAGTGTTTGTATAAATTCTTTCATTCGTAATAATTATAGAGTAATTGCTTTACCTCCTGCTTTAGCGATTGCTTCTTCAGCAGATTTTGTGAATTTGTGTGCAGAAATTGAAACACCTGATTTCAATTCACCTCTACCCATAATTTTCACGATTTCGCTCTTTTTAGCCAATCCGTTTTCTACTAAAATGTCTTTAGTAATTTCGGTGATGTTTTTCGCATCAGCCAAAAGTTGGATGGTATCAAGATTGATTGCTCTGTACTCTTTTCTGTTTACGTTGTTGAAACCGAATTTAGGAAGTCTTCTTTGTAAAGGCATCTGTCCACCTTCGAAACCGATTTTCTGAGAATATCCGGCTCTGGCTTTCTGACCTTTATGACCTTTTGCTGAAGTACCACCTTTTCCGCTTCCCTGTCCTCTACCAAGTCTTTTAGAATTGTGAGTTGCACCCGATGCCGGTCTTATATTATTTAAATTCATTATTTTTTAGATTTTAGATTTAAAGATTAGAGAGTGGAGACTGAATTTCTAGAGCCTCCGATCTCTTTTCTATTGTCTTATTTTTGAACTTCTACTAAATGACTTACCGCTGCTACCATACCTAAGATAGATGGTGTAGCTTCGTGTTCAACAACTTGGTGAAGTTTTTTCAATCCTAATGCTTCAAGCGTTCTTTTTTGGGTTTTAGTTCTACCAATAGCGCTTTTTACTTGCTTTACTGAAATTTTTGCCATTGTTTTAATATTAACCGTTAAACACTTTACTTAATGAAACACCTCTTAATTTTGCGATGTCCTCTGGTCTTCTGATGTCCAACAATGCTTTGAAAGTAGCTTTCACTACATTGTGCGGGTTAGAAGATCCTTTAGATTTCGACAAGATATCGTGTACTCCTGCAGACTCCAATACCGCTCTTACTGCACCACCGGCGATTAGCCCGGTACCGTGAGAAGCTGGTCTTAAGAAGATATCAGCTCCACCGTATCTTGCAGAAGTCTGGTGAGGGATTGTGTGGTTGATTACAGGAACTTTAACTAAGTTTTTCTTTGCATCTTCCACTGCTTTTGCAATAGCTGAAGCAACTTCTTTAGATTTTCCCAAACCGAAACCTACAGTACCAGCCTCATCTCCTACAACCACGATTGCAGAAAATCCGAAAGCACGACCACCTTTGGTTACTTTGGTTACTCTGTTTACAGCAACGAGACGATCTTTAAGTTCTAATCCTCCCGGTTTTACTTTTTCTATATTATCTAGTCCTAACATATTTCCGAAATTTAATGATTAGAATTTTAGTCCGCCTTCTCTCGCCCCGTCAGCAAGAGCTTTCACTCTACCGTGGTAAACGAATCCGTTTCTGTCGAACACTATATTTTCAATACCTGCAGCTTTAGCTTTTTCAGCGATTGCTTTACCTACTTCTGCAGAGATTTCTACTTTAGTACCTTTTGCGTTCAGGTTTCTTGAAGAAGCTGAAGCAAGAGTTTTACCGTCTTTATCGTCGATTAATTGCGCGTAAATTTCTTTATTACTTTTGTAAACAGATAATCTTGGCAATTCTGAAGAACCGGAGATTTTCCCTCTCACTCTTCTTTTAATTCTATTTCTTTTTTCTAATTTGCTTAGTGCCATTTTCTTAAGTTTTAAAATTAAGCAGATTTACCAGCTTTACGTCTAACAATTTCTCCAACGAATCTAACTCCTTTTCCTTTGTATGGTTCAGGTTTTCTGAAAGATCTGATCTTAGCAGCAACCATCCCAAGAAGTTGTTTGTCGTGTGAAGACAAAGTAATAATAGGGTTTTTACCTTTTTCAGATAAAGTATCTAAAGTAATTTCTTTTGGAAGATCCATCACGATACCGTGGGAGAATCCTAAAGCCATATCCAGTCTGTTACCTTGGTGTGAAGCTCTGTATCCTACCCCTACCAATTCAAGTTTTTTTGTAAAACCTTCGGCAGTTCCCACAATCATGTTATTGATTAACGCTCTGTAAAGACCGTGTAATGCTTTGTGTTGTTTTGAATCCGACGGTCTTTCTAAAGTAAGTATTCCGTCTTCCTGTTTTAGAGTGATTCCTTCGCCAATTTGCTGTGTAAGTTCGCCTTTCGGGCCTTTCACTGTTACCATACCGTCTTTTTCGGTTACTGTAACGTTAGCGGGAATTTCTATAATTGATTTACCAATTCTTGACATTTTCCTTTGATTAAAAATTAATAAACATAGCAGATTACTTCTCCACCAACTTTTTCTTGTCTGGCTTTTTTATCAGTCATAACTCCTTTTGAAGTTGAGATAATAGCCACGCCCAAACCGTTCAATACTCTTGGCAGTTCCTCAGAACCTTTGTATTGTCTTAAACCTGGTCTTGAAGCTCTTTGGATGCTTTTGATTGCAGGTTTGTTGGTTTGTTTGTCGTACTTTAAAGCGATTTTGATATTTCCCTGAACAGCGCTATCCTCGAACTTATAGTTCAGGATATAACCCTGGTCAAACAAAATTTTCGTAATCTCCTTTTTGATTTTCGATGCAGGAATGTCCACCACTTTATGGCCTGCGCTTTGTGCGTTCCTTACTCTGGTTAGGAAATCTGAAATTGGATCTGTTACCATTTTTCTATTTTAAATTATTGGTTTATGACAGTTAGTTTTGTTTCTGGCGACTGGCTTTTAGCTGGGCTGGTCGCGGATCGCCAAAAACAACTTTACTGTCTCGATTATTCTAAATTGTTACCAACTAGCTTTTTTAACACCTGGGATAAGACCTTTGTTGGCCATTTCTCTGAAGGTTACTCTCGAAAGTCCGAAAGTTCTCATGTATCCTCTTGGTCTTCCTGTTAATTTACATCTGTTGTGTAATCTCACAGGTGAAGCGTCTTTCGGCAATAATTGCAATGCTGCGTAATCTCCGGCTTCTTTCAAAGCTTTTCTTTTCTCAGCATATTTTGCTACTGTAGCTTCTCTTTTGCGCTCACGCGCTTTCATTGATTCTTTAGCCATCTTTTAATTCTTTTTAAAAGGCATACCAAAATGCGTTAATAATGCTTTTGCTTCTTTGTCGGTTTTCGCTGTAGTAACGAAAGTAATGTCCATCCCCTGGATTTTCTTTACTTTATCGATTACGATCTCAGGGAAAATGATTTGCTCAGTGATTCCTAAGTTGTAATTTCCTCTACCGTCGAAACCTTCAGCTTTGATACCAGAGAAGTCTCTGATTCGTGGTAACGCTGAAGAAGTAAGTCTGTCTAAGAACTCATACATTTTATCAGCTCTTAAAGTTACTCTTGCTCCTACTGGCATTCCTTTTCTCAATTTGAAGGCAGCCTCATCTTTCTTAGAGATTGTACCAACTGCTTTTTGACCGGTGATTGCTGTAAGTTCTTCTACTGCGTAATCTACAATTTTCTTGTCAGCAGTAGCTGCACCTAAACCTTGTGAAATAACGATTTTTTCTAATTTAGGTACCTGCATAACAGATTTGTACCCAAATTCTTCCATCATCGCAGGAACAATCTTTTCTTTATATATTTTCCTTGGTCTTACTATATATTCCATCGTCTTTTATAATTATAAAGTTTCACCGGTTGTTTTAGCAACTCTTACTTTTTTATCACCTTCCACCTTGGATCCTGTTTTGGTTGCTTTACCGTTTTTGTCGATAAGCATAACGTTGGAAATATGGATTGATGCTTCTTTCTCTACAATTCCGCCTTGTGGGTTACCTGCTGATGGTTTGGTATGTTTTTTAACGATATTTAAACCTGCAACGATTACTCTTGCGTCTTTGCCTTCTTTTCTGATCACTTCAATAACCTCACCTGTTTTACCTTTAATTTCTTTCTTACCGGTAGTGATGATTACGTTATCTCCTCTTTTGATTTTTAACTTTGTCATTTTCTGTAAATTTTAAAATTAAAGTACTTCAGGAGCTAATGAAATGACTTTCATATATTCTTTATCTCTCAGTTCACGGGCAACAGGTCCGAATACACGGGTACCTCTCATTTCGCCGGCTGCGTTTAAAAGAACACAAGCGTTATCGTCGAATTTGATGTATGAACCATCTTTTCTACGAACTGCTTTTTTAGTTCTTACTACAACTGCTTTAGAAACAGTTCCTTTTTTTGCGTTACCCTGTGGTGTAGAATCTTTGATAGTAACTACGATTTTATCACCAACTGAAGCATATCTTCTTCTGGTTCCTCCCAGAACTCTGATTACAAGTACTTCTTTTGCACCTGTGTTATCAGCAACTTTTAATCTTGATTCGGTTTGTAACATTACTTAGCTTTTTCAATGATTCTTACTAATCTCCATCTCTTACTTTTACTTAAAGGTCTTGTTTCAGTAATTAATACTGTATCGCCTTCAGTACACTCGTTGTTCTCATCATGAGCGGTATATTTTTTCGTTTTTAGAACGAATTTACCGTACATCGGGTGTTTTACTCTCGTCGTTTCACTTACAACAATGGTCTTTTCCATTTTATTGCTAGAAACGATTCCGATTCTTTCTTTTCTTAAATTTCTATCCATGATAAAAGGAAAATTATGATTGTTGTTTTAGTGTTAATTCAGTTTCCAGACGAGCGATTGTTCTTCTCATGTCTCTAATCTGAATAGGATTTTCAATCGGGCTGATGCTGTGCGATAATTTCATTTTATTGAAATCTGCTTTTACTTCAGTCAACTTGTTTTGAATATCTCCTGCGCTTAGATTTTTGATGTCAGCTTTTTTCATTTTAATAAATTATTGAGGTTGAACAAAATCGTTAGCAACTACAAATCTTGTAGTAACAGGAAGTTTCTGAGCCGCTAAACGAAGTGCTTCTTTGGCAACTTCATAAGGTACTCCACCTACTTCAAACATAATCTTACCAGGTTTCACTACCGATACCCAATATTCCACAGCACCTTTACCTTTCCCCATCCTTACTTCGGCTGGTTTTTTAGTAATCGGTTTGTCCGGAAATATTTTGATCCATAACTGACCTTCTCTTTTCATATATCTTGTTGCAGCAATACGCGCTGCTTCAATTTGTCTTGCAGTGATCCAAGCTCCTTCGTTAGCTTTGATCCCGAAAGTTCCGTAAGCGAGTTGATTCCCTCTTTGGGCAACTCCCTTCATCTTCATCTTGTGAACTTTACGGAATTTGGTTCTTCTTGGTTGTAACATAATTTCTAGGAATTTTAGATTTTAGATTTTAGCTTTTAAAAAAGTAACGGTCATTTAAAACTGTCCTCTAAAATTTCATTAATTATTTTCTATCTCTTGGTCTTCTGTCTCCTCTTTCACCACGGTCGCCGCGCTCGTTTCTGTCGCCTCTACCTGCAGGTGCTTTTTTCTGTTGTCCTACTAATGGGGAAAGATCTCTTTTACCGTAAACCTCACCTTTCATAATCCAAACCTTTACACCAAGTTTTCCGTATTGTGTAAGTGCTTCACCGATGTGATAATCGATATCTGCACGGAAGGTTGACAATGGGATTCTTCCTTCTTTGAAAGATTCGCTTCTTGCCATCTCAGCTCCGTTCAATCTACCTGAGATCTGAACTTTGATTCCTTCAGCTCCCATTCTCATGGTGCTTTGAATTGCCATTTTCACAGCTCTTCTGTAAGAAATTCTATTTTCAATCTGTTTTGCGATACTGTCAGCAACTAATACTGCATCAAGTTCAGGTCTTTTGATTTCGAAGATATTGATCTGGATGTCCTTATCGGTAATCTTTTTTAATTCTTCTTTTAGTTTATCAACTTCCTGACCTCCTTTACCGATGATAAGTCCCGGTCTTGCAGTGGTGATTGTTACTGTTACTAATTTCAGGGTTCTTTCAATATAAATTTTTGAAATTCCACCTTTAGATAATCTAGCTTCAAGGTATCTTCTGATTTTGTAGTCTTCAGCGATTCTGTCGCCGTAGTTTTTACCACCAAACCAGTTCGAATCCCATCCTCTGATGATACCTAATCTGTTACCAATTGGATTTGTCTTCTGTCCCATACCTTGATTATTTGTTGTCTTTAGTGCCTAAAATTAACGTAATGTGGTTAGATCTTTTTCTGATTCTGTGTCCTCTACCTTGTGGTGCAGGTCTCAGTCTCTTCAATTGTCTAGCACTATCAACCATAATTTCTTTTACGATTAAGTTTGCCTCCTCGATATCAGCTCCTTCATTTTTTGTCTGCCAGTTAGCCATTGCAGAAAGAAGAACTTTCTCCAATTTGTTAGAAGCTTCCTTTTTTGAAAATTTAAGGATAGCTAAAGCTTTGTCAACTTCAACTCCTCTGATGATATCAGCAACCAATCTCATCTTTCTTGGAGAAGACGGGCAATCATTATGTAACGATTTTGCCACATCCTGGTTTGCTATTTTACGTGCTAATGCACTTTCTCTTTTTCTTGATCCCATGATTATCTACCTCCTTTATTTTTGTTACCACCGTGACCTCTGAAAGATCTTGTCGGAGAAAATTCGCCTAACTTGTGACCTACCATGTTTTCAGTTACATAAACCGGGATAAAAGATTTCCCGTTGTGTACTGCGATGGTTTGTCCTACGAAGTCCGGAGAGATCATTGACGCTCGAGACCAAGTTTTAATTACTGTCTTTTTATTAGACTCTATATTTGCCTGAACCTTCTTATCTAAAGTATGATGAATGAAAGGTCCTTTCTTAAGTGATCTTGCCATAATTATTTTCTTTTAGATACGATAAATCGGTTAGACGCTTTGTTTTTCTTTCTTGTTTTGTAACCTTTAGCCGGCATACCGTTTCTAGATCTTGGGTGACCTCCTGATGAACGTCCTTCACCACCTCCCATTGGGTGATCAACTGGGTTCATTACAACTGGTCTTGTTCTAGGTCTTCTTCCTAACCATCTGCTTCTACCTGCTTTACCGGAAACGGTAAGCTGGTGGTCGCCGTTAGAAACAGATCCGATCATTGCCATACATTCAGTAAGGATCATTCTGGATTCTCCTGAAGGTAATTTCACGATCGCGTATTTACCGTCTCTTGAAGTTAACTGTGCTGAAGATCCTGCACTTCTTGCCATAACTGCTCCCTGACCAGGTCTCAATTCGATACAAGAAACAACAGTTCCCAAAGGAATGTTCTTCAATTTCATTGCATTACCTACATTAGGTTCTGCAGTATCCGCTGAGATTACTTTCTGGTCTACTTTGATACCGTTTGGAGCGATGATATATCTCTTCTCTCCGTCTGCGTACTCAACTAGCGCGATGAAAGCTGTTCTGTTTGGATCGTACTCTACAGTTTTTACCGTTCCTTCAACATCAAACTTGTTTCTTTTGAAGTCGATAATTCTGTATTTTTGTTTGTGTCCACCTCCGGTGTAACGCATGGTCATTTTACCAGTATTGTTACGACCACCTGACTTTTTAATACCAACGGTTAGAGACTTCTCTGGTTTGTTGGTAGTAATTTCCTCAAAGTTGTTAACAACTCTGAATCTCTGTCCCGGGGTGATAGGTTTTAATTTTCTAACAGACATTACTATTGATTATTTAATTAATTCGTTGCAAAAATATCAATCACTTCACCTTCTGCAAGGGAAACAACTGCTTTCTTCATTTTGTTGGTTTTCCCAACCTGTAGTCCTTTTTTGGTGTGTTTCGATGAAACTTTAGGAGCGTAAATCATTGTTCTTACGTCTGCTACTTTTACACCATAAGCCTCTTCTATCGCTTTTTTGATCTGGATTTTATTCGCTTTCGTATTCACGAAAAAAGAATAAGCTCCTCTCAAATCTGTAAGATAGTTTGCTTTTTCTGAAATGATAGGTTTAATAATAATAGACATGATTTATTTTCTTAAGTTTTCCTGAAATTTTTCGATAGCACCTTCTAAAAATACAATCTCGCCAGCGTGTACCAAATCGTAAGAACTGATCTCGTTATAAGTCAATACTGTAGTTTTAGGTAAGTTTCTTGATGACAGATATACATTTTTGTTAGCTTCCGGTAAAATATACAGTGATTTTTTACCTTCAAATCCTAATGCGTTGTTCAGTGTGATAAATTCTTTAGTTTTAGGAGCATCAAAGTTGAATGCTTCAAGAACTTTAATAGAATTGTCTCTCATTTTCTGAGAAAGCACAGATTTTTTTGCCAATCTCTTCAAAGCTTTGTTCAGTTTGAATCTGTAGTCTCTTGGTTTTGGACCAAAAACTCTACCTCCACCTCTGAAAGTTGGCGACTTGATATCACCGTATCTTGCAGAACCAGAACCTTTTTGCTTTTTAAGTTTCTTGGTAGAAGCTGTAATTTCGCTTCTTTCTTTTGATTTATGTGTTCCTTGTCTTTGTGCAGCAAGGTATTGTTTCACTTCTAAGTAAACCGCGTGCTGGTTAGGCTCAATTCCGAAGATCGCTTCGTCTAACTGAACAGTTCTTCCGGTTTCTTTTCCTGATGTATTAAATACTACTAGTTCCATTTTCTGATAATTACATAAGAATTTTTTGCTCCCGGAACAGCACCTTTTACTACTAAAAGATTTTGCTCTTCATCTACTCTTAACACCTGAAGGTTTTGTACGGTAACTTGCTTACCACCCATTCTACCAGCCATACGCATTCCTTTGAATACTCTTGACGGGTCGGAACCTGCACCAATAGAACCTGGGGCTCTAAGTCTGTTGTGCTGTCCGTGAGTTGCCTGCATTACACCACCAAAGTTGTGTCTTTTAACAACCCCCTGGAAACCTTTACCTTTTGAAGTTCCTGTTACGTCAACAAATTCGCCTTGCGCGAAAAGGTTAACTTTCACTTCATCTCCTACGCTTAAAGTGTCTACAAATTCGTTGTAGAATTCTACCAATTTAGCTTTTGGAGCAGAACCAGCCTTTTTGAAGTGGCCGGCTAACGCTTTACCAACGTTCTTTTCACTCTTGTCATCGAAACCTAGCTGAGCAGCTTTGTACCCATCTTTTTCTACGGTTCTGACCTGTAAAACCGAGCAAGGACCAGCCTGAATAACTGTACACGGCATGTTTTTGCCGTTTTCGTCAAACAAGGAAGTCATCCCGATTTTTTTACCAATAATACCTGACATTATTTATATATTATATTAAGTTCACGTTTGCCAATCGAGGTTTAGGTGATTTCTATTTCTGAAATAGGCATACTTCTTCCCTAAATTGAGTGTGCAAATGTATGAAGTTTTTTTGAATTGACAAACAGCGAGTTAAAAATATTTTACGAAAAATGCAAAAAACTTCAGCCGTAACTGAAGTTCTGAAGTCGTTGATTACTAAAGCAAAAGGATTTCGCTGATTTTTCGTGCTAATCTTCTTTTTCCAATGTCAAGAAAAGCTTATTTATCTTCCTCTTCAATCTGCTGCTGAATGATCTTATTACGCATTTTATGCTCGTGGTTATCTTCGGCGGCATCAATCGAATGCGATTGGTGAATATCCGTATCCTCTTCCGCCAAATCGGAAAGTTTCTGATAATAGCGGTGGAGTTTATCGAGTTCCTTTTCTGTAAGGTCTTCAATATCCACAATTCTGTTGCTCGCTTTTTCGTGGGCGGCGATAAGTTCATTCAGTTTAATCTGTATGGCTTTAGAGTCTTTATTCTGTGCTTTCTGAATGAGGAAAACCATGAGAAACGTAACAATTGTTGTCCCGGTATTAATCACCAGCTGCCATGTTTCGGAAAATTTAAAAATCGGACCTGTTCCTGCCCAAATAATTATTAAAGCCAATGCAATTAAAAAAGCAGACGGACTGCCTGCGGCCGCAGTTGACCAATCGGAAAAGCGATCGAAAAAACTTTTATTTTCACTTGTCTCCATTTCTTATTTATTTTTCTTAATCGGATAAATTAAAGCGTTATTAATCTGAATAGGATTTCTTCCTGCGGTGCATCTCCTAAAAGATTTCGCTAAGTTCATCAAACTGTCTAACACTTTTACCTGCATTCCCATTACCATAAATGTGCCGTAACCGTTATTGTTTTTATGGGACGTTTGCTGCACTGTATTTACTAAAATAGTAATATCAGAAGTTCGTAAAAAAGAGCATTAATAATCTAAAACCATCAATAATTATTTTTTAATGTATTTTTACGTTCGAAATTTCACCTGTCTAATTAAATTTTTATCCATTTGAATTTAGCTTTACCAGTAAGAAACTTAAAGATGCTTTTTTTAGGTTTTGTATTCTTCAGCCTTCACTCTCATGCTCAGACAAAAAATGAGATAGAAAAGATAAATTCCATACTTGGGGGCATAGAAACCTCTTACGACAAAATACCGGATATTGTCTCGTTTATAAATCAAGAGGCGAAAAAACACGGATTAAAAGATAAATCGATCCAACAAATTATCGTATATAATCTTGAGGCTCAAAAAACTGCAGATCTTTCTAAAGGTATAAACACAAAAAGTACAACACAATTTCTCAAAGCCATCAATCTGGCGGAAAAGAAAAAATTACAGCATCTGCAAACCTGGTCGGAGATCTCGTATGCTTTTTATCTCTATACCTACAGAGAGATAAAAGACGCTTATCCGTATTTTCTGAAAAATATAAAACGCGTAGAGATGAATGATTACGAGTTTAAAATTTCACCTGCTGTATCTTATAAAAAAGTTGGCTATTTTCTCAATAATATTAATGAGTTTCAAAAATCCAACGTTTATCTTCTGCGGGCAGAAAAAATATCTGCAAACCCGACCTCAATCAAATCTGCTCTGCACGATAATATCGCTATAAATTACTGGCATCAGAAAAAGTATGACAGTGCAGGATACCATTATAATATTGCTGAAGAAATTGCTTTAAAAACCAACGATAAACTACGTTATGCAAAAATTTTGGGCAACCGTGCCCTGATCTCTATTGATCTGAAAAAATATGACGAAGCCGAGAATTTCTTATTGAAGGATATTAATATCACCGAAAAGATACAGGATGAGAAAAATATGATGTTTGCCAAGGCTTTATTAGCCAGACTATATCTGAAAATAAAACGATACAATGATTGCCAAAAGTATGCAGATGAAGCGTTAAAAATAGCTGACTCCAGCCCCTATTACAAAAGCGAAAAGCTCGAAATACTTGATCTGAGATTTCAGCTGGCGAAAATTAAAGAAGATGCTCAAGAGGAACTTTTTTTACGAAGAGAAATGGATCGCACCTCCGAAGACCTCAAAAAAATGGATGGGCAGGAAAATATCAATCAAATCAACTGGAAAAGCCGGCAAGAGATTTTTGAGTTAAAAATTGATGCGGAAAAATCAAAAGCCGAAAAAGCATCTATTCAAAAGACTTTAGCCATTATACTTTCGGGCTGTCTGCTGCTTACTGTGTTTTTTTTCAGGCATCGTATCAAAGACAAATATAAAATCGACAAGTCTGAATATGATAAAAAAATACTCGCATTAATGCTTGAAAAAGCAAACTCCGAAAACAGACTCAATACTTCCCGAAAAACCATTGATACCTTCAAAACTTATCTCAGAGAAAAAAACAAACAAATTGAAGAACTAGAAAGTACAGTTTCTAACATCAATAATTTTTCCAAGTCTTACATGGAAGAGAAAACAACCGTGTTGCAAAGCCTCCTGCAATCTCACCTGATGACAGCGGAAAACTGGGATCTTTTCAAAACCAATTTCATGCAGGAGTATCCGGAATTTTATAAAAACATCACTGATAATTTTGATGATCTTACCGAAGCCAACCTTCGGATGATCTTTCTTACCAAGCTGGACCTTAAAAATACCGAAATTGCAAGAATTCTAGGTGTTACCTTGGAAGCGGTAAAAAAATCCAAACAACGTTTGCGGAAAAAATATTCCGGTATGTTCGACGAGCTTTATCAATAATCATCTCTGCAAAAAATAACAAGTCCGCTTCAGTTTGAAGCGGACTTGTCGTTATCTTAAAAATGTGGATTTTTCAGTAATTACTTTTTAATCACTTTCTTAATGACTTCCCGGTTTTCGGAAGTGAGTTTTACCGTATACACACCTGTCGGAAACTGCTGTGTATTGATGCTGGATTCTTTAGCATTTAGGTTTTTATTAAAAATTAAACTGCCCGTGGCCGAATAAATTTTAATATTGGTAATCATTGCATCATTCTTTACATAAAGCACATCTCTGAAAGGGCTTGGATAGATCGCCGCTGCTTTATTAACATCCTGGGATGTGCCTAAAACCGCCTCTATGGTAATATTAAACTCTGCTCCCATCGTTCTGCAGTTACCGTTGGATGAAACCGGATAGTATTTTCCTGTCACCAAAATATGATTATTTGCCAGCGGATTTATATTAGCATTAGCATCACTTTGGGTTGCATACCAAGTTACGTTACTAGGGTTTGAGATCTCAATATCTGATACTTTACTGCCATAAGGCAATGTTTGGTTGGTATTTCCCGTAGGTGCATCAGGATAAGCCTTTATGTTCAGTGCCACAAAAGATGTTCTTACAGACTCGCAGTTATTGGTTCTTCTGCTTACGTAATAGGTAACACCTTCTTTCACAATGGTAGAGGATTCCAGTTGATTACCGGCAACAGCTGCGTCGTACCATCTTACCTCTCCCGTACCCGAAACAACAACATTACTTAAGCTTAAAGCGCCTTCGCAAGCGGCGGCTGGCTGTGTTACGGTTGGTGCAGCGGGTATCTCATAAATGCTGGTCGCGGTAAACGAAGTTCTTGCCGATTCGCAGCCATTTGGATTTTGAGTGACGTAGTAAGTTTCATTAGGTTCGATAACTGTAGTTGCGGGTAATATATTTCCACCCGTCGCACTGTTGTACCATTTAAGATTGCCACCTGTAACGCTAAGCTGACCCAATGTGAACTGACCAGCACAAGTTGCAGCTGGTTGTGTTACTAAAGGTGCGGCAGGTAGATCATAGAATTGAGTCGCGGAAAAAGCAGCTCTTGCCGATTCGCAACCGTTAGGGTTTTGAGTAACGTAATAGGTCTTGTTACGTTCAATAACTGTGGTTGCAGGTAAAACATTTCCACCTGTTGCGGCACTATACCATTTATGATTGGTACCCGCGACACTTAGCTGACCCAGAGTGACCTGACCCGCGCAGATTACTGCAGGCTGTGTAACCGCTGGTGCGGCAGGAACAGCAACAATACTGACTTTTACAGGAACTAAACTACTGGTACAACCACCGGTATCGACTTTAGTAATGTAATAAGTCTGACCATTGGTAAGAGTTGCGGTGGAGGCCAAAGGATCATAAGCTGTAGTGCTTGCATACACCAATATCGTGGGTGAGTTTATTTTAGATATTAAATCACTTACTTTATTTACACCACAGAGCACGATCGTCTGGTTCGCCGTAACCGGCGCGGATATTGTGCATTGTCTTTCCGATGCGCCCAAATCGATAGTGCTATTTACGATTCTCGTTTTAGCTTCAACATCCTTTGGGGATTTTACAATATTGGCAGACACATTTATGTAAAGTTCATTTTTACCTTTGTTTATCGCCGGGCTTGAACTTGACAATCTATAGGTATTCTCCAGTTGCGGATTTTGATTGTAAGTATCGGCTCCTTTTGTATAGTATTGGAAAATATTAGACTTAATGTTGCCGCTGTTTCTGGTAGAGAAATCACTTTCAGAAAAATTGAAAGAAAACTCACTGTTTAATGTTCCGCTATTATTGGTGCTCGTATTATTGTAAAAAATATTATTCGAGAACTTCACCGTAATATTATGATTAAAACGGATCGCACCACCATCGCTGGCTTTATTATTAGCAATTGTACAGTTGATCAATGTAAGAAAGCCTCTGTTATTATTCGTATCCGTATATATTGCTCCACCATCGCCATTACTACCGGCTTCATTCAGGGTGAAGACTACATTCTGAAAAACAGGTTTTGAGTCATTAAGCATGTACACCGCACCTCCCCGGTTTACAGAATAGTTATTTTTGAAAATACTGTTGGTAATAGCTGGAGATGAATTGTTCATCAGTATTCCGCCGCCATACCGGTGATCGATTGTTTGACCGTTGATGCTAAAACTGTTATCGTTTACAGCATTACCATTCATTATTGTAAATCCGTCAAGCAAAGCTGCTCCAACATCTCCTGCGCTTACTACTACATGCGCGCTTACTTTTCCGCCATCTAAAATCGTTTCATTTTGACCGGTTTTTCTTTGTTCCAGTCTTGTTTCATCACCATTGAAACCACCATATAACTGTACATCCTTCACGAGTACAAAAGCTCTGTCTCTGGTCGCTCCGCCGCCATATTGATGGGTAGGGACGTGAGTTCCTTTTTGCACCCAAACCTGAACAGGTATAGTAGCATTAAAATTGCTTACCGACTGGTTATTGTGCAAATATTTTAATACATCGGTTAGATTACCGGCATTGGTCCAGGAAGTTCCGTCTCCGGTAGCTCCTGGTTTCACATAATAAATCCTTGAACTGGTGAAGCAAGTTCCAGCAGCTACATTGTTTCTGATTACATTTCCCGGCTGCGTGCCAAATCCCAATGACAGATTAATGCCCACGGAAGGCTGTGTGTGACAGTAACTCATAATGGTTCCGCCATTAGCCGCAGGCATAGGACCATTAGGACACGTAATAGAAGTGTTCCACGGATTGGCTTCCGATGGCACACACCCGTCAATTGCGGTATTATTACCATTCCAAAAGCAACTTTGTGTATGAGGCGAACCCAGATTATGACCAATCTCGTGAGTGATCACTTCCACAGTCCAGGAATAAGTCGGAACATTACTATAAGAATCGAATAGGCCTGAAAACGCGTGTTTGTTACTGCTAGTACAAGAACTATAATAAGCACGGCCTCCAAACTGAGATTTCAAGTTGACGAAGTGTGCCAGATCTCCGTCAAAGCTTGCTCGGTTTTGTCGGAATTTCGGCAATAAGTTAGCTGAACTAGTTTCGTTTGCATACGGATCTACAGTTGTCCATACGTAGACCTTGTGCAAATCTACCCGCAATCCTTCGTTATAATATAGCGTACTTACATTATTGTGAATAGCATTAATCCAGTTCACGGTTTGTTCCACGGAACTTCCTTTGGCTCTATAAATATCATTGGCGACTTCATAATAAATTCTAACCCGTTTATTAGTATGCAAAGCTTTGTCGGCACTAATATTTTGTGTTGGATACACAGGCATAATTTCCTGGTCCTCGGGTGTGCCGCAAACAAAACCAAAGTTATCCTTCAATGAAGCGGATGAATAAAAAACA
This sequence comes from Kaistella faecalis, assembly GCF_019195395.1. Lineage (NCBI taxonomy): Bacteria > Pseudomonadati > Bacteroidota > Flavobacteriia > Flavobacteriales > Weeksellaceae > Kaistella > Kaistella faecalis. The sequence continues at coordinate 1,050,916 of NZ_CP078067.1, forward strand.
TATTCATCAGAGTTTTTAGCTTTGGCTAAAACGATATTACCCAGACTTGGCGAAGAAATAATGCCTGCTACATTATCGTCAAAAATACTGAGCGTTACAGTAGAATGATGATCACCATCTATAATACCACGGTAATAAATCCCCGTTGAATATTTTTGAGTAGCGGAAACATTCGTTTCTACCAGGATATCATTTTGAACAACCTTCAAAAGTTCTACATTAATGTTTCCTTTGTTAAATGGAAGAGTCAAACTCAAGGCTTCATCTTTAGTATGAATGAGGGAAGATAAGCTGGCTTTATTGAGTTCTAACACGACACCTTCGGAAAAAGAAGTCTGATATTTCTGCTGCTTGTTAGCAACGGCCTGTGTAAATAAGGAGACCGTTTTAAACGCATTCGATTTCCCCGCCTGCGATTTGTACGCGGAAATATCCTTAGCAATCGGAGGTAGGTCATGTTGAGCCCAGATATATCCAAAGCTCAGGTGTATTACAATTAGTAACAAAATTTTTCTCATAATAGTTTTTTTTAATTGCTAACAAAACTAAAGTTACTAAGAAAAAATACCTAAAAAGGGCGGTGGACAAAGGGGTGGACAAATTTTACATGTTTAATATACAGGCAATTATAGCAGAGTTGTTTCGGTGCTTAAAGCCGGCAATTGGTGTATTAAGATCCTTTTTTCGACAAAAAAAATCCCTTTTCTTTTGAAAAAGGGATATGATTAAAATTAATTATTTGTCAGGCAAATCAACCTTCAGCCTCAATTCCAAAGGTTACCAAATAATTCGTAATTCTGTTTTTAGCCCCGAATTTCTAATCGTTGTCACTCAGTGTTGGATCTTCGATGATATGATTCGGGGTCGCTTTCTGGAACTTTATGTTGCGCAACATCATTCATTGCCCAATGCCTGATATTTTTTTTAAGCGGATATTTTAATGCTTATCAAGCTCACTAGGCTTTTAGATATTGTTAAAATTTATAGTTTAACTGGACTGAGAAGTTGCGGGGCTGAATCTGATCCAAATAACCTCCTCTGAAGTACGAGTTATAGCCCAACGCATCGAAAATGTTATTGAAGAACACACGCACACCAATATTATTCTGGCTGTAACCTATCTGCGCGTCCACAGTTGTATAAGAATTCATTAAGAAAGGCTTCAGTCCCGGCGTTACAGAATTGGCATGACCTGTGACAATTGTTGTCTGGGTGAATTCATCTACCGGTCTTTCACCAACATAATAAATACCTGCGCCAATATCGAATCTGTTCAGTAATCCTGAATCAAATCTGTAATTCAGCCATCCGTTTGCGGTGTGTTTAGGCGCGTTCATCGGTGCAGAACCTTCAACGTATGCGGGGCTGTTGTGATATTGCGCATCGAGATATGCCCAACCCGTCATCACCTGAAGATTCGGTAAGATTTTTCCAATTAATTCTACTTCAACTCCTTTTCTGCGCAGCTGGCCTGCTAAACCGTAAAAACCGGTCGCGGTGCCATCTGCATTAAGGATGCTGTAGGAAAGGTTATCATTTTTAATGTCGAAAATAGTCAGATTGAATCTTAATCTTTCGTCCAACCAATCAGATTTAATTCCCGCTTCAAACTGCAATGCATCGGCGGCGCCTACTGTTCCTCCATCGAGTAATCGGTTGTTGGCGCTTCGGAGACTGGTAGTAGTGGTGTAGGATCCGAAAAGATTCACATTTTCCAGTGGAGAAATAATTAATCCCAGAGACGGATTCCATGTTGCGCTTTCATGACCTTCAGGGTTATCGTTCAATTTGCTGTAACGGATCCCAAGGTGGGTTTTAATGTACTTGTTCCAGGTTATTAGATCTTGCGCCATCAATCCGATTGAAGGAGTCTTCGCATTAACATCAGTACCCGTTCCGAAATTAACGGCATTAGGTAATGTATTGTTGATATTCTGCAAAACATTAATTTGATCTACAGCTAAGGCACCGTATGAAGTTGTGGTCACATTAGACTCCTTCCAATCAAAACCAATCTGGAAAGTGTGCTTCAGAAAACCGGTTTTTACATCCTCCCCAATAAAGTCGGCCTGAAAAACCTGGTTGCGGTCGTCTCTTTGGGAACGGGATAATGAACGTCTTCGGATTTCCCATGGCTGGTTCCGGACTGTAGCGAGCGACGCGCCAATATTGTCCTGCTGATAAGAAGAGTTCATATAAGCAGCTCTCAGCTTCAGCTGATCTGTTAGTTTTCTAATGACTGTTGAGGAGAAGTTGAATGTTTTTGAATTATTGTTATCCGTGTGGAAACCTAAGAATTTACCGTCAGGCATTTCATAGATCGCGTTTAAATCGCCATCTGCAAGATTCACTGTTCCGCGATCCGGAGTAACGTCGTTATGCATATAATCCATCTCCAGAATAACCGATGTTTTATCATCCGGTTTGTATGCGATGGATGGATTAATGTAGATTCGCTCCGTATTCACGTATTTTCTGAAACTGTTGCTGTTCTGGTAAGCACCGTTGAAACGGACAGCGAATTTTCCCTCAGAATCCAATACTCTTTGGAAATCTACGGTCGGGCGGTAAAAATCCCAGCTGCCTATCGGAAACCTACATTGGTTGCATTGTAAAATTTCGGAACTTTAGTTACCACATTAATAACTCCACCGGCTGCTCCCAGACCGTCACCGATCCCCTGAGTAACTGCCGCCGAACCTTTAATAACCTGAACCGTTTCTACACCCTGCATATCGGTAAGCATTGATCCGGTTCTGAAGTCAGAATCCATACTTACGCCATTTTTTAGCACGGGTACGCCGCGGTATCCACGAATAGACATACTTTCTTTGGTACCACCGTAACTTCCGAACTGGGTAACACCGGGAATATTCTTTGCTACATCAGTAACGGTCAGTCCACCGAGTTGCTCTATTACCTTATTTGAGACTACGGAGATACTTTGGATCTGATCTCGTGTCTTAAGAGGAAGGCGGGTAATTGTTTCAAGTTTAACGGGCTGTTGCTTTGCCACACCGAAAAGTTCAACCTCCGTAATTTCGGCTTGCTTTAGCGAATCACGTGGAGATTCGGTTTGCTGTGCGTAACTAACATTAAGTCCAACCAGCATTACCACTGGCATCAATACATTCTTCATAGTTTAAATTTGATGCCACAAATATATTTATTTTTAATTATTCTAAATAACATTAGAGGGGTGACAAATGTCATATTTCTGAAGTCAACAAAAAAAAAACGGAATGGAAAACGGAACCATAATGAGCAAGAAGCGCAAATCGTGCAACTTAAAAAAAGAAATTTTGGCACAAAAAAAATTCCCTTTTCTCGCGAAAAGGGAATTTCTATCATAGCGAAGTGCAAATTATCACACTTTAATTTCTACGTCAACTCCTGAAGGAAGCTCTAATTTCATTAGCGCATCTACAGTTTTAGAAGATGAAGAGTAGATATCCATCAGTCTCTTATGAGCTGAAAGCTGGAACTGTTCTCTTGCCTTCTTGTTTACGTGCGGAGATCTCAATACGGTGAAGATTCTCTTGTTCGTTGGCAAAGGAATCGGGCCGTTTACCACAGCGCCGGTTGCTTTTACCGTTCTCACGATTTTCTCAGCAGATTTATCTACTAAATTGTAATCGTAAGATTTTAATTTTATTCTGATTCTTTGTGACATTTTAATTTAGATTTAAAGATTAACCTCTTGCTTTTTCGATTACAGATTCAGCAACGTTAGTTGGAGCTGCTTCATACTTTTCGAATTCCATTGAAGATGTTGCTCTACCTGAAGAAAGTGTTCTCAATGTAGTAACATAACCAAACATTTCAGAAAGCGGAACGAATCCTTTGATCACTTTCGCGTTGTTTCTGTCGTCCATACCATTAATGGTACCACGTCTCTTGTTAAGGTCACCAACGATATCACCCATATATTCTTCCGGTGTTACCACTTCAATTTTCATGATAGGTTCCATGATCACTGGTTTTGCTTTTTTACCAGCTTCCTTGAAGCCCATTTTCGCAGCAAGTTCGAAAGATAATGCATCTGAATCCACCGGGTGGAAAGATCCGTCCTTCAAAGTTACTTTAATACCTTCGATTTCGAAACCTGCCAAAGGACCATTCTTCATTGCCTCTTTGAAACCTTTTTCTACAGATGGGATATATTCTTTCGGAACGTTACCACCTTTGATTTCATTGATGAATTCAAGACCTGGTTTGTTGTCATCAGCCGGAGCCAATTCAAACACGATATCAGCAAATTTACCACGTCCACCAGATTGTTTTTTGTAAACTTCTCTGTGGTTAGCAGACATTGTAAGGTTTTCTTTGTACTCAACCTGAGGTTGTCCCTGGTTAACTTCAACCTTGAACTCTCTTCTCATACGGTCAACAATAATGTCGAGGTGAAGTTCACCCATACCTGAGATGATCGTCTGTCCTGAAGCTTCGTCAGTTTTAACCTGGAAAGTTGGATCTTCTTCAGCTAATTTAGCCAAAGCGTTACCCATTTTATCCTGGTCAGCTTTAGTCTTAGGCTCTACCGCGATACCGATTACCGGATCTGGGAAAACCATAGATTCAAGAACAATAGGATGTTTTTCATCGCAAAGGGTATCACCCGTCTTGATAGATTTAAATCCAACTGCTGCACCAATATCTCCAGCCTCGATATACTCGATTGGCTCCTGCTTGTTAGCATGCATCTGGAAGATACGGGAGATTCTTTCTTTATTGTTTGATCTTGTGTTCAAAACATAAGAACCAGCATCAAGTCTTCCTGAATAAGCTCTGAAGAATGCCAGTCTTCCTACAAAAGGATCTGTTGCAATTTTAAAAGCTAATGCCGCGAAAGGCTCAGTTACTGAAGGTTTTCTTGAAATAGGCTCGTCTGTTCTTGGATCTGTTCCGTCGATTGCCTCCTTATCCATTGGCGAAGGAAGGTATCTACAAACTGCATCAAGCATGAACTGCACTCCTTTGTTTTTGAATGAAGAACCACATGTCATCGGAATGATGCTCATATCCAAAGTTGCAGCTCTAAGTGCAGCGTGAATTTCCTCTTCAGTAATGGAATTTTCGTCTTCCATAAATTTCTCAAGAAGATTTTCGTCATAAGCAGCGATTTCTTCAATCAACTGTGCTCTGAACTGTCTAACTTCGTCGGTCATTTCAACCGGGATATCTACAATATCAAAGGTAGAACCATGGTTTTCATCGTGCCATACAATCGCACGGTTTTTTACCAAATCTACAACACCTTTGAAATCAGCTTCGTCACCGATAGGCAATACGATTGGAACTGCATTAGAACCAAGCATTTCTTTTACCTGCTTACAAACGTTCAGGAAGTCAGCTCCCTGACGGTCCATCTTGTTTACGAAGCCCATACGAGCAACTTTATAGTTGTCCGCAAGTCTCCAGTTGGTTTCAGACTGAGGCTCAACACCATCAACTGCAGAGAAAAGGAATACAAGTCCGTCTAATACACGAAGTGAACGGTTTACCTCTACGGTAAAGTCAACGTGTCCCGGTGTATCAATAATGTTGAAGTGATAATCTTTAGCTTCCGGAAGCGGTTTGCCTTGTTCGGTTGGGAATTTCCAGTCTACAGTTACTGCTGCAGATGTAATGGTAATCCCTCTCTCAGCTTCCTGCTCCATCCAGTCGGTAGTAGCACCACCTTCGTGAGTTTCACCAATTTTGTGATTCTTTCCGGAATAAAATAAAATTCTTTCTGTAGTGGTGGTTTTCCCTGCATCAATGTGAGCAGCGATACCGATGTTTCTTGTAAGTTTAAGATCTCTTGCCATTTCAGATTAGAATTTAAAGTGTGAAAATGCTTTGTTTGCTTCAGCCATTCTGTGAGTGTCTGTTTTCTTTTTGTAAGCAGCACCTTCTTCTTTAGCAGCAGCGATAACTTCAGCAGCTAATTTCTGAGCCATTGATTTATCGTTTCTTGCTTTAGAATATTTAATTAACCATTTCATTGCCATAGAGATTTTTCTATCTGCACGAATTGGCATTGGGATCTGGAAGTTAGCACCACCGATTCTGCGTGAACGTACTTCTACGTGCGGCATAACGTTGGTTAAAGCATCTTTCCAGATTTCAAGAGAAGTTTTTTCGTTCTCTCCTTTTTTGCTTTCTACGATATCTAAAGCATCGTAGAATATTTTGAATGCGATTGACTTTTTACCGTCAAGCATTAAATTGTTCACAAATCTCGTTACCAGCTGATCATTAAATTTAGGATCCGGTAACAACGGTCTTTTTTTCGCTTTCGTCTTTCTCATTGTTTCGTTTCTTTAAAATTAATGATTACTTTTTCTTTCCTTTTGCAGGTGCTGCAGCTGCCTGACCTGGTTTTGGTCTCTTAGCTCCGTACTTGGATCTTCTTTGAGTTCTTCCGTTTACTCCTGCAGTATCCAAAGCTCCACGAACAATGTGATAACGTACTCCCGGTAGGTCTTTCACCCTTCCTCCGCGTACCAATACTATCGAGTGCTCTTGAAGATTATGTCCTTCGCCCGGGATATAAGCGTTGACTTCTTTACCGTTAGAAAGTCTTACCCTTGCAACTTTTCTAAGTGCAGAGTTAGGTTTCTTAGGTGTGGTAGTATATACTCTTGTACATACACCTCGTCTTTGTGGACAGGAATCAAGTGCAGCCGATTTACTCTTCTTGGTAAGTGCGACTCTTCCTTTTCTAACTAATTGTTGAATAGTAGGCATTTAATTGCTTTTTATTTTAGGGTGCAAAAGTAAGTAATATTTTTTAATCTGCAATAAGTTGCCACTAAATATATTTATATTTAAAAGCAAGGTTATCATAATATAACGCTGTGAAGTTCAATGCTATTCAATTATCCTCACTTTCACATTTTTATTCCAGTTAAATTTTCGGATATTGTTTTCTAAAGACTCTTTAATTGCAGGATTAATACAATAAATGGTAACATCGGGCTGCGAGACCACTGCATTGCTTTCAATCGTCAGCACAGCGACTTCCTCCCATTCAGCCGGAACAAAGCCCCGCAGCCATTCCTTATAAACTATTGCAAGCTGATAATTCTGTTCTATGCTGTAATCTCCGACATATTTACCAAATGCGCGCTCAGAATAATCTGCTCTTTGATTAAACTCCATAATTTGTGGCGAACCCAGTCCCACAATATCAAACAAATGAATATCTGTAAAGTACGACATCGCCCCGATATCATTTGCCACTACTTTTGTATCATTATAATAAGTATGCAAAAATTCACCTGCCTGAACTTGCTGTTCGTAAATATTTTTCGATCCATACATTAAAATCTTATGAGAAAAAACCATTTTTGAAAACATCAGGACGATATTTCCCAAGACCAAAAATGTAAGAATGTAATTTTTTTTAGAGGCGATTTTAAAATCTTCGAAATAACTGGTAAGTCGGGGCAGGGTTAACATAGCAAATGCAACCATTAAATAAGCTTCATACCGCAGAATGTTTTTTAAATCAGCAAATACGCTGTGAAGCAATAAAGTTGCAGCCCAGGCAAGCAGAAGAAAATTTTTCAGATAAAATTCTTGCAAAGATCTTCTTTCTTTGAAATCGGCAAAAAGCAAAGCGCCAAGCAATAAGAGCGGAAGAAGACATCTTTTGTAAAAACTTCGGTTTTGTAGTGCAGAAAGCAATATATCCTTAATCTGCTCGAAAACATTACCTGAGAAATCGATGCGTGCGCCCTTCACTACAACGGAATTCGGAAACAAGTGACCAGTCTGCTGGTAATTGAAATAACAGAATATCAAAACAGGTCCAAGGCCGAAAATCAGAATTAGAAGTGATTCTCTAAACTTCTTTAGTAAAGCTAAAAAGAAAGCAACTGAAACAAAATAAAACATCATTTCGAATCGCACTAATCCCAACAGCAAAATAGTTCCATAAAAAAAGTAAAGTGAATTTCTTTTTGTAAAATTGCCAGAAATCCAATCTGTGAAGAAGTAAATATTGAGAATCACAAGCAAAACTTGCATAAGATGCTCCATGCCTGAAAACAACTGAAGATGAAGAGCTGCCGAAAAAACCGTAAAAAGAACCGATAACAGAATAAAGTTTGTCTTAATCGAGAAACGCCTGAAGTATTTTGTAAGAAAACAGAGAATATTAACAGCGCAGAGGAGATTAATAACCAATGGAATCAGGGCAGAATTACCAAAAATCCACATTAAAACTGAAATTAAAAATGTAAAAACCGGTGATGAAGACGAGGATGAAAATTCATGAGGCGTCATTCCCCATACTCCATGCAAAGCGAAATTTTTTGCCAAAGCCAGATGAATATAAGCATCATCAAGCAGATAGGTGAAATTCCACTCCGTTTTGGAGGTCATTATCACAAAATAAATGATGCAGAGGCCAAAAAAAACTGCGGCTGATACAAGGAAATTCTTCATTTTAATCATACATTAAGTCTTACTTCAACATCAGCTGAGAAGTATATAAAACTTTACTTTTATCTTTAATGGTATCATATTTCAGCCACTTAATCTGTGGATTTACGGTTCCACCGATCGACTGCTTCCACTCTCCTTTCTGACCGCTGGTATGTTGGTAATTAAAAGTCTTATTGATTACAGGAATATGATAAACAGTTACATTCTTTACGGTTTTTTCGTCATCAAAAAGATAAATTTTATCTTTAAATTTCAGCATCTGCGGCTCAATAATACTTTTGTTTCTCAGATAGTTTGATGGATTTTTTAAACTGTACACCGTTAAAAACAGCAGAAAGAAACAACCTAATCCGAAAATAAATCTGTCGGATCTTAAATTCTTAAAATAAATAACCAGAAAAGAAAAGAACAAACAAAAGTTAGCCGCTGCAAGCATCCTTACATTCATTTCTTCGATCTGCTGGAAAAGGCCCGAAATAAAAAGCGTAACTGTATATACTGCAGCTATAATCCATAACAGATAGTGAAACTCCAACTGGAGCAATGCTTTTTTCTGCCGGACTAACCTGATGATATATTTCAGAAGCAGCAAATCAAAAATCATCAGACCCACCTGAAAACCAACACTTATAAAACTGTTGGAAGCCGGTTTAATCCCAATAAAAGGATCAGTCACATTCGTCATCGCCAAAAAATTCCGTAATAAGTATATCGGATGGATTTGTGCCGGAGTTCCACGAAGATGTTCGCCTGTGAAACTTCCAAAATTAAAGTGGTTAAAACTTAAATATAACCCAATTCCCAGCCCAGCAACTATTAAAACCTGCAAAAAATCCTTTTGGACCTCAGAATATTTTTTCTTCAGAATCATCCATAACCAGAAAACTCCAATACCCATATATATGTAGATACCTGAATAACGAACGGCAAAAAGAAGTAATAATAGGGCAGAGGTAAAAAAAACGAACTGTTTAGAAGCAATTTTCTCACTGATTCTTTCATGAAAAAAATAAATCAGAAAGTATAATAAAAAGATGAAAGGTCCTTCTGATACAACAAGATTCATAGCAAAGAAGAGCGTTTTACCTGTAAAAAGCAATACGGTTTCTCGGAAATAAAACTTTCTGAAATACGAAAAGAGCAGGAGCAAAATAACCATAAAAATATTCAGCATTTTGCCAGCCCAAAAATAGTCCTGAAAAAAAGTATAGAAAATCTTAATTAAAACCGGAAAACCCAACGGAAAAAGATTGGTTTCTATTCCTGGTAAATCCGACGCAATCCCAAAATAAGAAAGGCTGTCGGCGCCGATTCCGCCAGTAGGCAGAAAAAAAGACTGAAAAAAATAAATGACAGTTACTGCAACAGCCAAATACACATATTTCCTCATAGCAGCATAAATGTTCTTCTGCACAAATATGCAAATTTTTATTATCGTAACCGGTGTATTATAAGTTTTAATATATATTTGTACTCCAAAAAACACACAATCTGGTGAAAAAACTACTCTTTTTTCTATTCTTGTCGCAGCTATGTTTCGCCCAGAAGTGGAGCATTTCTTTTGCAGAGAGAAGTGCGCTTGTCAATATATATAACACCAATGATGGGGAACACTGGAGCCAGACTTGGGACCTGGAAAAAGACCCCAAAACCTGGTACGGCGTAAAAATTAAAAACGGAAATGTCATCGAAATCAACCTTCGCGGCAATGCGCTGAAGGGCAATTTTCCCACTTCCCTTTCAACCTTTTCAAAACTTCAGAAACTCGATTTAAGTTCCAACCAAATTACTGGCGAAATCGCACCTTCGGTATCTTCCCTCAGCAGTTTGTTAAGACTCGACATCAGCAACAACCGTTTAACAGGAGATCCCACAGCAGCTATTCTGCCGCTCTCGAATCTTCAGGAACTTTCTGTGGGGAATAATGAGTTTACCTTTGGTGATATTGATACTTTTCTGCAGAATTTTACCGGGCTGAAAGTTTTAGACCTGTCAAAAATCGGCCTCAATTCAGTTCCCCAGAAAATTTCTTCACTCACCAATCTGGAATCGCTTAATTTGAGCAACAACAGTATTTCCCAAAATTTCAGCAACTTATCAAATATGATAAAACTTACGGAATTGAATCTCGCCGGAAATCAGCTTACAAAGATCCCCTCCGAACTTTCTTCTTTAAGCGCTTTAATTTCCCTGAACGTGAGCCATAATCTTTTTTCCAACAACTATTCATCAGTTTTATCGAACCTGAAGAATCTTGAGTGGCTTTCGCTGCAGAGCAATCAGATTACGACTTTCCCCACCGAATTAGGGCAATTAAAAAAATTAGTACACCTCAATATTGCAGACAATAAAATTTCCGGTGGTTTTGAAAGTCTGGTGCCATTAAGTAAACTCGAGCAGATTTACCTTGATAAAAACCTTATTTCTGGCAGCTTTCCTTCAGCATTGCTCCAGCTGAATCAACTTCAAATGCTTTCCCTGACCGGAAACCAGCTTTCCGGAGAAATTCCCGCAAATATCCCTCAGCTCACGTTTCTTGAAAATAACAGGTTTACGAAACAGGAAATCAAAAACTTCATGGTGCAGGAAAAAAACCTTGCACATTTCACCTATTCGCCTCAAAGATATGATGAAGCAAAAACGCTTTACGCGGACTTGGGAAACTCAGCAACATTACCTCAATCACTTACCGGCGATGGTTATCAGTTCGCATGGTTTAAAAATCTGGATGAGAAAACCAAAACTACTGCAGAAAGTTTTTATATAAGCAACGTGGAAGATGAGGATTTTGATGAATATACCTGTGAAGCCTACGTTTTTGAAAAATTGCCTGCCGAACTTATGGAAATTTCATTTTTCCGCGAACCGGTAACGCTCGTGAAAAATCTAAGTACAGAGGAAGTAAGCGGCGGCTTAACTGTATATCCGAACCCTGTAAAAGATTTCATCAACGTAAAGTCGACCAGATCCAGGGTTGAAAACATTTTCATCTTTGATCTCAGCGGAAAACTAATCCTCACCTCCAAAGGTTTAAGGATTAATGTTGCGCATTTACCGGGTGCTACCTACATCATTTCTGTGAAAACTCCCGAAGGTTTAAAATCGTTCAAATTCATTAAACACTAAGATTTGTGAGATAGTCAATCTCAATCGTTGAAATTTTTTATTGAGTTTATAGTTTCTTACTTTTGTATAAAGTAAAAAATTATGATAAACGCTAACATTATCGGTTTAAGCGAGACCAACTGCAACAAAATTTCTGAAAAACTAAACCAGCTTCTGGCCAACTATTCGGTATTTTATCAAAATACACGAGGTGCACACTGGAACATCAAGGGAAATGATTTTTTCACCCTTCATCCGAAATTTGAAGAACTCTATAATAATCTTGTTCTGAAGATCGATGAGATTGCAGAAAGAGTACTAACACTGGGCGCTACACCGCACCACAACTATTCTGATTATCTGACCCTATCGACCATCAAAGAAAGCAAGGAAGTTTCTGACGGGACGAAATGTGTGGAAAATATTCTGGCATCGTTTAAGATTGTGATTGACCTGCAGCGGGAACTTCTAGACATTACAGGAGAGGCCGGCGACGAAGGTACCAACTCCCAAATGAGCGACTACATTACCGAGCAGGAAAAAGAAGTTTGGATGTATAACTCGTACCTAGGAAAATAGCAAACCGCTTATCTTCTCTAAAAATCGTCTTCTTAAAGGCGATTTTTTGTTTTGAATCTTTACATTTGTTTAAAGAAATTTCTAAAAATGAGCGGAGTCCGGTTAAGATCAATCCTCGACAACGATTTTTATAAGATCACAATGCAGAATGCTGTGGTGAAACTTTTCCCCAACGAAAAGGTGCAGTACAGTTTCATTAACCGCGGAAAACACCATTTCCCCGCAGGTTTTGATGTTGAACTTCGCAAAGCCGTGAATGCGATGGCAGAAATGAAACTTACAAAAGAAGAGAAAGAGTTTCTGCGCATCACTTGCCCTTACCTCGATTTACCTTACCTCGATTTTCTGGCGGGTTACCATTATGACCCTTCGGAAGTTCACATCGTTCAGGCCGGAAATAATCTGGAAGTTACAGTTGTGGGCGAATGGTACCGTACGATTTTATGGGAAGTTCCGCTTCTGGCTCTGATTTCTGAACTGCATTATGTGATGAACGGCATGGAGAGGGATCCCGACCATACTGTAGTTCAAAATACGCTGAACAAAGCCAAAGAACTTGATGACCTGGGAGTTAATTTCGCAGAATTTGGTACACGTCGCAGACATTCTTATCAGGTACACGATTTAGTGGTAAACGCATTGACACAAAATAAATCATCAAAATTTACCGGTTCATCAAACGTACATTTTGCGATGAAATACGGAGTGAAACCTATCGGAACGCACGCTCACGAATGGTTTATGTTCCATGCTGCAGAATATGGATTCAAGATGGCGAATTCGCTTTCTCTCGAGCATTGGGTTGATGTCTACCGCGGGGATTTGGGAGTGGCACTTTCGGACACTTATACTACCGAGGTTTTCTTCGAACAGTTCGACAAAAAATTTGCAAAGCTTTTTGATGGTGTACGTCACGACAGCGGAGATCCCATTGAATTTACCGAAAAAACCATTGCGCATTACGAAAAAAACGGAATTAATCCCCTATTCAAATATATCATTTTCTCCGACGGTTTAAACCTTGAAAAAGTTGCTGAAATTACAGCCGCCTGTAAAGGAAAAATCGGAATTTCCTTCGGAATTGGAACCAACCTTACCAATGATGTCGGTGTAAAACCAATGAATATTGTCATGAAACTCATCGCAGCGCAGTCGGTTAACGGAGAATGGATTCCTACCGTGAAACTTTCAGATGAACACGGAAAATATACTGGCGATCCTAAAATGATTGAATTGGCAAAAGAATTTCTAAGGATTAAAGATTAGATTTCTCTCAGGTAAATAATTTTTGCAAGTCTAAAAATTTAAAAACCAGACCCATGAAAAAACTATTTTGTCTTCTTATCCTCTCTGTTTTTGTAATTTCCTGTAATGTACAAAACACAGTTCCGAAAAACACCGCTTCCGAACCTGAATTCAGCCAGAAACTCGCAGATTCTTTAGGTGCGGATCAGCGCGGGATGAAAAATTACATCCTGGTTATTTTAAAAACGGGACCTAAAGATGCCATAATAACTGATAAAAAAGAAAGAGAAAAACTCTTCAAAGGTCACTTCTCTAATATGACCGAAATGGAAAAAATGGGAATCCTTAAAATGGCCGGACCTTTTGCCACTAAAAATGATCTGGGATACAGAGGAATCTTTTTGCTCGACGTGAAAACCGAGGAAGAAGCCAAATCCATTCTGCAGAATGACCCTACGATAAAATCCGGGGTCTTTACAGTCGAAATCCTGCCTTGGTACGGATCGGCAGCTATTCCTATGCATTTGAAATATCATAAACAGATCTCGAAAGAGACGCCTTAAAACTTTCCCACAACAGATCAAATCACCTTTTTTCTTCCTATTTTTGAAATATGGAAATCACCTCCCTATCTGTTGGATTTATTTTCGGTGCAGTATTAGGCGCCGTTGTTCTATATTTCATATTAAAATCTGTAAATATTTCGCGGACTGTTTTCGATGAAATGAACAACAATTACATTCGCACAAAAGCGGAATTACAAAACTCACAACTGAAAATCAGCGAATTAAATGATTTATACAAATCCGAAAAGATAACCAATCTCCAGCAGACAGAAATTCTAAACAATCTCAAAAATGAAATGGCAACCGTTTCCGCAGATTATTTTTCACTTCAGAATCAATTCAGGGAACAGCGAGAAATCGCCGGAAAACAGAACGCTCAAATTGAATTCTTAACCACTGAAAACCAGAAAATTTTCGCACGCAATGCTGAACTTTCTGCTATTAATAGCAGTCTGCAGCAATCTCTTAAAACTCAAAGGGCAGAAATTGAACAGATTCAGGAAACCGCAAAAACGGAGTTTAAAAATCTCGCCAATGAAATTCTCGAAGAGAAATCCAGAAAATTCACAGAATCCAATAAAGAAAATCTGGATCAGTTACTCAAACCATTGGGTGAAAACCTGGAGACTTTCAAAAAGCGCGTAAATGAAGTGTATGAGAATGAGGCGCGCGAAAGATTTTCCCTTAACAGCACCATCAAATTGATGATGGAGCAAACAAGTAAAGTGAGTCAGGAAGCAAATAATCTTGCTGCAGCGTTGAAAGGACAGACCAAAACTCAGGGTGATTGGGGAGAAATGATTCTGGAGCGGATTCTGGAAGATTCAGGACTTACCAAAGACAGAGAATATTTTTCCCAGTACACTATTAAAAACGAGCACGGAGAAAACCAGAGACCAGATTTCGTGCTGAAGCTTCCAGGAAATCAACTTGTAATAATTGATTCAAAAGTGTCGCTTAATGCTTACGAAAGAATGGTTTCTGCGCAAAACGAGGCAGAAAGAAAACAAAATTTAATGCTTCATGTTGCTGCATTAAAAAAGCATATTGACACGCTTTCGCAGAAGAAATATGATGATTTGAAAGATTCGCTGGATTTTACAATCATGTTTATTCCAGTAGAACCCGCATTTCTTGCAGCGGTTCATTTTGATTCTCAGCTTTGGAACTACGCTTATCACAAACACATCATTTTATTAAGTCCGACGAATCTTATCGCCTATCTGAAGCTAATTTCTGACGTATGGAAACGCGCAGATCAAAATTCAAACGCTCTGGAAATTGCTGAGCGCGGCGGTAAACTCTATGATAAATTCGTGAGTTTTGTAGAGAATCTGGAGAAGGTCGGAAAAAATATCGATCAGGCAAGAAACTCTTATAACGATGCTTATAAGCAGTTAGCCACTGGGAACGACAATCTTGTTGCGCAAACTGAAAAATTAAAGCAGCTTGGGGCAAAAAACAGAAAAAAGCTGTCTTCTGTGCTGGTAGAAAATGCTGAAAATCAAATTGATTTCAACGACTAGAAATTATATAAATTTGCACCATGTTAATTGAAAGTTTTCAGAACGAGAAAATAAAGAACCTTACCCGCCTTATTACAGACAACAGATTTCGGAAGAAGTCCGGTAGTTTTGTGGTAGAAGGACGGCAGGAAAATGAAAGAGCTGCCAAATTTGGATTCGAGGTACAGGATTATTATATCTGTGAAAGTATATTTAATGAAGATTTTCCGAAAGGGAAGATACATTTGGTATCAGAGAAAGTTTACGAAAAAATTGCTTACCGTGGTACTTCGGAAGGAATAATCGGTATTTTCAAAACAAAGAATCCAAACCTTCAAGACTTTAAGCCAAAAGGAAATTCTTCACTTATTATTGTTGAAAGTATTGAAAAGCCGGGCAATTTGGGCGCAATACTGAGAAGTTGCGAAGCTTTTGGAATTGATGCGCTAATTATTACTGATCCAAGAATCGATTTCTACAACCCGAATGTAATCCGATCCAGTGTTGGATGCTTGTTTGGAATGAACTTCTTCCAGTCAGGTAACGATGAACTTTATGAATTTCTGGAGCAAAACAGTTTTAATATTTTCACGACCTTAATGGATGAAAGTGCTGAGCATCTACATAAAAAAGATTTAAAACAGCGCAGTGCACTGATATTCGGAACAGAACATTCCGGTCTTAGTGACTTTTGGGTGGGTAAAGGGAAAAACTCGCTTATTCCGATGTCAGGAAGTATCGACTCACTGAACTTAAGCAATGCCGTAGCGATAAGCTGTTACGAAATACTCCGGCAAAAGTTAACTTAAGAGCAAAAAAAAACCGCTTCTCTGGGAGAAACGGTTATTTTTTTAAGCTTGGTGAGTTAATTACTTAACTTCGTTAGCAGCATCAGTAGCAGCTTCACCAGCAGCTTTAGCAGCATCACCAGCAGCTTCTACAGTAGCAGCACCAGCTTCAGCAGTAACAGCAGCAGCAGAATCAACAACAGCAGCAGCAGAATCAACTACAGCAGCAGCAGAATCAACAGTTACAGCAGCAGCAGAATCAGTTGCGTTAGCAGTTTCTACAGTTTCAGTTTTTTTACAAGCTACAAGAGCTAAAGCAGCGATACCAGCTACGAATAATGACTTTTTCATAATAAATTAAATTTAATTGTTTTGTTTAAAATTCTTTTTTGTGTTCTCATTTATCATTTCGAACAGGACAAAGGTATAGCGGTAAATAAATTTGTGTTAGAAAATTAATTGTAATATATTTGTAAAAAAGTTTTACAAAAAAACAATATTGATAATCAATTCATTACGTAATTTATAGCAATTGAGCGATTTAGATTTATTACACTTTGAACAGCTGAAATCCGAGGTTCAATCTCAATATTTGGCAGATCACACCCCTTCGTTTGATGATATTTCAAAATGGAAGGGAATTGATATCATTTATTTCCAGGAAGACCTGAGAAAAAAAGCGAAGGGAAACATCAGCGAAAAGTCTTTTTACACTTACTTTAAAAACTCTCCAGTCACGAAACTTCCGCGTATTGATATGCTCAATATCCTTTCTGTTTATGCAGGATACGTGTCTTGGTACGACTTTAAAAAAAACCATCTTTTCGCAGATGAAATTCTTAAAGACTATGAAGATTTACAAGAAGAGGAAATCAAAGAACTGGAAAAATCGGTTGAAAATGCAGAAATAATAGAGCACAACTCCGAGAAGTCAGAAAAAATTCAAATTTCCCCTCAAAAAGAGGAATATATCCCTAACGAAAATTCTATTTTACAAAAATCATTAACTGATAATCAAACAGTTAAATCAAAAAGCACAAATTTATCGACCTATGATGAGAGCGACAGTAAAACAACTTTATCTCTTGTAAAAAAGTATATCTGGCTGGGAATTTCTGCAATTCTGGCGGTACTTGTTGGGCTTTTAGGTTTTAAAGATGAAATTTTCAGTAAAAAATATTACTACAGTTTTATTGATGCGGACAGAAACTCAAAAATAAATGCCGAACTTCAAGTTCAAATCCTGAAAGACAACGAAACTCCGATTCTATATGTAGCAAAACCTAACGAACCGTTCGTTTACACTACAAAATCCAAAACACTTACAATGGTTGTCTCGTCGCCTTATTACCGGACCGACACCATTCAAAGAAATCTGGAGACAGCGCCGGAAGCAGAAAACATTGAACTGAAGCCTAACGATTACGCAATTATGCTTTTCTACTATTCAAAATCCCTGAAAGATTTAAAGAAGAAAAGGATTAGTCTCAATTATCTGATCAGCGATCAGGCTTTAATCTATCAGGTCTTCGATAACCAGTTTTACGGCGTGGAAACAATGGATAAGCAGCGCTATATCAATCTGGTTACCCTGCCATCAACGTCTTTGGAAAAACTGGAAGTAATTGATACCCAAACCGATAAGTCAGGCAAAATTGTAATGATTAAATTTAAAATCGACACCGATGAAAAAAATAATTAAAGTCTCAACAGTGCTCGTGGCCCTGTTTTTTATCATTCTTTCGTGCACTAAAGAAACCACCGAATTGTCTGATCTTGAGAAGGTTAGAAAAAACAATAACACCGTTTCTTATCCCGTTACTAAAATGGACAGTGCACAGGCCATTTCCTTTATTACAAAACAGAAGATCCAGGAATTACTCGATCTTTCAACGCTATATACATCCGGGAACCGTGATACAGAGATTGATTCTGTGATTTACTCGCAAATGAAAAGTTACTTTGTAGAAGATGATTCTGCAAAACTTCAACCTATTTTAAAGCAACTCGACAGTTTTAAAGTAAAAACGGCCAAAGTTGGAAACATCGAGGTTAGCAAAAAAATTATCGGAACCGATACCTTAGATTTTGCAAAATTTCAGGTAGAATATTTTGACCAGAAAAACAGATCAATCGGTACTTTTGAAAAGAATGCACAATATATTCTGAAACTTTTTCCTGTAAAATTCAAGAAGGAATTCAGGTTCTATTTTATTGATTTTGACGCAGTTCCTAAGAAAGACAGTGTTTCTGCAGGTGTTATCAAATAATCGAGAGCAATATCATTTTCCCAAACGTCGTCAATATTTTCATCCGGCCCAAAAAAGTTCAGTCCAATCTTTAATGTTTCAGGACTCACGGTCTCGAAAAAACCATCGTAATATCCTTTTCCATAACCCACCCTGTTTCCGTGGATATCGCAATACAGCAGTGGCGTCAGCACATAATCAAAATTTCTCTCTTTAGAATCTTCATTGCTTTCCGGTTCTGAAATTCCCCACGAATTCTTTAATAAAGGGGTTTCTTGTGTGATTTCTACCGAAATTAATTTCTTCTTATATATTTTAGGAACGAAAACACGTATCTTATTTTTAAAAAATTCATTCAAAAACAACTGCGTATCGACTTCGCCTTTTTCGGGAATGGAAAGGAAACAGTGAACTTTCAGATTTTCTTTAAGCGCAAATTTTTCAGTGAAATTTTTAAATATTTTCTCTGATAAATTCGTAACCTCGCCTTGCGACAGATTTTCACGCTTGTGAAGATATTTTTTCCTGATTTCAGATTTTATCATATCAGATTTCTTTTACCGAAATTATTTTTACGGGACATGCTTTCGCAGCTTTCTCACAAGTTTCAAAAGCCGAATAATGAGGTGTTTTCAAAGTATAAAAACCCTTTCTGTCCTCAGTTTTCAGCAGTACAGATTTCCCGTCTTTCTTCGACATCCGGAAATATTCGGGCGCGAATTCGACGCAGTAATTACACCCGATACATTTTTCGCGCTGCAGCGTAACAATCACCATCAGTTATTCTCAACGATTTTATAAAGTTTATCTGAAGGGCGTATTCTGAAATCTGTCTTAAATGTAATAATATCAGATTTCGAAGCTTTTAAATCACCCGGTTTTTGATCTACCTGCATCGCTTCCAGAACCATTTCCTGAGAACCGGTTGTTGGTCCCTGAATCAAAACGCGGTCGCCTACATTGACATCGTAAGCTTCGATTAAAAATTCTGCAATATTTGATTTGGCGTAAAATGTCCTGCCTTTTCCTACATATACTTTTTTCTGCGTAGCACTTGAACCGGAAGTATCGGACCATTCGCCCAGTTTCTGACCGAGATAATAACCGTCCCAAAATCCTCTGTTGTAAACAGTTCCCAGCTGTTTCATCCATTCGTCAACTTTTTCCTGACTGAAAGCTCCGTCCGCTAGTGCGTCGATTGCCTCTCTGTAACATTTAGTTACGGTGGCGACGTATTCAGGGGCTCTTCCGCGGCCTTCGATTTTTAAAACTTTCACGCCGGCATCATTGATCTGATCCAAAAAGCCAATGGTGCAAAGGTCTTTCGGCGACATCATATATTCGTTATCAAGCTCTATTTCAAAGCCGGATTCCTGATCGATTACAGTATATTTTTTACGGCAATTCTGCTTGCAGGCACCTCTGTTTGCGGATGAATTATGAGAGTGTAAACTCAAATAGCATTTCCCGGAAACCGCCATGCACAAAGCTCCATGACCGAAAATTTCAACCTCAACCAAATTTCCTGATGGACCACGAACATCGTCTTTAACGATCTGATCACAGATTTTTTTGATTTGAGAAATGGAAAGTTCCCGGCTCATCACCATTGTATCCGCAAAAAGCGCATAAAATTTCACGGTTTCTATGTTAGTGATATTGATTTGGGTGGAAATATGAACCTCCATTCCTATTTGCCTCGCATAAGAAATCACCGCCTGATCCATCGCAATAACCGCAGTAAGATTTGCGGCTTTGGCCTTATCCAAAAGCACTTTAATGATTGATAAATCGTGGTCGTAAACGATTGTATTTAAAGTGAGATAAGTTCTTACGCCCTTTTCAGCGCATCTTCTGGAGATTTCCGGCAAATCATCAATAGTGAAATTCATGGAAGCTCTTGCCCGCATGTTCAGCTGTTCAACTCCAAAATAAACCGAGTCCGCACCGTTATCCAATGCTGCCTGCAGCGAAGTAAAATCACCTGCAGGTGACATCAACTCTATCGTTCCTCTTGCTGTCATTACGCTAAAATTTTGTATAATTTATCACTCAGGCGAATTCTGAAAGGAATGGGGAAAGTAATTTGATCTCCGGGTTTCGCGCTCTCACACGAGTTTCCGTTCGCGAAAATTTCAGTAATGATCATTTCCTGTTCCCCTGTTGTTGGACCGGAAATCAGAACTTTATCTCCAATTGAAAGCTCATCATTCTCAATTAAAAACTGAGCAATTTTAGATTTTGTATAGTAATGTTCAGCTTTTCCGAGGAGAACTTTTTTCACCGAAATTTTTTGGCGGATATTGGTTGTTTCAGCTTTTGCCAAAGGTTTATTTGGAAGATCACCGCTCTTTTTAAACTTCAAAGCCTCAGATTTACCTTTCCGGAAAATTTTATTTCCAACCTGAATTCCTCTTCTTAATTTAATCTGCTCGTCTAAAGGCAAATGAATAATATTCTGACATTCCTCCGAACAGCAGTTTTCCATCGCCGCTTTACATTCATCACACTGGATAAAAAGTAAATGACAGCCGTCATTCGCGCAGTTAGTGTGATTATCACACGGTTTTCCGCACTGGTGACACTGGGAAACAATATCGTCTGTAATTCTCTCGCCCAAGCGGTGATCGAACACAAAATTTTTCCCTATAAATTTACTTTCAATATTTTCTTCCTTGATTTGGCGCGTATATTCGATGATTCCGCCTTCAAGCTGAAATACATTTTTGAACCCCTGATGTTTGAAATAAGCACTCGCTTTTTCACAACGGATTCCTCCAGTACAGTACATTAAAAGGTTTTTATCTTCTTTAAAATCCTGTAATTGCTCGTTGATAATCGGCAGACTTTCTCTGAACGTTTCGACATCAGGAGTAATCGCGCCTTCGAAATGACCGACTTCACTTTCGTAGTGATTACGGAAATCAACCACAATCGTATTCGGATCTTCGAGTAAATTATTAAATTCTTTAGCTTTTAAATGAACTCCTTTGTTGGTTACATCGAAAGTTTCGTCGTTTAAACCGTCGGCAACGATTTTATGTCTGACTTTAATCGTAAGTTTCAAAAACGAATGATCGTCATGCTCTACAGCGACATTCAGGCGGATTCCTTTCATGAAATCGTATACTTCCAACGTATCGCGGAAAGCTTCCAGATTTTCTGCAGGAATACTCATCTGAGCATTGATTCCTTCATGGGCAACGTAAATACGGCCTAATGCATCGAGTGCGTTCCAGGCTATAAATAATTCGTCGCGAAATTTTTTGGGATCTGAGATTTTGGCGTACGCATAGAAAGACAAAGTAAGGCGCTGCTTACCGGCTTCATCAATTAACTGAGCTCTTTCTTCTGCGCTTAAAGTGTTGTACAGTTGCATGCTATAAACGGTTTAAGTGAGAAAATTTTTGTAAAGATACGCAATTTGAGCTTTGCCGAAAAACCCGCGGAATTAATATTCGGCGTAGATATATTTTAAAATATTCCTGTCTTTTTCGGTAAATGGAACTTTTCTGCGTGCCATTGCGAGTTCGGCAACCTCGTACGCCTTTTCAAGTTTGAATTTTTCATCGCCTTTCATTCCGCCCCAGGAAAAACTTTCGATCAGGTTGGCCGGAAAGCCGCTTTTGAAAATATTGGCTGCCACTCCCACTACTGTTCCTGTATTAAACTGTGTATTAATCGCACTTTTCGAATGATCGCCCATAATTAATCCGGTAAACTGTAAACCTGTGTTGGCGAATCTTTTGGTTCTGTAATTCCAAAGTTTAACCTCAGCATAATTGTTTTTAAGGTTCGATGAATTGGTGTCTGCACCGAGATTACACCATTCGCCGATCACGGAATTTCCTATAAATCCATCGTGACCTTTATTGGAATATCCGAAAATCACAATATTATTCACTTCACCGCCCACTTTTGACTGTGGACCGATGGTGGTTGCACCGTAAATTTTTGCTCCCAAATTAAACTTCGATTCTTCGCAAAGCGCGATTGGGCCACGAAGATTACAGCCTTCCATCACTTCTGCGTTCTTGCCAATATAAATTTTCCCGGTTTTGGTGTTTAAAGTTGAGAATTCTACAGAAGCGCCTTCTTCAATAAACAGATCCTGTGCTTCACCCAGGAAGCCATTGGTATTTGACAGTTCGGCGGAAACTCTTCCTCTTGTCAGCAACTCAAAATCGAAATTGATGGCTTTTTCGTTGTATGAAAATAGATCCGTCGGTTGTTTGAAGAAAAGCACGCCTTCGTGAACATCGGTCATTTTCTCGATTTGGTTCAGAGAAAAATTCTTCATATTGATTCTGGCGGCCAAGAGTTCGTTTTCGTATACAAGAGCTTCGCCTAATTTCAAATCCTTAATCTGCTTTAAAACCTCAGCCTCAGGAAGAAAATTAGGAACAACAAACAGACTTTCAACATCTTCGGGTTTTCTGAATTTTTCCTGCAGATAGTCTTCCGTGAGAAACGAAACTGAACTTATATCTAACAGTTTCTGCCATCTTTCGCTGAAGGTTAAAATGCCGCAACGCATTTCTGCTACGGGTCGTGTGAAAGTAAGCGGTAAAAAATCTTCCCAGAACTGGGCATCAGAAAAAACAAGCTGCATAAAAATAAGATTTAAGTTCTATGATTTCAAAATTACAATAAAAAAAGTCTTTCAGAAACCTGAAAGACCTTTATATGGGTAAAAAACCTCAATATTATTTTGAGAATTTTTTGTACTTGTTCATGAATTTATCAACTCTACCTGCAGTATCAACCAATTTCACTTTACCAGTGTAAAATGGGTGAGAAGTTGAAGAGATTTCCATTTTCACCAATGGGAAAGTTTCTCCTTCGTATTCAATTGTATCTTTGGTATCTGCAGTAGATTTGCAAAGAAACATCTCGTCGTTACTCATATCTTTGAAAACAACAAGTCTATAGTTTTCCGGGTGGATTCCGTTTTTCATAATAAAAATTTTAATAAATTAAAGTTTTGCTTCAGAAGTAGTAATGGATATTCCTCTGCTAATTTTAGACGGCAAAAGTACAATTAATTTTTTAATCTGCAAATACTCAGATTGATAATTTTAAAATTTTTAGGTTCAACATTTTTAATTAAATTTGAAACTTATATCTATTCCGCTCATTCAATGAATAAAATAAAAATCCTTTTCGCTTTTTCATTCTGGATGCTGTTAACAGCAGTATCGTGCAACAGAGACGACATCACCTTCGACAGTCCTTCTCAACTGCTGCGTTTTTCGGCGGATACCGTTTTTCTGGATACCGTGTACAACCAGGTGAGATCCGAAACTTATGCGGTGAAAATTTACAATGACGAAGATAAGGATGTGATGATTCCGCGTATTGCCTTGCAAAGCGGCTCTTCTTCTCTTTACAGAATTAATGTGGATGGGAAAGCCGGTACCGATTTCAGCAATATTCCGCTGAGAAAAAAAGACAGTCTATATGTTTTTGTAGAAATTGCGCCGGTTGCCAACGCGCCCGAAGCGATTGCAGAAGACCAGATTCAGATCCAAACTCCCGCAGGAAACCAGCATGTAACCTTATTTTCGGTAGTTCAGGATGCGGAGTTCTATATTCAGAGCGAAACAAATCCTAATGTTTTAGATACAGACACCAACTGGACGAAGGAAAAAGCAAAAATAATTTTTGGCGACCTCACGGTTGCCGAGGGCAAAACTTTAGATATTCAGAAAGGAACGAAAGTATATTTCCATAAAAACAGCGGTTTGAAGATTTCTAAAAATGCGAACCTCAATGTGCTGGGAGATCTGAATCAGGAAGTAATCTTCCGTGGTGACAGAAACGATTCAAGATACGATACCATCCCGAAAAACTGGAACGGAATTAGATTCGAAACCGGTTCTCACCTTAATATGAATTATGCAAAAGTTTTCGGCGGAACAAGAGGTCTGGAAATGAACGAAACACAGGCAGTAATCACCAACACCATAGTTCACACTTTCCAGGAATACGGGATTTTCGCAGTGAAATCAAACATCAATGCATCAAATTTAGTTATGAATAACTGTGGCGAAGCAGCGGTGGGGATTTTCAAAGGCGGAAATTACAATATCACGCATTCCACTTTGGCGAATTACTGGGACTTTAACGCTGCGCTTCCCGGTCTCGGAATTTATGCAACCAACGAATACCAGAACGGAACAACTTTGGAAAACGGGCCGTTAACTTTAAAGGTGAATAATTCAATTATTTACGGTTACGCTGAAAACATGGTTGAACTTAAACCAATTTCCGGGCAGGTTTTTACCACAGAATTCAATTATTCGCTGCTTAAGTACGGTGCAAAAGCAACTTACGCAACTGCAAATTCCATTACGAATAAGGATCCGAAATTTATGAATTATTTTACCCAAAAAATGAATTTAAGGGTAAGTGAAGATTCGCCTGCGAAGGGGGAAGGAAGTACTGCTGTAGCTGCGACGGTTCCTCTAGACGTTGTGAAAATTTCCAGAACCGCTTCCCCAACGATGGGTGCATATCAATAATATATGGAAATTACCAAACTTCAGAAAGAGGTAGATGAATGGATAAAAACTGTGGGGGTCCGTTATTTCAACGAGCTCACGAACATGGCAATGCTGACCGAAGAAGTAGGCGAAGTTGCCAGAATTATAGCCAGAAGATATGGTGAACAGAGCGAAAAGGAAAGCGATAAAACCAAGGATTTGGGCGAAGAACTGGCCGATGTTTTATTCGTGACTTTATGTTTGGCCAACCAAACCGGAACCAACCTGCAGGAAGCTTTCGATAAGAAAATGAAACTTAAAACCGAAAGAGATTCAGCACGTCACCAGAATAACGAGAAACTGAAATAACACATAACTTATTAAATGTTTTTAGAAAAATCCAGAGTTATTGGGAACAAAACTATAGAAATAAGCGGTTCGAAAAGCATTTCGAATCGCTTGTTGATTCTGCATCAGCTTTTTGAAAACATTATCATCGAAAATCTGTCGAATTCTCAGGATACCCAGTTGCTTCAAGCTGCTCTGCAGAGTAATTCCGAAAGAATTGATATTCATCACGCCGGAACTGCGATGCGGTTTCTCACTTCCTATTGTGCGATCCAGGAAGGTAAAACTGTGGTCATAACAGGCTCTGAGCGAATGAAAAACCGTCCGATTAAATTTCTGGTCGATGCGTTACGGCATTTGGGTGCCGAAATTTCTTACCTTGAAAAAGAAGGCTATCCGCCGTTGAAAATCACCGGAAAAAAGATTCAAAAAAACAGCGTCACGATTCCAGCTCATATTTCCAGCCAGTTCATTACATCGCTATTGTTGATTGCTGCCAAGCTTGAAAACGGTCTGGAAATAACGCTTAACGGAAAAATCACCTCGAGACCGTACCTTGAAATGACCTTGAAAATCCTGCGTACTGTGGGAATAACCAATCATTGGGAAGGAAATATCATTAAAATAGATCCCAATATTCATACAGAGAAGCAGTCTCAAAGCATTCCATTCGTCGTGGAAAGCGACTGGAGCTCGGCCTCTTATTTTTATTCACTGGCGGCTATTTCCCGCGAAACCATTAACTTAAAAAGCTTTAAGCCCTATTCTCTCCAGGGAGATTCTATCATTAAAGAAATCTACTGGAAATTTTTCGGCGTAAATACGATTTCCGAAGGTGCAGAATCTAGGATTTCATTGCTGCCCGAAAATTATTTTAATTTCCCTGAAATTATTTCATTAAATATGAATGACTGTCCGGATATTGCACAAACCCTTTGCGTAACTGCAACTGCTATGAATATTCCTTTTGAAATTACCGGACTCGAAACTTTGAAAGTAAAAGAAACCGACCGCTTGCTGGCACTGAAGAATGAACTGTTTAAAATCGGATGTATCGCCGAAATCACCGAAGATTCTATCCATTCCGTGAAATTTTTCGAACCTAATGAGAATATATCGATCGAAACGTATAACGATCACAGAATGGCAATGAGTTTCGCTCCCTTTTGCCTTATTAAAGATTTAAAGATTGAAAATCCTGAAGTTGTTGAAAAATCCTATCCTGATTTTTGGCAGGATTTCAGAGCACTTACAGACAAAACCGACTCGTAAAATGACAATAATAATTACCGGAACTTCTACAGGTATCGGATTCGCATTAGCGGAATACTTGGGCAAAAAGGGACACAACGTGTTCGGATTAAGCCGCAAAAATGTAGAATCCGCCTATTTTAAAACAATTCCGACAGATATTACCGAAAACCTGCAGGTTCAGAATGCCATATCGGAAATTTTAAAGACAGAAAAAAATATTGATGTCCTGATTAACAATGCCGGAATGGGTATGGTTGGAGCGGTAGAAGATTCCACGCAGGAAGAAATCCTTAAATTATTTAATCTGAATTTAGTAGGTTCTGTTCAAATGATGAGTGCTGTTTTACCATCAATGCGTGCACAGAAACTCGGAAAAATCATCAACATCTCGAGTATTGGAAGTGAAATGGGATTGCCGTTCCGTGGGTTTTATTCTGCCTCAAAATCAGCACTAGACAAAGTGACAGAAGCGATCCGTTACGAAGTTTCGCCTTGGAACGTTGATGTCTGTACACTTCATCTAGGTGACATTAAAACAAAAATTGCTGAAAACCGTGTAAAAACAAAAGTTTCTGAACCTTACCTAAAGACTTTCGATAAAATTTACGCAATTATGAATGCTCATGTTGATAACGGCACAGAACCAGCAGAAGTTGCTGCTTACATTGAAAAACTGCTGACCAAAAAATCGTGGAAAGCGCATTACTATTTTGGTAAGTTCGGACAGAAAATTGGCGTTCCACTGAAATGGATCCTTCCTCAGAATTTTTATGAAAACCTTATGCGTAAGTATAACCAGATGGATTAGATAAATAATTATATAGCTTTGTCAGCATGTAATTTTTGTCTCCGTACATATTCCAAATAATGTATATTTGTGTACAACCCCAAAACTTAAAAAATGAAAATATTTTTCACATTACTATCTTTGCTTACCGTGTTAGCGCTTCAGGCTCAACAGATCAGCGTGAGCGAAATCGCCAGAAATGCAAAATGGGATAAACTCATCGATGAAGTAAACAATGGCAAGCAGAAAATAAAATATTCGGATATCGACGGGATTCCTTATTATTCTGCCGGTTTTGCAAACGCAAGAGTTGGTGATACATCGTCTTCGGTTCCTATCCGATATAATACCTTTCTCGATACCGTAGAAATCGTAGCAAACAACGATGTCTACGAAATCCCCAGAGAAGAATCCTATCCTAAATTCACTTTTGAGGATGGTAAAACATTAGTTTTGGTCAATACCCGCGACGAGTTTGCCGGCTATTTTTTCGAAATTGTATCTGGTAAAAACCGGATTCTGAAGAAAGTGATCACCAAATTTCACGATGCAGTTCCCGCGCCCAATACAATGATTCCGGGCACACCTGCAAAATTTGAAACATTGAAACCCATTTACTTCATTAAAACTGAAGATGGAATGGTGAGAATTCCCAAAAATACAAAAGATCTGGTTGGAAGTTTCCCGGCCCAAAAGGAGGCGCTGAACGACTTTCTGAAAAACAATAAGATTAAACTGAACAGTGAACCTGATTTGGTAAAACTGGGAAAGTTCTTAAACCAATAGAAACCAAAAGAGGTGAAAAGTTATTTTCACCTCTTTTTTGTTAAAATAACTCTTTTGCGATTTTCTTAATATTATCGCTTTTCCCCATAGAATAGAAATGCAGCACCGGAACTCCAAAATCCATCAGTTCGCGGCACTGGTTAATCGCCCATTCAATGCCAATCTGTTTTACTGCGGTGTTGTCTTTTGCTTTTTCTACGGCAGAAATCAGATCTTCCGGCAGATCAATTTTGAAAACTTTTGGCAGCATCTGTAAATGACTTTTAACCGCAATTGGTTTTATTCCCGGAATTATAGGAACATTAATCCCAATTTCCCGCGCCTGTTTTACAAATTCAATAAATTTTTTATTGTCGAAAAACATTTGCGTTACGACATAATCCGCTCCAGCGTCCACTTTTTCTTTGAGCCATTTCAAATCATAATTCATTGACGGCGCCTCAATGTGTTTTTCAGGGTAACCCGCCACACCGATACAGAATTTATTTTGCTCATCGCAGATTTTTCCGTCATCATGAAGATATTTTCCGCGACCGAGATCATTCATCTGATTTACCAGATCCATCGCATTTTTATGTCCGCCCGGCGAAGGTTCAAAATACTGCTGCCCTTTCATCGCGTCACCACGCAACGCCATTACATTTTCGATTCCCAGATACATACAGTCGACCAGCAAATACTCGGTTTCTTCCATCGAAAACCCTCCACATAAAACGTGAGGAACGGTATCCACATTATATTTATGCTGAATGGCAGAGCAGATACCCAGCGTTCCGGGACGCATTCTGGTAATTTTACGCTCCATCAGGCCGTTTCCTTTGTCGAGATAAATATATTCTTCGCGCGAGGTGGTCACATCAATAAACGGAGGTTTAAACTCCATCAGAGGGTCAATGTTTTTATAGAGATCCTCGATGCCCATTCCTTTTTGGGGAGGAACAACTTCGAGGGAGAATAATGTTTTTCCGTTTGCGTTTTTTATATGTTCTGTAATTTTCATTTTGTAGTTGTGAGCGAAGCCAAGCAATCTCTCAGTCTTTAATTATTATATTTTTGAAGCTTTTTCCCGCTGTCCGTTATATCTTTTTTGCCAGAAATATTTGTCCTTAATTGAAAAATTTTGCCGGCAAAAAAGGATGCCACTTCCATCGGGGCTAGGGTTTTTCGTTTTTTTTAAATATTTTTATTATCGTGCGGGAATTACGCCAGATTCGGGCTTAGCCATTTTCTGGCAAATTCCAAATCGATATTTTTCCTTTCTGCAAAGTCTTTCAGTTGGTCTTCGGCGATTTTTCCCACGCCGAAATATTTGGCTTTTGGGTTCGCAAAATAATATCCCGAAACTGCAGCTGTCGGAAACATCGCGAGGCTTTCGGTGAGTTCTACTCCAATATTTTCTTTCACTTTCAGCAAATCCCAAATGGTAAGTTTTTCCAAATGATCCGGACAGGCTGGATATCCCGGTGCCGGACGGATTCCTGAATATTTCTCTGCAATTAAATCTTCGTTTTCCAAGTTTTCATTTGCTGCATAACCCCAGAATTCTGTTCGGACTTTATGATGCAAAAACTCCGCGAAAGCCTCTGCAAGCCGGTCTGCCAAAGCTTTTACAATAATCGCATTATAATCATCCTGATCATCGTAATATTTCTGAGCCAATTCTTCAGTACCGAAACCTGTAGTAACGCAGAAAGCCCCGACATAATCCTGTTTTCCTGAGGTCTTGGGCGCAATGAAATCGCTCAGAGCCAGATATTCCTTGCCTTCTGATTTTTTGTGCTGCTGGCGAAGCGTCCTGAAGATCGCCAATTCATTTCCGTTTTCGTCATTCACCTCAACATCATCATTTTCAAGTGAGTTTGCAGGAAAAATTCCGAATATTCCTTTTGCCGTAAAGAGTTTTTCCTCCAGAATTTTATTTAAAATTTTCTGTGCATCACTGAAAAGTTCTGTCGCGTGTTGACCAACAATCTCATCGGTTAAAATCTGCGGATATTTTCCGTAAAGTTCCCAACTTCTGAAAAAAGGTGTCCAGTCCACAAAATCAAGAAGTTCCTTTAAGTCCTGATTTTCGATGATGTGAATGCCGAGCTGATTAGGAGTTTTAATTTCTTCTTTTTCCCAGTCTATTTTGAATTTCTGATTTCTGGCTTCTTCGATGGTAATATATTCTTTGTCAGTTTGCCTGTTAAGAAACTTCTCTCTGAAATCTTCGTAATCGATCTTCAGATCAGCTTTAAACTGTTCGCTGTTTCTATCCAAAAGCTGGGATACAACGCCAACGGCACGGGAAGCATCGTTAACATGAACTACAGGCTGCGAATATTTTGGGAAAATTTTCACCGCAGTATGAGCCTTAGATGTCGTTGCACCGCCTATCATTAATGGGAACTTTAAGTTTTTACGCTGAAGTTCATCCGCGACATGCACCATTTCATCTAAACTTGGCGTAATTAATCCACTTAGACCAATAACATCCACCTCGTGTTCGATCGCTGCCTGAATGATCTTTTCAGCCGGCACCATCACTCCCAAATCCACGATTTCATAATTATTACAGCCCAAAACTACGCTCACAATATTTTTACCGATATCGTGAACATCGCCCTTTACGGTTGCCATTAAGATTTTTCCGTTCGCTTTCTGGGTCTGGTCTTTTTGAGCTTCAATAAAAGGCTGCAAATAAGCCACAGCTTTTTTCATGACTCTGGCGGACTTCACAACCTGAGGAAGGAACATTTTTCCGCTTCCGAAGAGATCGCCTACAACGCCCATTCCGGTCATCAAATTAATTTCAATAACATCCAAAGGTCTTGAAGAAAGCTGTCGAGCTTCCTCTACATCTTCAATAATGAAACGGTCAATTCCTTTCACCAGCGCGTGTGTAATTCTTTCCTGCAAAGGCTCTTTCCGCCACTCGAGTTCTTCTGTGACTTCTTTTTTTGTTGATTTTACCCTTTCAGAATATTCAAGAAGTCTTTCCGTAGCGTCATCACTCCTGTCAAGCATTACATCTTCAACCAATTCCAATAAATCCTTGGGGATTTCGTCATACACTTCCAGCATCGATGGATTCACGATTCCCATATTCATTCCTGCCTTAATCGCGTGATACAGAAAAACTGAATGCATGGCCTCGCGCACCCGGTCGTTTCCGCGGAAAGAGAAGGAAACATTGGAAACACCGCCGCTTACCGAAACATTAGGAAGATTTTCTTTTACCCATTTTGTGGCTTCAATAAAATCGAGTGCATTTCTCCGGTGCTCTTCCATTCCGGTGGCAACGGGAAAAATGTTGAGATCGAAAATAATATCTTCCGAAGGAAAACCGATCTCGCTGACCAAAATATCGTAAGATCGTTTGCAGATTTCAATCCGTCTGTCATAATTATCTGCCTGTCCGTTTTCGTCAAAAGCCATTACAATTACCGCAGCGCCGTAACGTTTTATTTTCTTTGCGTGATTTTTAAATTCTTCTTCGCCTTCTTTGAGACTGATGGAATTCACCACACATTTTCCCTGAACAACCTGTAAACCGGCTTCCAGGATTTCCCATTTTGAAGAATCAATCATGATCGGAATTCTGGAAATATCCGGTTCCGAAGCAATTAGGTTTAAAAATTTAACCATGGCGGCTTTTCCGTCCAGAAGTCCGTCATCAAAATTTACATCGAGAATCTGTGCTCCGCCATCAACCTGATGCCGTGCAATATCGAGTGCTTCCGAGAAATTTTCTTCTTTGATTAAACGGAGAAATTTCTTAGAACCCGCTACATTGGTTCTTTCCCCCACGTTAATAAAATTGGATTCGGGCGTTATAATTAAAGGTTCGAGACCGGATAATTTTAGGTATTTGGTGTTTGGTGTTTGGTGTTTGGTATATAGCTCGTCCTTATTTTGCATCATCTAATTTTTTAAAGTAGTTAATAAAACCATTCAGCAATTTTTTTGAGATTTGAATTTCTTCCAGAACCTCACTGAAAGTGATTTCATTGATAAATTTTTGATCTAATGAAATATAAAGCTGGGTTTCCAGTTCGAAAAGAGAACCTCTTGCAATATAGAAAAAGACTAATTTCCCTTTTGTCGTGCTTCTCCCACAACCTTCGGCAATGTTGGAAGGAAAAGAAACAGCGCCTCTTCTCATCTGATTTGTAATACCAAAAATCTCAGATTGAGGAAATAATTTGGTAATATTATAAATGGAATTAGTCACTTTCCTTGCCGAAATCCAAACTTCTAATTTGGTAAAATCCTGAAAACTCATAAGTGATTTTTTAAAGCTAAAAACATAACACTACACACTAAAAACTACTTTTCTGGGTTCATAATTTTTCACCAAATCAGCGATTGCTTTGATATGTGGCGGCGTGGTTCCGCAGCAGCCACCGATGATATTGATTAAACCTTTTTCGGCGTATTCTTTAATCTGTTCCGCCATAAATTCCGGTGATTCATCATACTGCCCGAAAGCATTTGGAAGTCCGGCATTGGGATAGGCTGAAATATAAAATTCGGAATTACTGGAAAGCGTTTCCAAGTACGGCGTAAGCTGTTCTGCACCAAGAGCACAGTTGAAACCAACGCTTAAAAGATTTAAATGTGAAACTGAGATTAAAAATGCTTCTGCAGTTTGTCCGCTTAAAGTTCGACCGGAAGCATCGGTAATCGTTCCGGAAACCATGATTGGAATTTTTATATTTCTCTCGTCCTGAATTTCATCAATGGCGAAAAGAGCAGCTTTGGCGTTGAGCGTATCGAAAACCGTTTCTACCAAAAGAATATCTGCGCCGCCATCTAAAAGCGCTTCTGACTGCTGTTTGTAAGCAATTCTTAACTCATCAAAAGTAATCGCCCGAAAACCGGGATCATTAACATCCGGACTTAAACTTGCCGTTTTATTGGTGGGCCCAATAGAACCTGCGACAAATCGAGGTTTCTCCGGATTTTTTGCCCTGAATTCGTCGCAAACTTTTCTTGCAATTTTTGCAGATTCGTAATTGAGTTCATACACCAAATCCTCCATATGATAATCTGCCATGGCAATAGTAGTTCCGGAAAAAGTGTTGGTTTCGATAATGTCCGCACCGGCTTCGAGATATTTGCGGTGAACTTCTTCAATTGCCTGCGGCTGCGTAAGCGAAAGTAAATCATTGTTTCCCTTTAAAGGATGTTCCCAGTTTTTAAATCTTTCGCCACGGTAATCTTCTTCTTCAAATTTGTAACGCTGAAGCATCGTTCCCATCGCTCCGTCGAGCACGAGGATTCGTTCGGAAATCGCTTTATATAAATGTTCTGAATTTTTCATTTTATTATTTTTTTCATTAGAATAAATTCTAACGTTGTAGTATCGGTCGTTCCTTTTGGAACTGTTTTTTTTCGTTTGAATCGAAGAACTGAAATTTATTTTTAGCCCCGATCGCAGCGGCATCCTTTTTTGCTTTTTAAAGAATTTCCATTGAAAACACATTTCTCTTAAAGCAAAAAGATATAGCGAAGAGCGGGACGGGTCGTTCTTCGGAGCGGGAATATTCCTGCTCCTGAACATTCTGCTACTTCTAATCTAAGGCCTGCTTTAAATCCTCAATAATATCGTCCGCATGCTCTAAACCTACGGAACAGCGCACCAGGCCTGCGGTAATCCCCACCTCATTTCTCTCTTCATCAGAAAGTTTGGAATGCGTTGTGGAAGCAGGATGCGTAACAATGGTTCTGGTGTCACCCAAATTTGCGGACAGGGAACACATTTTTATTTTATTCAGGAAGTTTTTGCCGGCTTCGATGCCTCCTTTCACTTCAAAAGCAACGATGTTTCCGCCCAGTTTCATTTGATTTTTAGCAATCCCGTAATTGGGATGCGATTTCAGGAAAGGATATTTCACCAAGGAGACATTGGGATGAGTTTCCAAAAATTCGGCAATTTTTTGTGCGTTTTCGCAATGTTTTTCTACGCGAACCGCAAGCGTTTCAAGACTTTTGCTTAAAATCCAGGCGTTGAAAGGCGACATTGCGGGTCCGGTATTTCGGG
Source organism: Kaistella faecalis (assembly GCF_019195395.1). Classification (NCBI taxonomy): domain Bacteria; kingdom Pseudomonadati; phylum Bacteroidota; class Flavobacteriia; order Flavobacteriales; family Weeksellaceae; genus Kaistella; species Kaistella faecalis. Next base: position 1,085,077 of record NZ_CP078067.1, read on the forward strand.
CGAAAAGATATATTTCCCGGATCAGATCTTTTCTGCCGACTGCAATTCCGCCCAAAACGCGGCCTTGCCCATCAATTAATTTTGTCGCAGAATGAACCACCAAATCTGCCCCAAATTTTATCGGCTGCTGAAGATAAGGCGTCGCAAAACAGTTATCAACGATGAAAATCAGGTTGTGCTTCTTGGCAAATTTTCCCAAAAATTCTAAATCCAAAACTTCAATGGCCGGGTTGGTTGGCGTTTCGACATATAAAATTTTTGTATTTGGAGTTAAATATTTTTCCAGATCTGTTTCGTCGGCTTTAAAATAGGTTGTTTCGATATTCCATTTTGGGAAATATTTGGTAAAAAGCGTGTGCGTAGAACCGAATACCGACTGACAGCTCAGAATATGATCACCGGAATTCAACAACGCTGCAAATGTGGAATAAATTGCCGCCATGCCTGTTGCAAAGGAATAACCGTCTTCGGCGCCTTCCAGTTTTACCATTTTTTCGGTGAATTCATTCACATTTGGGTTTGAAAAACGGCTGTATAAATTTTTCTGCTTTTCTTCCGCAAAACTCGCCCGCATATCTTCTGCATCTTCAAAAACAAAACTTGAAGTTAGATATATAGGTGTGGAATGCTCATCAAACTGTGAACGTTCGGACTGAATGCGGATTGCGCTGGTTTCAAAATGTTCTGACATATTATTGTGAGTGGTTTTATTTCTTATTTATTTTCTGAAAGTCTTAAAATGTCTCCGAAAACTCCTCTTGCGGTAACTTTTGCTCCGGCTCCGGCTCCCATGATCACGATCGGATTTTCGCCATAACTTTCGGTATAGATTTCAAATATAGAATCAGAGCCTTTTAACTGTCCAAGCGCAGAGTTGGCCGGGACGGAAATCAACTTCACATCCAGAAGTCCTTTTTCCTGCTGCAGATCGCCATGTAAATCACCAACGAAACGCAAAACATGGTTTTCAGCCTGGCCATTTTTGATGTTTTCAAAGATTTCGTCCAGTTCATTTAACTTCGAAGAAAACTCAGAATTACTGATATTTCTTAATTGCTTTGGAACTAAGTTTTCTACGTCGATGTCTTTAAATTCATTAATTAAATCAAGCTCTCTTGCGAGAATCAGCAGTTTTCTAGCAACATCATTTCCGGATAAATCTTCTCTCGGATCCGGTTCGGTGAACCCTTTTTCCATTGCTTCTTTCAGAATGGTTGAAAATTTCTCGTCACGCACTGAAAAATTATTGAAAATATAACTCAGTGAACCTGAAAACACGCCTTTAATCCTTGTGATATTTTCGCCCGACAAATGCAAAAGTTTAATGGTGTCAATTAAGGGCAAACCTGCACCGACATTGGTCTCATAAAGATATTTTTTATTCCGTTTCGCCAGAATGTGGCGGAAATTCCGGTAATCTGAAATGGGAAGTGTATTGAAGATTTTGTTTGAGGAAACCAGATCGAAACCGTTTTCCGCCAAAACCGGATAGTTTTTCACAAATTCTTTGCTCGCTGTATTGTCAACAACGATCAGATTTTCCAGCTGATTTTGCTGCGAAAAAGAAATCAATTCTTCTACTTTTGACGGGCGTTCTGCCACCAGAATTTCATCATTCCAGTTTTCATTAAAACCTGCTTTATTAAGGGCAATTTTTTTGGAATTGGCTACCGCAACAATTTTCAGATCAATTTTCTTTCTGTTTCTGATTTCTTCGGCATTCTCCAAAACCTGTTCTATTAAGGTTTTCCCTACATTTCCGTGACCGATAATTGCAAGATGAACAGTTTTGGGCTTCGCGAAAATTTCTGCCTCGATGATATTTTTTGCTTTTTCGTCCTGTGAAGAGGTGACCACAATATTCACGCGGTTTTCGGCTGCAACCTGATTCAGGATCAGCGGGAAGATGTTGTTTCGGGCAAGTTCAGACATGATTTTATTGAAATCTTTGGAAACAAAACCGATCACAGAAACATTACTAATGCTGTAAATCATACTTACTTTTCCGGATTTTCTTTCCTCTTCAAACTCGTTAATTAAGCAGTTCACCGCATTTTCCGCATCATTATCACTTACCAAAACAGAGATTCCGTTTTCAATTGCCTGCTGCGAAATTACTCCGACACTAATTCTTGCATACGTCAGTGCTTTGAAAATTCTTCCGTCCACGCCTACTTCACCGAGGAAATTTTTACCTTCAAATTTGATGATCGCGCGGTTTTTCAACACTTTGATCTGATTATTATTCGTTGTCATTTTTACTTAATTATTTTTTCTAAAATTCCGTTCAGCTGTTCATATTCCATTAAAAAAGCATCGTGCCCGTGCATTGAATTTATCTCGTGGTAAAAAGTATTTCCTTTGGTTTTGATGAGATGACCGTAACATTTTTTTATTTCAAAAGCAGGAAAAAACAAATCGGAATCCACAGCAATTAAATGGATATCTGCTTTTATGTTTTTAAGAACTCTTGTATCAGCGTTAATGCTCATCAAAAGATGATTCATTAAATGATACGCACTTAAACTAAACCGCTCGTTTAAACTTTTTCCATGAAAGTTGAGCCAGTCGTGCGATTTTAAAATTTCTTTTTCTGTATCAAATTCATTCTTAAAACGGACATTCATCGACTCCGGACTCCGGTAACATAACATGGCGTGAATTCTGGCTTTCTGCAAAGGCTCCTCTTTTTGATTAAGTAAAAATTTCTGAACGAGGCATTGGGCATGAAGCCAATCTGAAGTTTTGAAATCGCAGGCAATGGGGATAAAATTCTCAGCCAAATCTGGCTCAACAGTCAGCATTTCCCAACCAATTGCACCGCCCAAAGATCCGCCGATAAGCGTATGAAGTTGGTTGATATTTAGGAAATTCAAACCTTCTAAAAAAATATTGGCAATGTCTACTGTTTTGAAATCCTCGTAATTTTCAATTAAAATTCCGTCAAAACCATTCCCCGGAATATTGAAACAGATTACAGTAAATCTTTCGGTATCAATAATTTTTTCCTTGCCCACTAATGTTCTCCACCAGCCTTTTTCGCCCGACACATTGGAGTTTCCGGTTAAGGCATGATTGATGAGGATAATGGGTGCAGAAAATAAATCACGACCGAAAATGTGGTAGGACAAATTAATATCAAGGATTTTTCCTGATTTTAATTTAAAGTTTTGAAGAATGATATTTTGTAGCGGAGTTTTCAATTTATAATAAAATTAAAATTGAAAATGCTACCTGAGAATGGTAAAAAAAGTTTCTGTTATCTTCACCCAAATTGGGTAAGAATGTAGCACCTTCTCCGTTTCCGAAGGGTTGCCAAGGTTTCATAGAGTCTTATCTCTCCACCTTTCTTGATAACATTTTCAATATGTAAATGAACAAAATCTGCAGCAAAAGTAAGGTATTTTTTCTAAACGCGAGAGAAATGGGAAAGATTTTTATTTCATAATTTCGCAACTGAAATTTGTAATATGATAGCTGAAAGAGAGAGAATGCTTGACGAGCAATGGAAGAAATGGGGTCCGTATGTGAGCAACAGACAATGGGGAACTGTAAGGGAAGATTACAGCCACAATGGAAATGCGTGGGGGCATACCACCTATAATGACGCTATCAGCAGAGCGTACCGCTGGAATGAAGATGGAATTGCGGGAATCTGTGATGATAAGCAGCTTTTGTGCTTTGCATTTTCATTTTGGAACCGCAAGGATAAAATGATTAAGGAAAGATTTTTCGGGCTCAGTAATCATGAGGGAAACCATGGCGAGGATATCAAAGAAATCTTCTATTATCTAGAAAATACGCCATCACACTCTTATATGAAGATGATCTACAAGTATCCTATCGAACAGTTTCCATACGAACAGCTGATTTACGAAAATGCCCGCCGATCAAAAAGCGATCCGGAATTTGAACTTGTTGATACCGGAATTTTGAACAGAAACGAATATTTCGACCTTTTTATCGAGTACGCAAAAATCAATCATGATGATTTTGCCATCCGTGTAACCGCGGTTAACAGAAGCACAAGAAAAGCACCATTGGTAATTCTTCCGACGCTGTGGTACAGGAATAACTGGAATTGGGGTCATGGAACTTACCAGCCACAACTAAAAAGTTCAGTTAAAGGTGTTATCGATATTGAGCACGATTCCATTTCCCAGACGAAATTTTATTCCAGAAATCCTGATACCGAAGCACTATTCTGCGACAATGAGACCAACTACGAAAAAATTAAAAGTCTAACATCTGACGCGAAGTTCTTCAAAGACGGCATTAATGACTTTTTAGTGCACGGGAACCACAATACAGTAAATCCTGATAAAAACGGAACAAAAGCAAGCTTCTTTATTGATACAGAACTTGAGGCGGGTGAAAGCAAAAGCTTTGATTTCAGGTTAAGTCCGCATGATATGGAGAATGCGTTCTTTGATTTTGATTATATTTTTAACCTGAGAAAAAATGAGGCTGAAGACTTTTATGGGGAAATACAGTGCGACATCAGAAACGAGGAAGAAAAAAACATCCAGCGCCAGGCTTTCGCCGGACTTTTATGGAACAAGCAGTTTTATAACTACAACGTTTCGAAATGGCTGAAAGGTGATCCGAAATATGATGCGCCGCGGAATTTCGATCATTTTGTCCGAAACCGGGAATGGCGGCATATGCAGAATAAGGATATTATATCGATGCCCGATAAATGGGAGTATCCTTGGTTTGCGACGTGGGATTTGGCTTTTCACTGTGTGCCTTTTGCATTGCTCGATCCGGGTTTTGCTAAAAATCAGTTAAAACTGCTTACGAAGGAATGGTATATGCACCCAAATGGGCAGTTACCTGCTTATGAATGGGATTTCAGCGATGTAAATCCGCCGGTTCACGCATGGTCTACCTTCAGGGTTTTTAAAATTGATGAGAAAATGAACGGGAAGCCCGACATTCCTTTTCTGGAAAGTGTTTTTCAGAAAATGCTCCTTAATTTTACCTGGTGGGTAAACCGAAAGGACAAGAACGGAAACAATGTTTTTGGAGGCGGTTTTTTGGGACTTGATAATATTGGCGCTTTCGACAGAAATATGCAGTTTAAAAATGGGGATCATCTGGAACAGGCCGACGGAACCAGCTGGATGGCGATGTTCGCGCTGAATATGATGCGGATCTCAATGGAACTTGCGCTTTATAATCCGGTTTACGAAGATATGGCCATCAAATTTTTTGAACATTATCTTTATATTGCCGAAGCAATGGAAAACATTGGGGGTGCAAAAGGCGGGCTGTGGAACGACGAAGACGGCTTTTTCTACGACGTTTTACAATTAAATGACGGTGACTCAATCTCCTTAAAACTAAGAAGCATCGTAGGACTTATACCCATGTTCGCGGTAGAGATTATCGAGCACGAAACCCTCGAAAAGCTCCCGAATTTCACCAAAAGAATGGACTGGATCCTAAAGAACAAACCAGAACTTGCAAATCTGGTTTCGCATTGGGAAGTTGAAGGTAAAGGCGGTAAACATCTGATAAGTATCTTACGAAAAACCAGACTTAAAAGGGTTTTGGCAAGAATGGTTGATGAAAAAGAATTTCTTTCCGACTATGGAATCCGTTCCATGTCTAAAATTTATGAAGATGAGCCTTTTAAGTTCACCGTTGACGGACAGAATTTTACCGTAAAATACACGCCCGCAGAAAGCGACAGCCGTATGTTTGGCGGGAACAGCAACTGGCGCGGACCGATCTGGTTTCCAATCAATTTCCTGATTGTCGAAAGCTTGCAGAGATTCCATTATTACTACGGTGAAAGCCTTCAGATAGAATATCCTGCGAACAGCGGAGAGATGAGAAATCTTGAGTTTGTTTCAGACAATCTGAGCCAACGACTCTGTTCGATATTTCTTCAGAACGAAAATGGCGAACGTGCCTTTAATGGCGGAAACAAACTCCTTAATCATGATGAACATTTCAAGAATTACATCATGTTCAATGAATATTTTAACGGCGATACAGGAATGGGAATTGGTGCTTCTCACCAAACAGGATGGACTGCAACCGTAGCCAAACTCATTAAGCCAAAAATGTCGTAGACATTTACTTCAAGAGATTGTATGAGAACATAGCTAAAGTCCGCAGGTTGTAGAAACTTACGGACTTTTTTATGCTTTTTCGCTGTTAACATACACTTCATAATCTACCGTAACGTTAGGCTCAATGGTTTTGGAAACCGAACAGTATTTTTCAAAAGAAAGTTCTGCGGCTTTCAAAGCTTTTTTAGGATCAATGTCTCCTTTTAGAAAAAACTTTACTGTGATAGATTTAAAAGGTTTCGCTTCATCCACCTGAACACGTTCGCCTTCAACTTCTGCTGAAAAAGCGGTAATTTCCTGTCGCTGTTTTTTCAGGATAGAAACCATGTCGATTCCGCTGCATCCTGCAACAGCCATTAAAACACTTTCCATTGGAGAAACTCCCTGTGCGTTGGGTTGTGACGTATTATCAAGCAGGATTTTGTTGCCGGCCTGGTTTGCACATTCGAATAAATAATCGTCGTTAATTCTGTTGAGAGTGATTTTCATTAATTTAAATTTTAAAAACTTTTCAAGCTGTTATAGTACCTAATTACCTCACAAAATTACAAAATCCCGCGCGCTTTTATTTCCAGATATTTATTAATGACTTCGATATTTAAATTTTCGGGAAGCGTGTAAATGGTATAAATTCCATATTTCCGGAGTTCCTGAATGATCAGTTTTTTCTCAAACTCCAGTTTTTCCGCGATAATTTCGTCATATACTTCCTGCATGTTTTCAGGATTTTTATGAATGAGATTCTGCAATTCAGAATTCTGGAAGAATACAATGACCAGCAAATGATTCCTGGCAATTCCGCGAAGATATTTCATCTGACGGTTTACCGCATCAAGCGTTTCAAAATTAGTGAAAAGCAAAATTAAACTTCTCTGCCCAATACTGAATTTTACATCCTGATATAGCCTGCTGAAATCACTTTCGTAGAAGTTAGTCTGAACATTATACAAAGCTTCAGATATCTTTTTCAGCTGTCCCGATTTGTTATCTGCCGCAACTTTATTCTCGGTTTTTTTGGAGAAAGTCATCATTCCGGCGCGGTCACTTTTTTTGAGGATGATATGACTTAAAGCCATGGTTGCATTAATTGAATAATCTAGCAGACTTAGCCCATTGAAAGGCATCTGCATGGTTCTTCCTTTATCAATCAGCATGAAAATCCGCTGCGATTTTTCATCCTGAAACTGATTGACCATCAACTGATTCCGTTTCGATGTTGCTTTCCAGTTGATTGTTCTCACATCATCTCCCGGAACATACTCTTTAATCTGCTCGAACTCCATCGTGTGACCCAACTTCCTGATTTTTTTAATTCCGCCCAATAAAAATTCATTCTGCAAGGCCATCAGTTCATATTTTCGTAAATGAATAAATGAAGGATAACTTGGAAGAACTGCGTCTTTCTGAAAGGTAAATCTTCGCGAAACCAAGCCAACCGGTGATTTTACAAAAACATTCAGGTTGCCGAAACTGTATTCTCCCCTTTCTTTAGGCTCAAGAAAATATTCAAAAAATACATTTTTTTGGGTTTCAATGGTTCTTTCAATTAAAAAATCACGCTTCTGGAACTGAAATGGAATTTCATCAATCACCTTAATTTTGATCTGAAAAGGATAAGTGTTTTTCACATCTACTTTTACAGAATTTCTGTCGCCATTTGATAATTTCTCCGGAAGAATTCTTTGCGCCAAGACCGCGTCTTTCTGATTAAAAAGCAACAGAAAATCAATAATAGTTGCGATAAAAATCAGAATTAAAAATCCATGAGCTGCCCACATCAAAACCGGAAAGAAAAACGCCAAAACGTAAGTAAATCCCGCTCCGAAAAGCAGGAAGAAAATACGGTTATTGAGGTAAAGGTTTTTCATTTATTAAAGTTCACGCACAGATTATCGTGGAATCTCAATGGTTTCTAAAATCTGACGGATGATTTCATCAGCAGTTAAACCTTCCATTTCTCGTTCCGGCGAAACCATGATTCGGTGACGTAGAACGGCATAGCTTCCTTCTTTGATATCTTCCGGAGTTACAAAATCTCTTCCACGGATTGCCGCAAAAGCTTTGGAAGCGGTGAGCAAAGCCAAACTTGCACGCGGTGAAGCTCCTAAATACAGAAACTGATTTTCTCTTGTGTTCACAATAATTTTAGCGATATATTCCAAAAGCTGCGGCTCAACAAGAATGTTTTTTACGATATCCTGATAATTTTTCAGCTGAATTCCTGTGATTACTTTCTGTACGGCATCGGTTTTATCTTCCAGCTTATTTTCGTGTTGGTTTTTAATGATTTCGACTTCCTGCGAAAGATTGGGATAACCAACATTTATTTTGAAAAGAAAACGGTCCAGCTGCGCCTCAGGAAGACGGTAAGTTCCCTCGTGCTCGATTGGGTTTTGCGTTGCAACAACAAGAAACGGTTCCTGCATCTCGTACTGCGTTCCGTCCATCGTGATCTGCCTTTCCTCCATCACCTCAAATAACGCAGACTGCGTTTTTGCAGGCGAACGGTTGATTTCATCAATCAAAATAAAATTTGAAAAAATGGGACCTTTTTTAAATTCAAACTCAGAATTTTTAACATTGAAAACAGAAGTTCCCAAAATATCTGAAGGCATCAGATCCGGCGTAAACTGAATTCTGCTGAAACCGACATCTATCGTTTTCGCAAGCAATTTTGCCGTAATGGTTTTCGCAACACCGGGAACGCCTTCAATCAAAACATGACCGTTGGACAAAAGAGCTGCCAATAGATGCTCTATCATCGCTTCCTGGCCGACAATTACTTTTCCGATTTCAGTCTTTACTTTTTCCAAACTTTGCTGAAGTTCAGTCATATCAATTCTTGAGTGAAATTCCGGTGCAGAATTAACATTGTCTGTATTTTCCTGAATATTTTCTAAGTTATCCATATCTGTTTTTTTTACCAAAATTGTCCGCACTTATCACGAATCCTTTTAGCGTTAATTATTTTAAAATTTGATCCAATAAATGATTCATTCTTATTAAATCCTCCTTCATCACGCTGGCATACGGATCCTGCCCTTTTTTGATCAGCGTTACCGCTTCATTGATTTCTTCTAGACTTTTTCCTGTTTTCAGTTGAAGTTTATGAGTAAAATCTCCGTCCAGATTTTGGGTATCAATGAGTAAATCCATTCTTACTTTATTCAGAAAAAACTGTGCTTTTTTAGCCATCATATCGTGAAAATCGCCTTCCTGAAGGTACAAATTGCCAATACTTTTCACAAATTCGACCGATTTGTTTTTGAGCGGTTCGATAACCGGAACAATTCTCTGCTTCCGCTTTGCATTGAAAATAACGAAAAGCACCAGTCCGCCCAATAGCAACCACCAGGCGTATCGGAGTGCAGGTTTCGAAAGGATAAAACGCATTGGAGAGGATGATTCCGTAGACGTTTCATTTTTTTCTGAAAACCAAATAGTCTCCCGGCTTGGCAGATAGGAAAAAACATTCTGCACATATTTCTCGTTCCCCGGAATCAGTAAGTAATAATTCGTTAAAACCAAAGGTTCGGCGTGCAGATAAATATTTCCGTCGCCGTAATTTATTTTAATGAAGTTAGCGCGGTGATTGCCCTTTAAGGTTACATTTCCGCCTAAAATTTCATCGGCCTCATTAATTCTCAGAAAACCTCTTTCGGACGGAAGTTTATCCAAAACCAATGAATCATTTACAAATTTTTTATCGGTGAGCGATAACACGTTCTTCTCACCATAAGCTTCATATAAAACCTGAAAACCAAAACCCTCCGAAAAATACTTAGGAAACCTTTCAGAAAAAAGCATTAAATCAGATCCGTTCTCCACCTGATCAAGAATTTTGTCCCAGGAAACATCATCAATTTCAGACACTATTACCAAAATATTATGCGGAGTTTTCTTGCTGTTTTTATAATAATCGAAAGGGGAATGCTGAACTTTCTTTAATTTATTATCAAAAATGCGATTGGCTTCTTTATTGAAAACGAATAAACCGAACGGAGTCTTTTTATCGACATCAAAATTCTTCCGCCAATCGGTGATATGCGTTTTATTAACCTCCAGCAAAGCCAACACCGCTAAAACGATGAGGAAAATAATACCGTATAATTTGAAAGTCTTGTTCAAAAAATTTAAGCTTTAAATTTTAAAAATTTCTCTTTAAAATGATTATAGTTGTCTTCATTAATTTCGAATTCGCCATACCAAACGTAATCGAAAATATAGATCAATTCACTGAAACGGTCTTTTAAATCAGCATTTTTAAGTTCTGCGAAATAATCTCTGTTTGTTTTTTCGGGATTCCAGTTGATGAGCTTTTTATCAGCCAAATTTTTCAGCACCATTAAAAACCTGTAACGGATCGCCGAACGGTAATCTTTCTGTTTTTCGAAAGAACTGATTACCTCAGCGAAATTAATATCGTGGATATTTTCATGCAGATCCTCTCCCGTGATAGCAACTTTTTTGTTTTTCCTGCTGAAAAAGAAATTCCCATCCTTGGTCATTAAAAAACGGATTAAGAAATAAAGAACAAATCCGATAATGGTAATGGCAAAAACCCGCATAATGATTGCGGCATAATCGCCAGTTTTATTCGGATCGATATCTCCAAAAACCGCTTCGAGTATTCTCTTAATTGATTTCTGCATTTTCTGCCAGAGAGATTCTCTTGGCTTTATTTTAGTGTAATCGAATTCTTCGCCCTGATATGCAGATTGAAATTTCGCGTCAAATGTTTTAGGAAAGACCACATTATCTGTAGGCTGACGCAGCTTTAACACAGAATCTGTGGAAACCATCTGATCTTCTAAAGAAACTGCAGCTGAATCTACAATATCGATATCGGGAGACACGGGAATTTTCCCTTCCTGAGAAAACAGAAAGGAGAAAGCGATGATGAAAAATAAAAATGTGAATTTACCCTGCATTAGTGCCAATGGTATCGATTTCCGTAAATCCAACTTTCCTGTGAAGATCTGTTCTGCTGTCGTAATACTGCAGTCCTGAACTTACAAACATAAAGTTCATTAATAAGAACGACCCTAAAATTGCAACACCATAAATTAAGAAAAACAGAATGCCCAATGTTCCGGCAAACGGATTTTCCTGCACTCCACCAGCTTGCTGAGTGGTATACATCGTCCCTATCAAAATGACCATGGGAATTGCCGTGAAAACAGACATAATTATCTGAATAATTAAATACATGATTAATGTCGATCCCCAATATTTCCAGAAAGGTGATTTTTCATTAGTGTTCTGATAAGAAAACTGGGATCTTAAGGCATAACTTAAAGATTCGAAAAAACCTTTTCGGGTATGGAGGTAATCGAACATTAAAAAATTAACAACATTCATCAGCGTCGGCATCGCCAAAATCAACAGAGGCACACCTATTAATAACAAAACTAAAACATAAGAAAACCCAATAACAATAGCCGCCAAAGGAGTAACAATAAAAATTAACCCCAGGAAAAGTATTAAAAATCTTCCGGAACCGTTTTTTAGATCCCTTAGCAACTCATCAGCTTTTATGTTTTTATTTCCGGTTTCGCTCAGCCTTTTTAAATATAAAATGGGATACGAATATGAGACCATTGTTACAAGCATAAAAAGCATAAAAACCAGCAAGGAAACAATGATAAGCATGACGCCGTTCTCCGCAAAATAAGCCTCAAAGTAATAACTTTGGCCTGCAGTATTTGATCCCAGGATCTGAGAAAATAATTCGCGATATCCAAAAACGAAAATTGCCACCATAAGAATCAGCAACAGTCCGTTGATAAAAATGTAATTTTTGAAGTAATTTTTTCCGTTTTCTTTAAAAAAAGTGAAAGTGTCACTTACGATGGTTCCGAAGTTCCTTTTCTGGTAAAACTGCATGGCTTAATGGTGTTTTTGCTGAAACAATATATGGATAAATAAAATAATAAAAACCAATAAGAGAAAGGGATCCAAAGATGAGCAGGATATTAAGAAAAACTGGCATCTGCAGTGCATATCTTGTAACATATCCTTCGAGAATTCCTGCAATAATAGTAAATGGAACGGTACTTAAAAATATTTTGAACGCATCTCTAAACCCAATTTTAAATGAATTGAAACGCGAATAAGTCTTAGGAAACAAAATAGATGCACCCAGGATTAATCCCGCACCCGCTTCTACTACCATGCTGAAGATTTCGAAAACACCGTGAACCCAGATGCCTTTTGCACTGTCTTTCAATGCCCCGTGCTCGTGGAAAAAGTACTGGAAAGAACCCAGCATAATACAGTTTTGCAGCAACGCGAATAGGGTTCCTACGCCGCCAAAAATTCCGTAGAGAAAAAGAATGGCTCCAACCTTAAGGTTATTGAAAGTAATTGCAATCGTGCTTCCCCAATTAGATCCCTGCTGATAAACCCCGACAGCATTTCCTTTTTGGATATTTTCAATGGTTTTATTTACATATTCTTCACCCAGAATAATTTTTACAAATTCCTTATCATAATACGCCGAAATAACACCTATTAAAGTAAAAAGAATGAAAAAAGCAAAAGCGTAGTACAGATAACGCCTGTACTGATGCATAAGGAGAGGAACTTCAGTCTTATAAAAATAAAGCAGCCGATTTTGTTCTGCTCTTTTGGTTTTATAAATTTTCTGAAAAATAAGGGAGGAAAGATTGTTAAGATAAACGGTGGTTTTGCTTTTTGGGTAGTAAGTTTGCGAGAAGGAAAGATCATTCACCAGGTTAATATACATCGACGAAAGATCATCAGGATTTTTTTTTATTTTTCCCTCAATTACGCGCTCAATTCCCAACCATTTTTCTTTATTTTGCTTTATAAATGCAACCTCTCTCATACGAAGCTAAAATAATAAAAATATGTCGCTCATCGCTATAAATACTTCACAAAATGTAAACATAAATTTCAATACAGCGAGTATCGGCGAAAGAATAGTGGCTTTTCTTGTAGATTTATTAATAAAAGCTGCTTATGTGCTTTTGATGTATTTCGTTTTTTTTCGGTTATTTAACCTGGGACAATTGTTGGATCAGTTTGATAGCTGGTCGAGAATGGCAATCATAATTCTTATTACTTTTCCGATTCATATCTACACGTTGGTTTGCGAAAGTTTGATGGAAGGACAGACTTTCGGGAAGAAACTTATGAAAATTAAGGTGGTAAAAATAGATGGTATTCAGGCAAGTTTCGGCGATTATCTGATGCGCTGGTTTTTCCGTCTTATTGATGTTTTCTCAAATTCAGGAATTATCGGCTTAATAAGCATGATTGTATCGAAAAACAACCAGCGTTTAGGAGACATCGCTTCGGGCACAGCTGTTATTTCGCTGAAAAGTCAAGTCAATATTTCTCATACGATCCTGGAAAATCTTAAAGAAGATTATAAACCCGTTTTTCCGCAGGTTATTGCACTTTCCGACAACGACATTAGGATTATCAAAGAAAATTACCAGAAGGCCCTTAAAATTGATGACAGACAGGTTATCTCGAAGCTTTCTAATAAAATTAAGGAAATACTGAAGTTAGAGCCAGACTCGGTAAAATTCACCGAAAGGCAGTTCATTAATGTCATCATTAAAGATTATAACTTTTACACCGGGAAGGATCATTAAAATTTTCAGTATATTTAAATATCCAAAAAAGAAAAAGATATGAAATACGAAAATAAACGATCCGGAAACGGCGGAGTAATTACCCTGAACAACGATGAAGAGGAAATCGGAAGACTTACCTACACGATTTTCCCTGACGATAGCAAACTGATTATTTCATTTGTGTTGGTTCATCCAAAATTTGAAGGTCGGGGTATGGGAAAGTACCTGGTGGAAGAAGGAATAAAATTCGCCCGGGAAAATAACTGGAAAATTTATCCGCATTGTTCTTACGCACGGTCAGTAATGAACCGGATGAATGATGTTGACGACATCTTGCTTCAGCGATAAAAATAAAAAAAACTCAAAGCTAATCTTTGAGTTTTTTTTATTCTTAGAGGATACCGTGAATTAAATACTTTCCATTAATTCATCGGTAATTTCCATATTATGGAAAACATTCTGTACATCGTCATCTTCTTCGAAACGGTCGAGCATTTTCATATTTGCCTTGAACTGGTCTTCGCTTACTTCTTTTGTATTATTAGCAATTCGCTGTAATTCGGCACTTTTAACTTCAATACCCAACTCATCAAGTTTGTGGGAAAGCGTTCCGAAGTCTTCGAATGCGGTTGTAATCATTACCTCTTCATCATCACTTTCAACATCTTCGGCTCCGCCATCAATCATTTCCATTTCAAAATCATCCCACTCCATTTTAATTGAAGATTTATCGATAGAGAAGATTCCTTTTCGGTCAAAAATAAATGCCAGTTCTCCGTTCTTCCCTAGGTTTCCATCAAATTTATTAAAGATCGCTCTTACGTTTGCAACGGTTCGTGTGGGATTGTTTGTCGTACATTCTACAAAAAAAGCGACACCTCCCTGGCCGTAACCTTCGTAGGTAATTTCTTCATAGTTCTCTGCGTCAGCACCGCTGGCTTTTTTGATCGCACGTTCTACGTTGTCTTTTGGCATGTTGGCACCTCTTGCATTCTGAATGCATCGGCGCAGCGCGGGGTTAGTATCCTGATCAGGTCCGCCGGCTTTAACTGCAAGTGCTATATCTTTTCCAATTTTTGAAAACGTTTTGGCCATCTTATCCCATCGGGCCATTTTTGAAGCTTTTCTGTATTCGAATGCGCGTCCCATAATTTTAACGAATTAATAATTGCAAAAATAATGAATTTATATCAAAAAAAAACGCTCCCATTACTGAGAGCGTTCATTTATCTAGAAAAATAATTAATTATTTTTTCTTTTTTACAGGTGCTTTCTTCACAGGAATATCAGATTTCTGATAAGTTGCCCATTCTGTAGCATCTTCAATTGCTTTTACAACTACTTTTCTATCTTGTTGTCTTTCTGCGTCTGTTGCAGTTTCTGGAACTACAGCTTTAGCTTCACCAACTCCGATTGATTTAAGATCACTTGGATCAACACCTCTAGCGTCTAATGCAGCAACTACTGATGCAGCTCTCTGTCTAGACAAGTTAAGGTTATAAGCTTCAGATCCTTTTTTATCAGTTTGACCTTCTAACAAGTAGTTACCACGATCTGCTTTGATAATTGTAGCAGCAGCATCCAATCTTGGGCCTGATTCAGCTTTGATAGTAGCTTTGTTGAAATCGAAATAAATATTTTTCAATTCAGCTTCTACTTCTGTTGCAGTTACAGATTTAGGTTTTGGACAACCGTTGTATTGAGCAAGACCTGGAACTGTAGGACAAGCATCATCTTTGTCTAATACTCCGTCTCCGTCAGTATCTGGCCAAGGACAACCATTGTTTTCAGCAGGACCAGCAACATCTGGACAAGCATCATCTTTATCTACAACACCGTCTCCATCAGTATCTGGCCAAGGACATCCGTTGTTTTCAACTGGACCAGCAACATCTGGACATTGATCATCTTTATCTGGAACTCCGTCGCCATCAGTATCAGGACAACCTTGGAACTCAGGTAAACCTGGAGTATCTGGACATAAATCATCTTTATCTAAGATACCATCTTTATCTCTGTCTGTGTTACCGAATCTAAACAATAGGGAAGCAGAAGCTTGCCAGAAGTTAGCGACATCAGATTTATCAATTGGAGTTGATACATAATCACCTTGGATACCAAGACCGAAATTCTTAGTTAACCAGAAGTTAGACCCTAATCCTGTTGCTACAGTAAAGTGATCTTTTCTTCTCTGAGTTGAAGGTGTGTTATCTGCAAACCCTAAGTAGGTTTGTCCGTTAACATCAGTTAATGGGAAGTTTACACCTGAATAATCATGTCTCAAATAGTTTGCACCTACTCTTAAATAAGGATCAAACCAAGAATCTTCATTCCAAAGTCCGTTAAATTTGAACTGAAGACCTAAACCTGTCATAAGGAAGAATTCTTTCCCCATTCCGATTCTCTTATTGTCAACATTCCCTACAGAAGTTTGCCAATCAAGAACTAAGTACTTGTTTAAATTTCTTGCAACAGTTAATTTTGAAAGGGGAGGTGTAATTGTAAAGTTGTCGATATTATACAACTCGCCACCATCTCCACCGCCAAAAGCACGTGGGAAAAAGTCTCCCACTTGTCCTCCAGCTGCAACATGATTTACTCCGTGAGCACCAACACCGATAAGCCACGGGTTGCTGGTCGTCTGAGCGAAAACAGTAGAGGCAACAGTAAGTGCCAATGCTGAAATTCCTAATTTTAGATTTTTCATAGAATTAAATGATTAAATAATTGATAATGCAAAATAAATATAATTTTTCGTTATAAACAAAGAATATTAGAGTTTTTTTAACTTTTCTTTAATATACGATCAAGATTTCTCTTATTTTCTCTTTCTTTGATACTTTCCCTTTTATCAAAGAGTTTTTTACCCTTCCCAAGTGCGATAAGAATCTTGGCTTTCCCTGCGTTATTAATATATAACTTAAGAGGAATTATAGTGTTGCCAACATCTTTCAGTTTTTTTTCAAACTTCTGCAGCTCTCTTTTGTGCAAGAGCAATTTCCGTTCCCTTTTTGTTTTATGATTATAAAATGTTCCTAATTTATACTCATCAATCATCATATTGATGATGTATAATTCCCCATCAATAAACTGACAAAACGATTCCGTAATACTTGCTTTAGAAGATCGCAAAGATTTTATCTCTGTACCCGTAAGCACCATACCAGCCTCGATTTCTTCTAAAATTTCATATTCGAATCGGGCCCGCTTATTGAAAATGTTAACTGTTTTTTCTATCTTCATTTCAGTGCAAAAACCTTTGCCGGATATAAATGTTAATTTTAAGAATTTTTAACGAAATTTTTCATAATCTTAAAGAGGTGAATCACCTCCGTTTAACTGAAAATTTAAATCGAATGCAAAACCCGATTTCTTTTCGTATTTTTGCGCCAAATTTACAAAACTATATGTTAACAGTATCTAATTTATCATTACAATTCGGAAAAAGAGTACTTTTCGACGAAGTGAACATCATGTTTACCAAAGGAAACTGCTACGGAATCATCGGCGCTAATGGAGCCGGTAAATCTACTTTCCTTAAAATACTTACTGGCCAGCAGGACCCAACCACTGGTAACGTTTCCCTTGAGCCCGGCAAAAGAATGTCTGTTTTAGAACAGGATCACTTTGCTTACGATAACTTCACAGTATTAGAAACCGTACTCAGAGGAAACAAAAAACTCTTCGAAATCAAAGAAGAAATGGATGCTCTTTACGCTAAAGAAGATTTTTCGGATGCGGACGGCATCAAAGCAGGCGAACTTGGCGTTATTTATGACGAAATGGGAGGTTGGAATTCGGAATCCGATGCGATGACAATGCTTTCAAATGTAGGAATTAAAGACGAGATGCATTATCAAATGATGGGTGAACTCGAGAACCAAAATAAAGTAAAGGTACTTCTTGCGCAGGCATTATTCGGGAATCCCGATGTTTTAATTCTTGATGAACCTACCAATGACCTGGATATCGAAACGATTTCATGGTTGGAGGATTTCCTTTCAACTTACGAAAACACCGTTATTGTAGTTTCTCACGACCGTCACTTTTTAGATACAGTATGTACCAACATTGCGGATTTAGATTATTCTAAGTTAAATCTTTACACTGGTAATTACACTTTCTGGTATCAAGCTTCTCAGTTGGCTACAAGACAGCGTCAGCAGGCTAACAAAAAGGCAGAGGAAAAGAAGAAAGAACTTCAGGACTTTATCGCAAGATTCTCTTCTAACGTTGCGAAAGCAAAACAGGCAACTGCAAGAAAAAAGATGATCGATAAATTGAACATCGATGACATTAAGCCATCTTCGAGAAGATATCCTGCCATTATATTTGATACAGAGCGTGAAGCCGGTGACCAGATCCTGGAGGTAAAAGGCCTTGAAAAAACCAAGGACGGTGAACTTCTTTTTTCCAATATCGATCTGAACCTTAAAAAAGGTGATAAAGTAGCAATCCTGTCTAAAAACAGTTTGGCCATTACCGAATTTTTCCAAATTCTTGGTGGCAACACTACTGCTGACAAAGGCTCATTCAACTGGGGAATTACAACTACACAGTCTTATATGCCACTGGATAACACCAGTTTCTTTCAGGAAGACATCAATTTAGTAGATTGGTTAAGACAGTTTACAAAAAACGATGAAGAAAGACATGAGGAATTCATGAGAGGTTTCCTGGGAAAAATGCTATTCTCCGGTGATGAAGCTTTAAAATCCTGTACCGTACTATCCGGCGGTGAAAAAATGCGTTGCATGTTCTCGCGAATGATGCTACAGAAGGCAAATGTCCTTTTATTAGATGAACCAACGAATCACCTGGATTTGGAGAGTATTACAACCCTCAACAACTCATTAACCAATTTTAAAGGAACAGTTCTGTTGGCTTCTCATGATCACGAAATGCTTGAGACAGTTTGTAACAGAATCATCGAATTAACTCCAAAAGGTATCATCGACCGTGAAATGTCGTATGACGAATATCTAGCAGATAAAAAAGTAAAAGAACTTCAGCAGCAGATGTATTCTTAAACTGTAAGCACTCTAAAACAAACAAAACCGTTCAAAATATTGAGCGGTTTTTTTGCTTTAAGCCCTCGCTCCTCTTCCATCCTTTTTTTGTATTTTTGTGAGATTATGAGTCAAAAGTGGATATACAAACCTGAACCAGATGAAGATATTGTTGATGGAATAAGCTCCTCGCTTGGTTTTGGCACGTTTGAATCCAAAATTCTCGTTCTCAGAGGAATTGATAACTATCAAAAAGCAAGGGAATTTTTTAAACCCAACCTCAACGATATTCACAATCCTTTCCTCATGAAAGACATGCAGCTTGCTGTAGACCGTATTGCGACAGCAATTGAAAATGGCGAAAAAATTTTGGTCTACGGCGATTATGATGTTGACGGAACCACCGCTGTTGCGCTCATGTACCTTTACCTCAGCAAGATTGTAGATAAAAAATATCTCGATTTTTACATTCCCGACAGAAATTCTGAAGGGTACGGAATTTCCACAGAAGGAATCGATTTCGCAAAAGAAAATGGTTTCTCTATAATTATTGCGCTGGATTGTGGCATTAAAGCAATCGATAAAATTGAATATGCTAAAGAACGCGGAGTGGATTTTATTATCTGCGACCATCATTTACCTGGAGAAGAAATTCCAAAGGCAGTAGCTGTTCTCGATCCTAAAAGAAATGACTGCAGATATCCATTCAAGGAACTTTCAGGATGTGGAGTTGGCTTTAAACTTTGTCAGGGATTAAATACCATTTATAAGATTCCCGAGGCAGAACTTTTTGAACTTACAGATTTACTTGCAATTTCTATCGCAGCAGATATTGTTTCTATGACCGGAGAAAACCGGGTGTTGGCAAAACAGGGACTGAAAGTATTGCGCAAATCCCGTAATTTAGGATTAAGAATGCTGATCCCGGAAGACAAATTGGCCACTTTTGAAATTTCCAATATTGTTTTTGAAATTGCTCCCAAAATAAATGCTGCCGGAAGAATTTCACACGGGAAAGCTGCGGTTGAACTGATGGTATCAGACAATCTGAAACAGGCTCAGCAAATAGTGAACGATATCATTACATTGAATGATTCGCGCCGCGAAATGGATATGAGCAGCACAACCGAGGCCCTTTTACAGGTCGAGGAAACCGGCCAGCTTCAGAATTTCACGACGGTAGTCTATGGTTCAAGCTGGAACAAAGGCGTTATCGGAATCGTAGCTTCCAGACTTATTGAAACTTATTACAAGCCCACTTTGGTTTTTACCGATGGGAATAACGGCGAAATGGTGGCGTCAGCAAGATCTGTTGCTGATTTTGACGTGCATGATGCACTCGAAAACTGCTCTGAGTTTTTCCTGAAATTCGGCGGACATCCTGCAGCTGCCGGACTTTCAATGGAAAAAGCCAAATTCGAACTCTTCAGGGAAAAGTTCGAAAAAATAGTTGCCGAAAAAATTCAGGAACATCAAAAAGAACCCAGTATAAAAATTGATTCAGTTGTGCAGATCGATGACCTCAACAAGGATTTCTTTAACTTTCACAGAAAACTGGCACCATTCGGACCTCACAATATGAAACCTGTTTTAGTCTTGAAAAACCAAAAAGTTGCCGGCTACGTCAAAACAATGGGTAAAGACAACAGTCACATTAAATTCTACATCCGCCAGGAATCATCGGGTAGAAATATCGAATGCGTAGGCTTTAAACTTGGAAAATATGCTGAAGAGTTCAGGGAGAAATCGTTTGATATCGCATTCACCGCAGAAGAAAATCACTGGAAAGGCAATATTACCTACTACCTGAATATCCGTGACGTGAAGTTCAACTAAGCTTTTTAGAATCAAAGCGTTTTATGCCTTTCGAACTCTTTGTTTCTGTCAAATAGATATCGGTAAGTTGCTAATTTTCTGGTAACTTCTGTTTCGAGATTCTCGGCAATCCTGATCATTTTCGGATTAAAATCTCCAATCCACTGCATTTCATAGTCTTCAAACTGCGTGGTTTTCCGGAAATGTTTCGTGCCTTCCCAGATCATATATCCGTCGATACCTTTGCGTTGCCATTCGGGAACGATTCCAAAAACTAATCCTACCATTTTTTTGTTGGTTTTGAATTTCTTCACCCACAAAAATTTCAGTTTTTGCCATAATCCAAATTTTCCGTCGAGAAATTTAAACCATTGATTCAGGTCGGGAATATTCATCCACATTGCAATTGGTTTTTCATTTTCGTAAATAAACCAGGAAATATGCTCATTAATTACAGGCTTAAGTGTAGTAAAAAGTTTTAAGGTATGTACCTTAGTAAGTTGTTTGCCTTCTCCATGACTGGCCCAGGCTCTGTTATAAACTTCCGTGAAATCCGCAGCAAATTTTTCCAGCTCATTCACCTTCATTCTTCTAGCGGAAATGGCGGGGTTTTTAGAAATTCTATCATGCATACGGACAAAATTTTCATTTACAGATGCATGAATCTTTCTACCGAAACACAACTGATTGAAGTAGATTTTGAAACCATAATTCTCAAAAAGCTCCTGGTAATAAGGGGCATTATAGTTCATGGCATACAGCGGCTCCGAAAAGCCATCGATCAAAAGACCCCAGAATTGGTCGCGCTCTCCGAAATTAATCGGTCCGTCCATCGCTTCCATACCTTTTTCCTGAAGGCGGTTTTTAGCAAAATTAAATATGAAATCGGCGGCGTTCTGATCATTAATACAGTCGAAAAAACCTATTCCGCCTGTTGGCTGTGATTGTCGGTATTTTTTATTAATAAAAACTGCAATCTTACCAATGGTTTCATTTTTTTCGTTGTAGAAGAGAAATCTCTCACATTCACCAAAGCGGAAAAATTTATTTTTTTTGGGATTAAAGACCGCCTCAATGTCTTTATCGAGCGGGCGGATGTAGTTTTTGTCATCAGCAAAAAGTGCTGCAGGGAAATTCAGAAATATTTTAGCGTGATGATCTGAAACGACTTGTACTACCTTCATATCTCAAAAATAAGAATAATTTTCAGTGATAAACAGTTATGATTTTGATTTTTTCATAATTTTATAAAAACATTAGTTGGTGAAAAAGACGCTGATCATTTTTGCACATCCTCATTTCGAATACTCACATGCCAATGCAGAGTTAGTAAAAGCCTATGATAATCTTGACAATGTTGATTTCAAAGATTTGTACGAAGAATATCCAGATTTTCATATTGCAAGTTTTCGCGAAAGGAAGAGAATCCGTGAATATGAAAGGTTGGTGTTTCATTTCCCATTGATTTGGTTCACCTGCCCTCCGCTTCTGAAACTTTGGATTGACGAAGTTTTCGATATCAAATGGATGGCGGAACAGAATCATCCGTTACAGAATAAAGATGCTTTCATAATTGTAACCTTAGGTGGCAAAGAAGAAAATTATTCTCCAGACGGACTTTATACAACCACGGTTCCGGAGCTGATGAAATTCCTTATTCTTTCCCTGAAAGTAAACGGCATACAAGTAAAGGAAATACTGGCGATACATAACGCCGACGAATTAACAGAGGTAGATTTAGCAAAATATACAACAGAAATCCGGAAAACCTTGCGTACACCATGAGCGAAAATTCACTGGCAATGACCGCCCTCATATTTCTGGGTGCAGCGATTATTATGGTTCCGCTTGTTCGAAAGTTGGGACTCAGTTCAGTTATCGGATTTATTCTAGGTGGAATTATTATTGGCCCATTCGGTTTGAAACTTACAGGAAAAGACTCTGATGATATTATGCACGCGACAGAATTCGGTGTAATCATGCTGCTTTTTCTTGTAGGCCTTGAGTTTGAACCGAAAAAATTCTGGAAAATCCGCAAGAAAATTATCGGAATGGGTCTCAGCCAAATGCTTATTACAATAATTGTTCTTTTTGGGATTTTCTATTTTGCGAAATGGCAAACAGATCAGGCTTTGGTAACCGCAATCTGTTTTGCGCTTTCATCCACCGCGATAGTATTGCAGACTCTAAAAGAAAAAAATATCTTCCTTACCGATGCCGGCGAAGCATCATTCTCCATCCTGCTTTTTCAGGATATGTCGGTCATTCCGATTTTGGCACTTCTACCGGTTTTGGCAAAAAGACCCGAAGATAATGAGCATGAGATCCTGCTGCAATACTTGCCCGACTGGCTTCAACCTTTTTCAATTATTATAGGAGTTTTAATTCTCATAATCCTGGGACGGTATGTTTTTGTGCCTTTTCTACGCTATGTATCTCGTTCCGGAATGAATGAATTGCTTACCGCCTCATCACTGTTTCTCGTAATCGGTGTTTCAGAACTGATGGCATCGGTAGGTCTGAGTCCTGCGCTGGGAGCTTTTCTCGCCGGAGTGATGCTTGCTACAAGTGAATTCCGGCACGAATTAGAAAGCCAGATTGAGCCTTTTAAAGGTCTTCTTCTGGCAGTGTTTTTTGTCAGTGTGGGCGCGACCATAAACTTTTTTGTAATCCTAAAGGATCCAATGTTCATTTTCACTACCACGGTGATTGTACTCATCGTGAAATTCGCAGTACTGTTTGGGGTGGGTAAATTTTTTAAACTTAAATTGAATCAGAATTTAATCGTAGCTTTTGCACTCTCGCAAATCGGGGAATTTTCTTTTGTACTGGTAAACTACTCCACCAAATTATATCTTCTCAATCCCGAACTCAACGCACAACTTATGGCAATAACTGCCATTACAATGTGTGTTACGCCTGTATTACTCATTATAAATGAAAAACTGATAGAACCTCATTTCATTACAGATACTCATGATTCTGAGACGATACAACCTATTAAAGAGCGCAAAATAATTATCGTAGGCTTCGGTCATTTTGGAAGTACTGTTGGGCGGCTGCTGCGCGTAAACGGAATACAGGCAACGGTTCTGGACAACGATGCCGAAAGGGTTAATTTATTGAAGTCAAATCATTTTAAGGTCTATTTTGGAGATGCCACTAAACCCGGAATTCTCAGGTCTGCCGGTGCAGAAACTGCCGATCTTTTGATTTTATGTCTGGACGATCCTGAAAAGAATAAATTTATTCTGGAATATGCCCGGAAAAATTATCCGCAACTGAAAATATTTGTCCGTGCAAAGAACAGGCTCGATGCGTACGATTTCTATAACAACGGCGTTGACAATATTTACAGGGAGACTTTAGGGACAGCAGTAGACATGGCAGTAGACATCTTAAAAGCTACAGGTATGCGGTCCTATGCAGCGAGAAGACTGGGAAAAAGATTCATGGTGATAGATAAAGCGATGGTAAAGAAACTCGCAAAAGAACAGTTGAAAGATAAAATTACTTTCACCGTGAAGGAATCTCTGGAGCGTGAAGCCGAACTTCTTGCGGAAGACAGCCAGTCATTCGATGAATCACAGTGGACGGATAATGAGGAGATTTAAATCAGTACGCGGGACAGTCCTGAAGACTTATGTTGACAAGATTAAGAACTTTACCGTTAACTGAAACCTTTACCTCTGGGAAGTTACCGTGTAGACAGTCGCTTACCATTTCCTTAAAATCGCCATTAGTAGCCTCTATTACTACCCCATTGCCATATAGCGAGTAATTGTTTTCATTGAAGTCAAAACGGTCGAGTACGTAATCCGTTCCGTCAATTCTTATCACACCTTTATTGGAGTTTTGGTCAAAATAGAAGAGCGTTTTGCCATCCTGCGTAAAAACAGAACGACCTTTTTCCGGCGCAATATCTAGAGGAATAATTTTAAATGCTGGCGCGTATTCAGCATTTTGCATGGTAGAAGTTCGTGAACTGTCCACAGACTTAATCACATTTTCGGTAGCGTTCTGCACTTCTACAGTTTCCTTTTCTTTAGCGCAGGAAGCAAGTACAGCAAAAGTTAGTAGGTGAAGCATTTTTTTCATAATAGTTTATGCTTTTGGATTTGCAAGAATCATTCCTTCTTATAAAATATAAAATAATGCAGGCGCTCAAAACTTTAATTTTATGCGATGTATTATTAGGATTTAACTTCCTAGACTAATAATAGCCAACTCATATCCTTTCAGCCCGAAACCACTGAGGACACCATCCGTATGCGATGCAGTAACCGACTTTTGCCGGAATTCTTCCCTTTTGTAAATATTGCTGATGTGAACTTCTACTTTAGGTTTCGAAATATTTTTAAGGCAATCTGCAATTGCGTAAGAATAATGGGTGAAGGCTCCCGGATTCACAATCAAAGCATCGAAATCGTCATATTGAATCACATTAATTATTTCGCCCTCTACATTAGACTGAGAATAGTGTATTTCATGCTGGGGAAATTTAGTCTGAAGATCTTTCATATAATCTTCCATAGAAACATCTCCGTAAATTTCAGGTTCCCGGGTTCCGAGAAGGTTAAGATTTGGACCGTTAAGTATAAGTATCTTCATAAAATAAAAACTTATCAAATATAAACATAAAAAAACTTCCGAAAAATTAATTTCGGAAGTTAAGTAGCCCGTAGGGGAGTCGAACCCCTCTTACCAGGATGAAAACCTGAGGTCCTAACCGATAGACGAACGGGCCGTGCGTCTTTTATAAGGTTACGCTAATTTATTAACGTGCTTAGTTAATTTACTTTTCAAGTTAGCAGCTTTGTTTTTGTGGATGATGTTTTTCTTCACCAATTTATCCAACAAAGAGATCACTAACGGCAACTGTTCTGCTGCAACTTTTTTATCTTCTTCATTTCTCAGACCTTTCAAAGCTGTTCTAGCAGTCTTGTGATAGTATCTGTTTCTTAATCTTTTCTTTTCGCTTTGTCTGATTCTTTTCAGAGCTGATTTATGATTTGCCATATCGTTTCCTAAATGTGGGTGCAAAGATATAAAATATTTTTATCGCACCAAATAGTTTTTAATTTTTTTTTTAAATTTTCATCTTTTGTAGCCTATAGGGGAATCGAACCCCTGTTGCAAGAATGAAAATCTTGAGTCCTTACCACTAGACGAATAGGCCTTTGTTTTGAGGACTGCAAAAATATAAATTTACTTTCAATCCTGCAAGACTACTGCGCACGTTATTTCAATACTTTTTGAATAACTGTATTTTTTACACCCTTCAACTCGATGTCTTTCTGCTCTTTAACCGCTTCTTCCAGACTTGAAAATTTTCCGTAGGTATAATAAAAACTTCCGTTTTCTTTGACGCGGTTCACATTTTTAAGCGTATTGAGCACCGCTGAGTTAGAACTCAACTTTTGTGGACTTACCGCAATTTCTAAAGTATAATAGCCTATTCCCAACTTTTGGTTAGGAATGAATGAGATGGATGTTGCATTCTTAAACCCTGCATCTCTAGCCGTTTTCAGATTATTATCCCGCACCGATGCCATGTTGGTTGTGCCATAGTAATATTTATACAGCCCATTCTCCTTAATTGGAAGAACATAATTAAGCCCTTTCAGCGCAGGATCACCAGAATTGTACTTCGAAGGCGAAGACATCAGTAAGATTCTGAAATCGTTCTTAAGAGGTTTTTCCTCAGGAACCGGCTCGGCCTTAGGTGCTGCAGTGGCATTTCTGTCAATCGCTTTCTTATAATCGGTAATTGCATCATAAATACTTTCTGCAATCTCTGTTTGTCCTTTTTCGGAAGCCAGATACATGGCGTCATCGTAGTTGCTGATGAAGCCAGTCTCAATCAATACAGACGGCATGGCGTTAAGCCTTAAAACGTGTAAATTCTGTTGCTTAACACCACGCGAATATCTTTTGTTCTTTTTTACGAAATTCCCTTCTACAAAACTGCCGAAAAGCAGACTGCTTTCCAAATACTTGCTCTGCTGAATTTTCAGCGCAATTAAGGATTCGGGTGATTTAGGATCATAGGAAGCAAACATTTCCCTGTCTCTTTCATCAAGAAAAATTACATCGTTTTCTGCTTTTGCCACCTCCAGGTTTGTTTTATTCTGATCTGGTCCCTGCACAAATGTTTCGGTTCCGTACGGTGCAGTCTTGGTGCTCGCATTACAGTGTACCGATACGAAAAGATCCGCCTTGCTCCTGTTTGCCAGAGTAGTTCTCTCTGTAAGTGACGGAAACTCGTCGATTTTGCGGGTATAAATAATTTTAAAGTCTTTGTTTTTTTCCAGCATTCTTCCCAATTTCAAAACGATGGCAAGAGTTACGTCTTTTTCCCGCAAAGTCCCCGTTTCACTATAATTGCGGTTTGCGCCATGATCAGATCCCCCATGTCCGGCATCTAAAACTACCGTGAATTTTTTCTGAGCACTTGTAATTGAGAAAAAAAGGATGAAAAAGAAGAAAAAATATTTTTTAAAAGAAAAACTATAGTCAATCATCATTACATTTTAAAAATTATGCTAATTTTGACCACAAATTACAGAAAATATCGCTTTGGTCAAAACCGGCTTCAAAAATATATTACAAATTCTAATTATCCTAATTTTTAACAGTTTTTTAGCACATACGCATGCTCAAATTCTGCCTGAAAATAAGATAGTTAATGATACTATTCGTAAGGCAGATACAATTATTATTGCTCAGGAACAACTTGAAGCTGTGGTAGAAACAAAAGCCGACAACATCCGTAATGATATACCCAAAAAGATGACCTATCTTAATAAGAAGGCGCAGGTAAAATATCAGGATATGCAGATTGACGCCGATTATATTTCCATCGACTGGAATAAATCGATGATTTTTGCAAGAGGTGAACTCGATTCTTTGGGACGAATAAAAAATCCGGCAGTTGCGGTACAGGGCGGTAAAAAATACGAATACGACGAGTTTACTTACAATATCAAAACCCGCCAGGCAATTGCCTTCAACGCAAGAACAGAAGAAAGCGAGGGCGTAATTATCGCTGAAAAGACCAAGAAATACAACGATTCTGTTTTCTTCATGCGTCGCGGAAAATATACAACCGACGAATATTTCATCAAGAAAAAAGACACGATTGCCGATTATTATCTGCTCGCGCCAAACATTAAACTGATTAAAGGGAAAGACAAATCGCAAGTGATTACGGGACCGATTCAGATGTACATAGAGCAGGTACCCACCCCACTCATCATGCCTTTTGCGATACTTCCTTTTTCAGATAAAAGAAGCGCAGGAATTCTGATTCCAAGTTTTGGAGAAAGAGAGGATGTCGGGTTTTTCCTGAATTCCCTTGGATACTATCAACCTATCGGGGAACATTTTGATTTGAAAATTCTTGCAGACATTTATACTAAAGGAAGCTGGAATCTGCGGCCGGAAATGAATTACAAGAAAAATTACCGCTACTCCGGGAACTTTTCTGCAGATGTGGGGAACACTGTGCGTGGAATCAAAGGTTTATCAGATTATTCCAAAAGCCGTACGTACAGGATTGCGTGGCGCCATCAGCAGGACAGTAAAGCGAACCCGTTTCTTACATTTTCAGCGTCAGTAGATGTGGTGAGTAATAAATTCTATAACAATACCGTAAACAATAATTACGCATTCAATCAGAACAATCTTAACGCGCAGCAAAACTCGAGTGTAAGTGTGGTTAAAAGGTTTCTCACGCTTCCGGTTACGATTACCGGAACTTCATCTTACTCACAGAATTTTTCCACCGGATTGGCAGATTTAAAACTGCCGGTGCTGAATGTTGCTATTAACCAGTTTTATTTATTTAAACCTAAAACGGGCGTAAGGCAGGGTCTTCTTGAAAACATTACAGTAAATACAGGTCTGAATTTTAATAATTACGTACAGACCAACGAAGGCGAACTTTTCACCCCGGCAATGTGGGATAAAATGCAGACCGGCCTGAAAAACAATATTACACTTGGCACCAATACAACGATTGCAAAGTATTTTACCTTCTCGCTATCAGCTAATATTGACAATGCTTTAACGACAAAAACGCTCACAAGAAGTTACAACCCAATCACCAACCGTGTTGATGATATTATGAATAAAAAGATTGCCGGCTATTCTTCATTTTCCACGGGAGCCAGCTTGCAGACTGTACTTTACGGAATGCTGAACTTCAAGAAAAATTCGTCAATACAGGCAATTCGTCACATGTTGACGCCGCAAATTGGTTTCAGCTACTCTCCGGATTTTTCGACACCAGGTTTTGGCTATTATAAAAATTACGCTAATGACCGTGGAGAGATGACTCCTTATTCGATTTTCGACCGCGGAATCATCGGCTCACCAAATTCAGGGCTGGTTCAGGCGCTGAGTTTATCGGTGAATAATAACTTGGAGATGAAAGTACGGTCTAAAAAAGATTCTACCGGCATCAAAAAGATTAAGATCTTTGAAAGTTTAAATTTCAACACCAATTATAATTTTGCAGCGCCGACGCATAAATGGTCGATCTTCAGTTTCAGTGGACAGACCACGGTTTTCGAAAAACTTAATATTAATACCGGATTAAATCTGGAACCTTACCAAATTATTTTCGCACCTGGTGAGGACACCGGAATCCGGACCGAAAACTTTGGGCGCTTTAGTGTTCAGGGCTTCAATGCTCAGCTTTCTTACCCTTTGAGCAGCGAAATATTCCAGAAGAAAGATAAAGAAGATCTATCTAAAAAATACAATAAAAAAGGTGAAATCCGTAACGAGGATTATTATTTTGATGATGATAATTATGCGCGGTTCAGCCAGCCCTGGACTTTAAACATTAATGCTCAGTACAGTTATACCAGAAGTCTGACCCGTTTTGGTAATAAAATGGCATCCGTGGGGTTAGACGGCAGTATAAAGCTTACGCCGTTCTGGAATATTACCGGAAACCTGTATTACGACGTCATTTCAAAAGAAATTGCGAATACTCAGTTAGGTTTTTCCCGCGATCAACGAAGTTTTACCATCAATTTTAACTGGATCCCTTATGGACAGTATAAAGTCTACGATTTCTTTATCGGAATCAAGGCGAATATCCTTCGCGACGCCCTGAAATATAAGGACCGTAGTTTTACCCAACCAAATGCTCCCTTCTAAATTTTAAAGGTTTAAACATTAGTTTTATATTTGCCAATATTATTGTTATGAAAAAAATAATTTCTACTTCTGAAGCTCCAGCCGCAATTGGCCCTTATTCGCAGGCTAATTTTGCCAACGGAATTTTATACATTTCCGGGCAGATTCCACTGAATCCCCAAACAGGTAAACTTGAAGAAGGCATTGAAAAAGAGACTCATCAAGTGATGAAAAATCTTGAGGCGATCTTAACAGAAGCAGGTTTGACTTTTAAAAATGTGGTAAAAGCTACTATTTTCCTTAAAAACATGGATGATTTTGCGGT
Organism: Kaistella faecalis; assembly: GCF_019195395.1. Lineage (NCBI taxonomy): Bacteria > Pseudomonadati > Bacteroidota > Flavobacteriia > Flavobacteriales > Weeksellaceae > Kaistella > Kaistella faecalis. The sequence continues at coordinate 1,115,066 of NZ_CP078067.1, forward strand.
AATGAATGATATTTATGCCTCGTACCTGGATGCTGAAAGTTATCCGGCAAGAGAAACTGTACAGGTTTCGTGTCTTCCAAAAAATGTTGATATTGAAATTTCAATGATTGCACATCAGTTTTAAATGAATTTCATTCGGAACACCATTGCGGTTTTAGTAGGTCTCGCTGTTGCAGCGCTCATAATTTCTTTGGGTGTAAGACTGAATTCATCATGGATTACCTATGATGAGTATGCTCCGTTCGGTCATTGGGAACAGCTTCTGCAAGCGATGAAAAACAAACCCTACTTTTATGTTGCACTCCTGATTTCATCGGGAATCGCTGCAACTGTGGGGGGCGTTATTACAGCAATTATTGTGAAGTATGCGAAGGTAGCCTACGCGATATTAATCGGCTTTATTTTGCTTTTCATCGCGATGCTCGATATTATTATTTTCCCTTACCATCCTACATTTTATAAGATTTTAATCTTTTTGACTTTCTTCCCTTTTTCATGGATTGGAGGTAAAATTACAGAAGTGATTTATGAACGGAAAAAGAAAAGATTAAAAAAACTACAGCACAAAAAAAACGCAACTTAATCAAGTTGCGTTTCTTTTTTTTACTATTTAATTAGGGCATTTTAAAGCCTCTTGTGGTAATTCTTCCGTATTCATCAACATATTTCACCTGTACGTTTCCACTGTATCCCTGAAGAATTTTTTCAACATCTTTCTGGGAATTTACCGGCTTTCCATTAACTTCAATAACGATATAATTATCTACAACACCGATCTTTGCCATTTCGCTTCCTTCAGCTACATTCTTGGCAATTACACCGCTGTTCAAACCGTAATCAGTTTTAAACCGTTCGCTTAAAGGTTCGAAATCTGACCCTATTTTTTCAGTAACTGTTAAATCTGCTTTACTTCTGAAAGATGTTCCTCCCTTTTGGTCACGCAGCGTAACATTTACGGTGTTCGATTTGCCATTTCTAAGGTAAGTTACTGCTACCTTATCTCCCGGTCTGCGGCTTCCAACGGCGAATGACAGATCGTAATAGCTGGACACTGCGGTGTTGTCAACTTTTGTAATGACGTCTCCAGATCTCAGACCCGCACTTTCGGCACCTCCTTTTTCAGAAACATTAATAATATAAACACCTTCGCCAGCTTTAAGATTGGTTTTTCTCTGTTGATTGTAATTGGCAACCTGTCTCTGGTCAGAAAGATCGAGGGTCTCAACTCCTAAAAATCCTCTTTGAACCAAACCGAATTGCTTAATATCTTCCACTACCTTTCTCGCAAGATTAGAAGGCACTGCAAAACCATAACCTTCGTAATACCCGGTTTTAGATGAAATCGCTGAATTAATACCAATCAGTTCGCCATTCGGGTTCACCAGTGCACCTCCGGAGTTTCCGGGATTAATCGCTGCATCAGTTTGAATAAAACTTTCGATTGGTGTTCTGGACTGCTGGCTTAAAAGATCAATACTTCTTCCTTTTGCAGAAACAATACCCGCAGTTACCGTAGAATTCAGACCCATCGGATTTCCGACTGCCAGCACCCACTGCCCAACTTCCACATTATCAGAATTGGCAAAATTAAGGTACGGCAGGCCTTTTTCTTCTATTTTCAGAAGTGCGATATCTGTAGTCGGATCAGTCCCCACTAGATTTGCAACGTATGATTTTTTGTTTGAAAGCACCACTTCCAGTTTAGTAGCCCCCGCTATTACATGGTTATTGGAAATAATATAACCGTCTGGTGAAATAATGACTCCGGAACCCATTCCAGAAGGCATGTCTTTTGGAACCTGCTGCTGTTTTGGCTGTCCGCCAAACGGATTGCCGAAGAACTGATCAAACAAATCCTGTTCGCTTCGTTGAGAGGTTCTATTTGAATAATTTTTTATACTTACTACCGCCGGAACAGTCATTTTTGATGCTTTTACAAAGTCATCGCCAACTCCGGTCATATTAAACGATGCATACTTTGCATCGCTGTTTTTGGGTGCGAAATAAGAGAACTGTGAATCCTCATTCTGCACATTGAAAAAATTGATCGCTCCGAAAGTTGTAGCTCCGGAGATTACCCCAACAACAGCGTAGGGAATAAGTTTTTTAAGAGTATCTGTCATCTTCATAAATTATTTAAATATTTTTCTTATTTGTTTATTGCATCAAATTTAGCACTTAATAAGTATTGACGAAAAGCGGTCTGTTTCAGTTTTAACTAAAAATTAACAACAATTATAAGATTTTAATTATATTTTCATATTTGATACAAATTTTATGCTGAAGTTAGAAAATGACATTCTGTCACACTGCGCGAGATACTCTTTTAAATTAGGATTTATGTACCGGAATCAAAAATTTTCTTAAATCAATTCGTTTGTTTAAATTTGGGACCATCACATTTTACTATGAAACTCAATATCCATAACGAAACCTCAAAACTTAAATCTGTTGTACTCGGAATGCCAAATTCCATTGGCACCCCACATTCTCTAAAAGAAAGCTTCGATGCGAAGTCTTATCACTCACTCCAAAACGGGACTTATCCAAAAGAGAATGACATCGTTCACGAGATGACCGAGTTCGAAAAAGTACTTTTGAAACACGGCGTGGAAGTTTACCGCCCGCATCTTATTGAAAATTACAATCAGGTTTTTGCCCGCGATGTTGCCTTTGTTATTGAGGATAAAATGATTATCTCTAATATCATTCAAGACAGATACGATGAGCAGGATGCGTACCGTAAAATATTTGCGCGAGTAGGCTGGAAGAAAATTATAAATCTGCCCGACACCGCTCATATCGAAGGTGGTGACGTGATTGTGTGGAATGATTTTCTGTTCATCGGAACCTGCTTCTCTGAAGATTACAGAAACTTTAAAACCGCCAGGACCAACGAATATGCGATTGAAATCCTTAAAGAATATTTCCCAAAGAAAAGAATCATAGATCTTGAACTGAAGAAAAACGATACTGATCCGTTCCAGGGGATTTTACATCTGGACTGCACTTTCAATCCGGTGGGGAAAGATAAATGTATCATCTATAAAGACGGCTTTGTGGATGAGAGCGATTACAGGCTTCTGATTGACATTTTCGGAGAAGAAAACTGCTTCCATGTTACGAAGCAGGAAATGTTCGAAATGAATCCTAACATCTTTTCGATTTCCGAAAATATTGTAGTTTCCGACAGTTCATTTACCAGAATGAACAATCATCTTCGAGGTGAATGGGGGATAACGGTGGAGGAAATTCCGTACCGCGAAATATCGAAGATGGGAGGTCTGCTGCGTTGCTCTACCTTACCTCTTGCCCGGGAATAAATATCAACCCGCTAAGAACTCTGCATTTTAAGTTTCTTAATTTCGTCATCGCTGGCAAAAGACTCGTACTTTAAAATTGCGGACGAATGAAAACTTGTTCCGCCGGTAAACTCTTTAAGTTCCGAAATATTTTCTGAACGTACTCCGCCGCCAATCAGGATTTCAATCCGGTCACCATATTTTTCTATCAGTTTTTTAAGGTTTTCCTTCCCTTCAATCGCTGTGGGTTTTCCGCCTGAAGTTAAAACTGTTTTAAAACCGAGCCTTATTAATGTCTTAATGGATTTTTCCAGATCCGGTGTCCGGTCAAAAGCACGGTGAAAAGTGCAGGGGACATCGCCGGCAAGTGTAAGAAGTTCAGAATTCTTCTGTTCATCAATTTCGCTGTGCGCATTTAAAACTCCAAATACAAAACCGTGAGCTCCCGCTTCCCTGAAAGTAATTATACTGCTTTTCATTGCTGTAAATTCGGCATCGGAATAATAAAACGAACCTCCTTTTGGCCTGATCATTACATAAACCGGAGTATTAAAAGTTCTTTTGAGGTGAAGGAATTCATAGAAATCGGGAGTAGTTCCGCCAAGCGCGATATCAGCGCAAAATTCGATCCGGTCGGCAACTGACTTCAAGGCAGTTTCAGCAGAAGTGATTTCAAAACAGGCAATTTCTAACATGGATTTTTTATATCTATAAATTTAAGTATTTTTGTTCAATAGCAGATCAATACTAATAAAAACCCTATTTTATGCAAACAGCCAGCACCGTTCTGATGGTAGAACCTGTCGCTTTCGGATACAATTCCCAGACAGCGGAAAATAATTACTTTCAGATCGAGCAGAAAGATGCTGACACCCAGACCAAAGCACTCCAGGAATTCAACAATTTTGTTGCTCAATTAAAGAGTAAAGGAGTTAATGTTATTACAGTAAAAGATACTTTGGAGCCACACTCTCCCGACTCGATTTTCCCAAACAACTGGGTAAGTTTCCATAGCGACGGCAAAGTTGTTCTGTACCCGATGTTTGCACCAAACAGAAGGGTTGAGCGCCGTACTGATATTTTAGAAATCCTTAAAGATAATGGTTTTGAAATTTCAGAAATCGATGATTTATCCCACTTTGAAAATCAGGAAAAATTTCTGGAAGGAACCGGAAGTATGATTTTCGATCATGACCATAAAATTGCTTACGGTTCTGTTTCACTGAGGTTAGATGAAGAACTTTTCCGACAGTTTTGTACGAAATTCGGTTTCAGGCCTGTTGTTTTTCATTCCTATCAGAATGCCGGCAGCGAAAGACTGCCGATTTATCATACGAATGTAATGATGTGTGTGGCCGATAAATTTGTGGTGATTTGCCTGGAATGTATTGATGATGAACTGGAGCGTGAAAAAGTTCAAGAAGTTATAAAATCGTCCGGAAAAGAAATCATTGAAATCTCCGAAGATCAGCTGCAGCAGTTCGCCGGGAATATGCTTCAGGTACAAAATAACGACGGTGATAAATTTTTAGTAATGAGCGAAAGCGCGTATAAATCACTGGCTGCCGAACAGATATCAGCTATAGAGAAATACTGCGAAATCATCCATTCAGATTTAAATACAATTGAAACAAATGGCGGGGGAAGCGCAAGATGCATGTTGGCGGAAGTGTTTTTGCCGAAGAGTAAGTAACAAAATGGTTCAATAAAAAATCCCCGGAAAAAATTCCGAGGATTTTTTGTGAAAATATAATTGAGTTTAGAAAAAATTTATCTGGTTCTGGACTTTATTTCATCTGATGCATTCTCGATGTTTCTTACTTTTTTAACCTTTTGGTTCCCGAAATTGTATACAATACTTGCACCGACACTTTGTCTGTACATATTGTTCTGTACATAATTATAGTTACCGTTCTGCTGATAATCTTCAACTTCAACAATATTTGTTTTCAGGATGTCATTTAAGTTCACGGTAAAAGTCCAGGCATTCCATATCTTTTTTATACTCAGATCCAGACTTGCAAGATCTTTCAGCATTCCGAGTTCAATCTGCTGCTGGTCAACATAAAAGAAGTTTATTCCTGCGAACCAGGTTTTCTTTTGATCCAAACGGATATTATTGTTCATCTGAATCACAAAACTTGTTGAGTTGGTGTTATTGGTATACATCGGGAAAATATCTCCGGTTGTAGGGTCCACACTTAAGCTTCCTTTATTTCTGTTGTGCTGAACGCCAATATTAAAATTGGTAGTCCACGCCTGCTTGAAGAAAGCCTTCTGAATACCGAACATTGCCGACATTTCCTGCTTATCGCCAAAATTGGTGCGGATATAGCGGAGTTGATTCCGCGTTTCTTCCTTACCATCGGCACGAACCGGAATTCCCTGCAACGGAACCTGCGTGATGACATCTTTTTGCAGAGAGTGATTTAAAATAAGAAAATAAGAGTTCTTGAACATATAAGTAAGTTCATGATTGTAAGATGAAGAAGCCTTTACAAACGGATTGTTCTGTACATAATTGTTCTCGGTAAGAATATTCTTCACAGGATTAATCTCCCAGAAACTTGGCCTCCTCATTCTGCTGGAAAACGCGTATGAAAGATTATTGTTATCGTTGATCGCATAATTCAGACTTATGTAAGGCAATACATTACTGTAATTACGTTCGATACGTCTAAGGCTTATATCCTGTGCATTGTCGGAGGTTCCCACACTTTTGGTAATTTCATAACGTGTACCCGCCTTTCCGGAGAATTTGTCGGAGAACTTTTTTTCAACAGTAAGATAAATGCCATAAATATTTTCGTCGTAAAGAAAATGGTTCGGCTCATTTTTCGGATTATCTAATAAAATTCCGTTTTCATCGTAAAGCACGGCTAAAGATTCGTCTTCATTTAGTACTGAAGTTATACTTTTGGTATCATTATCCGTTTTGGTTTTGTTGTAATTTCCTCCTACAGAAATGGTGAGATCTTTATTAAACTTCTGAATGTAGTCTGCCATCCCGGAAAAATTATCAATCAGTTGGGGAAGATTTTGTTCCACATACTTTGATTTATACAGATCTGTTCCGTTTGCTGTGGAAACAAAAGTATTATTTTCAGTCGTCTGGAATCTCTTATAATTTAAGTATGCGGCGTTCAAATTCAATTTACTTCCCAGGCTGTCGGTTTTCAGTTCATAATTCAGATTCAGACTGTTGTTGTACGAGCGGGCATCTTCTTTATTTTTGGACCTCGTATAATTGGTCTTCCAAATATTACCTTCCAGAGTTCTAATGGTATTAAAAAGGTCTACCGTAGAATTATAACTCTTGTTTGCCCAGGTATTCCAGGTTAACGCTACATTGGATTTTTCGGTCAGTTGATAATCGATATTCAGATATCCGCCGAGATTTTGGTTAGGATCAACAATGTCTCCTACAGATTCGTTAGTGGCATTACTGTTTCCGTTTTTCAAAATGTAGGACTGGGCTCTGATATTTTCGCCGCCTGACAGATTGGCTGAGACTCCCAACTTATCCTTTCGGTAATTTGCTGAAAAACTGCCTGAGTTGTCGCTGTAAATATTTGCAGTACTCGCCATCCTCATGTTTCCGTTAAGACCGTTAGTCATTTTTTTCTTCATTACAATATTGATGATTCCGTCTGAAGCATCCACCTGAAATTCACTTCCAGGCATTGTAATAACTTCTATTTTCTGAATATTTTCAGCTGGAGTATTTTTTAAAAATTGAGCCAGAGATTGGGCATCCATATTCGATTTTCTGCCGTCAATATAAATTACAGCATTATTTTTACCTGCGATTTTTAAGGTACTCTCATCAGTGCTGGAAATAAGAGGGGTCTGCTTAAGAATATCAAACGTCGTATTTCCTTTAGCAACAGGTGCATTTGAAATATCATATACGAACCGGTCGCTTTCTTTTTTGAAGACTTTCTTAGTCATCAGAACTTCCTGTATATTCTGCACTTTTGCAGAATCCGTTTTTGGTGTCTCCTGACTGTAGGTTATAATTCCTGTAAGAAGTGAAAGTGAAATAATAAGTTTTTTCATGGTTAAATTTTAAAAAGAAAGAAGGAAGATGATGGTTATTCGTTTTTGATTTGGTTATCAGTTAAGCAGTTATTAGTTTTTTCTTCCTCCTTTCTTAATTTGATTATTAGTTTTCTGAATTCTTAGTTTTGCATTGCAAAGATATATATTTATTTTAGTAATATGCAATACAAAGTAGTAAAATAAATTTAATTCAACTTTTATCGTTCTGATTATCAGTTAAATAATTTTATAAAAAATTTACTGTCCTATCAATTAGACAACACAAGACATGCTTTTGTTACACGCCTCATAAAAAAAAGTGGAAGTTAACTTCCACTTTTACATGATATCTTTTCTTTCAGAAATTCAAATATTTAATTTCCTTCTCTGTCAAATCTGCCAAGTTTTTTATCTGCCCAGATGGTTGCAAAAGGAAAAAAAGCAGCCAATAGTGCAAAAACGGTATCCTCGTCATCCCACTCAAAAATTTTCCTTGCAGGCAGCAGCAGCAGCAGATAAAATGTAAAAAACAGTCCGTGAATGTTTCCTACAATGATGATATAAATTGTAGGCAGAATTCCCTCTCTATCGTATCTTATCCATACCATGGCCGAGAAGAGGAAAAACCATGAAATTGCTTCCGCAAGACATACCTGCTTAAACCATTTCACGATTTTATCCTGAGGATATTTAGCGAAAAAATTTTCTATGATGTTCATAATTTCTTACTGTATTGGTCTCTTTCTATTTATAAAATGCGCTTCCGTCGAGATATTCAAAAACTTCCGGCGGCAGCATTGGTCTCACATTTTTTCCTGCTTTTATCATACTCCGGATCTCTGTAGCTGAAATCTCGATCACCGGAGCCTTAATTAGCGAGATATTTTCGTGTTGCAAATACTCATGATCTTTTTTCTCCCCTTCAAAAGCGCGCGGATAAACAATAATCTGGTGATTTGCTATTAAATTTTCAGAATTCTTCCATTTTGTCAGTCCGTTCAGATTGTCTTCACCCATAATCAGTGCAAAGGAATAATCGGGATATTTTTCATGAAGATAAGCCAGCGTGTCAATCGTATAACTGGGTTTAGGCAGCGAGAACTCCACACTTGACGCTCTCATATTCGGATAATTTTTAATGGCCAACTGCACCATATCTAGGCGGTTATGATCTTTGAGCAGCGATTTTTTGTCTTTAAAAGGATTCTGGGGGCTTACAACAAACCAAAGTTCATCCATATCAGAATTTTCGAGAATATAGTTCGCCAAAATTAAATGACCAATATGAATGGGATTGAAACTTCCGAAAAACAAACCTATTTTCTTCATAAAAACACGGTGACAACAAGATGGATTTCTACACAATTGATTGAAGCAATAAAGGTAAAGAATTAATTTTTAGCCCGAAACCAAAAGCCTTTAGAAACACAATTATATATGATATAGATTAAAAACAAACGCGTTAACCTCCAAAAAATATATTTCATCTGTATAATAAACTTACGTAAATTGAGTTCCAATTTTTAAACTTCTTTATTGAAATCACTTTTCCATATAATCGTCTTATTTCTATGTTTTTTTGTGCAAGCACAGCAGAAAGAATATTGGCTTATCGATGTACAGGATAACAAAAAAACGATAGTCAAAGACTCTTTGGCTGCTGTAAAATTCCTGGATTCACTGTCCCAAAACAGCTACTATCTCACAGAGCTTAAAAAAGTAATTAATGGAGACAGCAAAACTGAGATTTATTTTGACAAAGGCATAAATTTTAATGAAGCAGTTGTAAAGATCACTGAAGATATCGCCCAAACATCCGGACTTAAATCAGAATTTTACACTAAAAACTTAGATTCACTTAAGAACAAAATAAGTAATGACTACAGGAATAAAGGTTTTGCTTTTAACCGGGTTAAATCTAAATTTCTAGGTATGAAAAACAACATTCCGCAGATCGAAATTACAGTCGTAGAAGGTGATCAGCGAAAAATAAACCGCTTTGTGCTTAAAGGTTACGATAAGGTTCCGAAACGTTTTATAAAAAATCTAAATAAAGACTTCCTGGGAAGGGTTTACGACGACAAAAACTTAATTCAGATTAATCAGTCCCTGCAAAATCATCCTTTTATTTTGTTAGACAAACCGCCGCAAACTCTTTTTACAAAGGATTCTACACAGATTTTCCTGTTCATGCAGAAAAGAAAATCGAATTCTTTTGATGGAGTTATCGGATTCGGAAACGATAAGAGCGAGAAATTTTCACTCAACGGAAGTTTAAATATGAATTTCAGGAATATGTTCAACGGCTTTGAAACAGTAAACATATTCTGGCAAAGAAATCCGGATAAAGCTCAGACATTTGATGTAAAAACCGACATACCTTATTTGCTTCAGTCAAATATCGGCCTGAATTTAAATATGAATATTTACCGTCAGGATTCTACTTTTGCAACCGTGAAGTTTCTGCCAAGTGTATATCTTCATCTCAGTAACCGCCAAAAAATTGGATTACGGGGAACTTTTGAAACTTCTTCCGTAATGGATTCCCTCTACGTACAAGGAAAGGATTTCGCCAAAAAAGGGGTAGGTGTTTGGTATGATTACACCGAACCTTCAGAAGTAGACCTTTTTATATATAAAATCCGTATTCGCGCAGAAGCTGACTATATTTCCACTCATTATTCAAAAGAAAACTCCAGCGTAACCCAAAATAATATCTTTTTCTCCGGTGAGCGAAATCTTCATCTAAAAGGTAGCCATTATTTAAATCTGAAGGGCGAAACCGCTCTAATAAACTCACAAAATGAACTGGCAGCTAATGAATTACTGCGGCTTGGCGGATGGAATTCTTTCCGGGGTTTTAATGAAAATGCACTGCTGGCAGACTTCTACTATTTCGGAACTGCAGAATACCGTTACCTGGTCAACAATCAGGCTTTCTTTGATGTTTTTGGGCAATATGGAGCACTTAACAATAGAAGTTTAAATGTAAAGCCTAAATTATACAGTTTGGGATTGGGGTTCAATTTCTTTTTACCGATTGGCTTAATGAGCTTTCAGATTTCGAACGGAAACGAATTCGGTAACGCTGTAAGGTTTGGCGACACTAAGATTCACTGGGGAATTCTGAGCAGATTTTAATTAAGCTTAGTGCTATTTACTATAAGGAGCAAGCTTTGTATTTCTAAAAACGATCACATAACACATTAACTTTAAGGAATCACATCCTTTTTAAGCTGCTAATTCTGCTTAAAAATATGATTAAACAGCTTATTATTCAATGCGGAAATTAAGGATTCTAATATTGTAGATTTAAGTTGTAGAATCAGATAAAGTTCCTACTGACTATGGGACTTGATGA